>NZ_JAIBNX010000065.1:0-24503 GCF_026130045.1 Micromonospora sp. CPCC 205371
GGCACACGTCCCGACCAAGGCGATCTCGAAAGCGGCCGACCGTGACGAATTGAAGACCTATGAGAATCAGTCCCGCGATGCCGTCGGCTCGTTCGTCACTGCCGCGTCGGCACAGATCCTGGGTCGTACCGACCGCTGATCGGTTGGGCCGCTAGCCATGAGCGGGCTGGCCATTACCGGCGGCAGATCAGCACAACCGAGCGGTTCGCGGATCGGCAACGGACCGACGGCGCCGCGCCCGGCCGGCTCGGCACGCTCCAGACCCAGATCCAACTCGCCCTTCCCGGCCGCCAGACGCTGCCGTGCGGCCGCCGTCAACACCTCCAACTCGGCGTCATAGTGGGCCGACCCGATGTGCTCAAATCTGACCCAATGCGGATCTGCCGCCCTGCGGGCGTCTGCGGATCGTTGCAGGTGGGATGCGGTTGTGAAACGCGGTGGCAGTCTGGTGGGCGGCCACGAGCGCAACAGCCACATGCCGGGCCGGGCGCGGGCGTCGCGGTGCAGGTCGCCGAAGCGGCCTGTCCGCTCGGCTTTCGGCCCGAGCTGCGGCGGTCGATTGCGCCCACCGGCGGGGTTCGGTGCGGCCCACGCGGGTACGCCAGGTTAGGTGCCGTCGGCGTGGTGCGGTACCGCCGACTGGGTACTCGCGTGCCGGGAGGATGACATGGCTGAGCGGACCGCGATCGTGGTCGGCGGTGGGATCGGCGGGCTCGCGGCGGCGGCGGGGCTGTCCCGGACGGGGTGGCGGGTGACCGTGTTCGAGCAGGCGCCCGAGTTCGCGCCGGTCGGTGCGGGGATCGCGCTGGCGCCGAACGGGGTGCGGGCGCTGGACTGGCTCGGGCTTGGTGGCGCCCTGCGGGAGTGCAGCGTGTCGACCGGCGCTGCCGGGCTGCGTACCGTCGCTGGCCGGTGGCTGTTGCGGACCACGGTCGAGCAGCTCACCGCATGGCAAGGCGTTCCCGCATTTGTGCTGCACCGGGCCGACGTGCACCGGATGCTCGCCGAGGCCGCCGGCGAGGCGGACCTGCGCACCGGTCACCGCGTCACCGGCGTGGTGAGCCTGCCGGACGGCGCCGAGGTGCGGTTCGCCGCCGACGGCCAGCCCGGCGCGGCCACGGCTGATCTGGTCGTCGCCGCGGACGGGGTACACAGCGTCACCCGGCATTCGCTGGTCCCGCATCATCCGGGGCCGGCGTACGCCGGGTACGTCACCTGGCGCGGCCTGGCCCCGGCGGCTGCCGTGCCCGCCGGGCTGCCGGGGGCGTTCCAGACCTTGGGGCGCGGGCTGGGGTTCGGCGCCCTGCCGCTGGCCGACGGGCGGGTGTATTGGTTCGCCGCTCGGACAGCGCCGGAAGGCGCCCACATCGAGGGCGACCTGACGGACGTCGCCAACCTGTTCGCCGGCTGGCACGACCCCATCCCGGCCATGCTGGCGGCCACCCCACCGGAAGGGCTGCTGCGTCACGACATCTACCACCTGGCCACCCCGCTGCCCAGCTACCGTGCCGGGCGCGTGGTAATGCTCGGCGACGCCGCCCATGCCATGACGCCGGATCTCGGCCAGGGCGCCTGCCAAGCCCTGGAGGACGCGGTCGTGCTCACCGCATTCGCCGGCTCGGCCGACCTGGACGTGGTGCTTGCCAGCTATGACCGGGCCCGGCGTAAGCGCAGCCAAGACCTGGTCCGCGTCTCGGCCCGCACCGGTCGACTGCTCATGGCCGCCAACCCGTTGGCCGCCCGGCTGCGCGACCTGGCGGCATGGGCGCTGCCCACCACGGTGTTCCTGCGCGCGACCGCCGGTACCTTCGGCTGGCAGCCGCCGGCACGGCCTGCGGTGACGAGTCCGGCCGCCGCTACCTAACCTCACCAGTGAGCAGCAAATTTCCGTTCGTCGCGGTCGAGAGCGGACTGGCCGGACTGCGTGTTTCGCTGTCTCCGGACGTGGCACGGCGTGGGCTGCCGGTGCGGCCCGGCACTGGAATTCCTTCGAGTTAGCCGGCCACGCGCCGGGCGGTAGCCGCGTTCGAGCGGCGGGATACGACATGGTGCGTCCGGTGCGGTTACCGGACGCCGTACCGGGTACCTGGTACGCATTCCAACCTCCAACCCCCGGCGGCGATATCGATGCGGATCTACTACCGCGACGACGGTATCTGCATTACCTCGTCGGCGGTGTGGGTCCGCGGAACCCGATACCGGCTTTGCGATGTCGACCGGACCTGGCGTACCGGCAGGCTGAACATCGGCCGGCGGGTGACCGGCGCCGGCGCCGTGCTGGCGGGTGTCGTGGTGGCGAGGATCGCGGTCACACAGGTCGGATGGTTGACCGCGGGCGGCGTGCTGGTACTGCTCGCCGCCGCGGTCGGATTGGGCCGGCTGCTGGTGGGTCTGGCCGGCGGTGCGATGGCGTTGCAGGCGTTGGAAGATCTGCGCCGGTACAGCCACTGGCAGGAGCTGTGGGCCAGCGTCGCGGGACGACCGGTCCGGCTGCTCGGAACCGAGGACGCCATCCGGTATGGACAGGTGCGCCGCGCCTTGATCCGCGCGCTGGACGACCAGCGCCGCACCGCGTTCACCTGACACCGTTGGCGGCAACGGGCGCCTGGTCTCTCGCCCAAATGCTACTTCGGCGGAACCACAAATACCGCCGGGTAACCGCCAAGGCCAGAACAGAACCTGTCCAGTAACCAATTGACCGCCGAACCTCGCCGCCTGGGGCGTATTCTCTTCAGTCATGGTGGTGCGCTTCCGGCTGGCCGAATTGCTCGCGCCACTATCCTATGTCACCGATCTGGGCATGGGCGAGCCTGAGGGCCAGGCATTGCGCTCGACTTTGTTGTGTGTCCGCCTGGGCGAGATGCTCGGCCTACGCGGCGACGAGTTGGTCGATTGCTACTACACCACGATGCTGCGCCATATCGGTTGTACGGCCACAGCACATGAGGAGTCGTCGTTTCTGGTACCGGATGAAATAGCCGCCAGGAAGCAGATCAGAAATGCGGACCTCACCAAGCCGGGAGAGGCGCTGAACGCGACGCGGGGTTTGCTCGTCGAGGTCCCAGTGACGGCCCGACCCAGGCTCCTGCTGCATATGGCCACAAACCCGGGCTGGGGCCGAAACGTGGAACGCTCGCTGTGCGAGGTGGCCGCGCTCGCGGCGCGCCGTCTCGGCCTGGGCAAAGGTGTGGAAGAGGGCGTCTACAGCGCTCGCGAACGGTGGGATGGCAAGGGTCACCCACGCGGGCTGCGCGCGGAGGCGATCGCGATGCCGGCCCGGTTGGCGCTGGTGTGCGGCCAACTCGCCAGCCTCTCGTCCGCGATTGGCGCGCGGGACGCCTGTACGGCGCTGCGCGTGCGCGCCGGCGGGTGGCTGGACCCTCGCATCGCCAAACTACTGAGCGAACACGGCATGGCGCTGCTCAAGGAGATCGACGCCGTCGACCTGCTTGAAGCCGTTCCCGCCGCCGAGCCCGGGCTTGGCCGGGTGGTGACCGCCGAGGAGATCGACAAGGTCGCGCGCACCTTCGCCGATCTGACCGACCTCAAAGTGCCTTGGACCCACGGTCATTCGGCCGCCGTAGCCGAGATCGCCGAGCGCGCGGCGGCGACGCTGAAACTCTCCGAGCCAGACCAGGTCACGGTTCGCCGGGCCGGCCTGCTCCAGGATCTCGGCCGTGTCGGCGTCCCGAACAGTATCTGGGAGAAAGCCGGGCCGCTGAACAGCATCGAGTGGGAGAAGGTGCGGCTGCACCCCTATCACTCCGAACGCATCCTGAGCCGTTGCCCCGCTCTCGCGCCGATCGCCCGCATCGCTGGAATGCATCACGAGCGCCAGGACGGTTCCGGCTATCACCGGCAAGCGAGCGGGTCCGCGATCCCGCCCGCCGCAAGGATTCTCGCCGCCGCCGACGCGTACCAGGCGATGACACAGGAACGGCCCTACCGTCCGAGATGGACGGTGGACCGAGCCGCGGCGGAACTCCGCCGGATGAGCCAAAACGGCCAGCTCGACTCCGAGGCCGTGGCCGCCGTGCTCGCCACCACTGGACAGAAGCACAAGCGTACGTGGCCGTCCGGCCTGTCCGACCGCGAAGTAGAGGTGCTGCGCCTCGTGGCCAAGGGGCTCTCCAACCGCGCGATCGGCTCTACGATGGGCATCTCGCCACGCACCGCGGAACACCACGTTCAGAACGTCTACGCCAAGGTCGGCTTTTCCACGCGGGCGGCCGCGGCGCTGTACGCGATGGAAAACAACCTGCTATAGGTAGGTCTACCGATGTGGGGCGACATCGGGGCGGGCATTCTGGCGGCTGGAGGTGACTGAACCGATGGTCGAGATCCGTTTTACCAAGCACACCAGCGCCGCGCCGGAGCGCGTGATCGCCGCGGCCACCGACTTCACTGAGCACCGGCCCGAGTGGTGGCCAAACCTCGACCCGGCCGCGTTCCGACCCATTTCGGTTGGGGAAACCCGTGCCGAGGCGATAGAGGGTTCGGCCGTGCTGGGCGGAATCTGGGCGCACGAACGCTACGACTGGTCGCGCCCGGGTCTGGTGCGTGCCGAGGTCACCGACTCCAATGTGTTCGCGGTGGGCAGCTCGTGGGAGTTACGCGTCGAGGCCATGCCCGACGGTGGGTCAAAGGTCGAGTGGGTGTCTATCCGGCATCCACGCGGTCTCAAGGGTGCGGTGTTGGTGACGATGCTCGCCGTCGCCGGCCGCAGGCTACTTGAGCCGACCCTCGCAGAGACCCTCCGCAGACTTGAGTCCTCAGCACGCCCATGACCAAAGGATGGGCCGGGCGGGCGGTTGTGGGCCGGGCCAGCGGCCCACAGCGACGCCGCTATTCTGAGCTGTCTACGGCAGTGAGAACGGTTGGGTCTGCGGGTTCAGGTACGGCAGCCGGATCGCGCCCGCGGTCTGGTGTCCGCTGAACCGGTAGACGTTGACACCTTCGGTTATCGAGCTTTCATAGAGGAAATTGTTGTACGAGTACGAGGACCACGCGCCGCCCAGATCAGGTGGGGTGATTGCCTGCGGGTCGGACCAGCCGAGGGTCACCGGGTTGGCCGGGTCGGTGAAGTCGGCGACCCACGTGCCGGCCTGGTAGTTGCCGCTGGCCAACACGTACCGGCCGCTATGCAGCGGCACCACGTTGTAGTTATGGATCGTGCAGTTCTCCGCCACGCCGTCCTGCGAACGTGGCAGCGTCCACTGGCCCAGCTTGGCGCCGGTACGCGCGTCGTAGAAGAACGCGCTCTTGTCCACCGCCGGGCCGGCGAGCGGCACCCGCCGCAGCAGGTTCGCGGCCGCCGGGTTGGCCAGCGGTACCTCGATGACGTCCATGAAGTCCCCGACAGGGTCGTCGTTGGCTCGGGTGCCGTCCACGCATCCACGGCTGCTGGAGTTGTTGCTGTAGACGATGAGCCGGTTGCCGTCGCGGGCACCGGTAAGGGTGTGCGAGCCGCACGGCAGCGACACCGCTTTGCTGTCGTGGCCGCTTGCCGCGATCTGCCGCGCCTGGCGCTGGAGGAGTGGGTCGATTCTGTATCGGTGAATCTCGTTCGTGTGCTGGCGGATGGGACGGCTATAGTCGCCCGGCATCCCGGTGCCCTTCGACACCCCATCCGAGGCACTCGCAGCCCCCGGCCGGCTGGTGTCGCTGGCTAACTGCATGAGGCCCGGCGCGGAACTGACAGCGGCTGCAAGCACCGGTCGTCACAGTGAAAGGCCACCGGCGTTTGCCGCGCACGCCGCACTAGCACTGCGTGAGCGAGCCGAGCGGACATCCCCGCCGTTCGTTAAACCCCGCGGGCCCGCCCGCAAACGCGGTGAGCGTAATCGAGGCGTCGGTCGGCCGGGCCAGTCCGGCGGAGCCGGGCCAGTCCGGCGGAGCCGGGCCGTGGGGTCCGTACACGCCTCCTAGGCCGTCCTGGACGGTGCGGAGGCCGTCGGCTGGCGCGCAGCGATCGCCGGCGTTGGGGTCGCGGTCCTCGGCCGGGGGATGGCCTTCATGCGCGACGGTGCGGTGCTGCTCGGCTCGGCGGTCGTCGGGCTTCGGGATGGCGGTCCTCGGCGGCGGGCTGATTTTGGGCCTTTCGAGTTCGCGAGATATATCACCCGCAATGGGCCCTGCGGTGATGGGTGTGGTCAGGGCCAGGGCTTGTTCTTTGGTGGTCATGTCGGCGTGGACGTAGGCGTCGGTGGAGCGGACGCTGGCGTGGCCGAGCCAGAGTGCGATGACGGTGGTGTCGACGCCTGCCTGTAGTAGCGACATTGCGCAGCTGTGGCGCACTCCGTGAAACCGGGGGGAACTCATATCAGATCTTGCGCACTCTCCATTGTGACTCTGAGCCTGATGCCGGACCGGCTGCCGCTGCGACCGATCTACCGCTCGTCCGTACCGCGCCATCGACACAGGTGCGGCGCTCGCCGAAGGCGGTGCGGGTGTGAACGGCTCAGTCTCGGGTGACCAGGGAGGCGTAGTCGGCGGCGGTCAGTGGCGTTTCGGACAGGGAGCCGTCGGCGCGCGGGATGCCGATGCGTTGGCCGTCTCGGGTAAAGACGACGCTGGTGATCTCGGGCCGGGCGGTGAGGGTGGTGACGATCTGCCCGTAGGCCAGGACTTCGTCGCTGCGGCCGGTGCCGGCCACGGGCTCGTCCATTTCGATGGTGATCTGGTTGCCGTCCCGGGCGGCGAGGGACAGTGTGGTGCCGGTCAGTGCGCTGCCCAGACCGTTGTCGCGTTCGGCGTCGGTTGGCCCGGCGACCAGGTCGCGGACGAGCGTCTCGACGGTGGGCGTCACTCGCACGCGACGCGTCGCCGGTACCAGCGCGCCGTCCTTGATGAAGTAGAGCACCTCCTCGGAGGCACCGGGCGCGGGTACCTCCGGCAGGCCGGAGGCCAGTATCCGATGTGGACCGCGCGGCGGCTGTACCTGTTGCGGCTCGTCCTGGACGGTGACGCCGCAGCCTGCGGCGAGGATGAACGCGGCGGCGGCCGCTGCCAGCAGCGACGCGCGCCCGGTCATGCGCGCGCGAGCGCAGCGAGCGCCTGCCAGCTCGGTCATGGCGCGCATCCTGGCAGCTCGACCCGGAAGCGCGCGCCGCCGCCAGGCCGGTCAAGCACGGTGGCTCGGCCGCCGTGCGCGTCGGCGTGGCCGGCGACTAGCGCCAACCCGAGGCCGGTGCCGTCGACGTCGCCGCGCGCCTGGGCGGTGCGCCCACGCACGAACCGATCGAAGATCACTTCCTTGTCCTCCGGGCTCACTCCGGGCCCCTCGTCGTCCACCTCGATGAAGTGCCTGCCGTCGTGGCAGCCGAGGCGGATGGCGGTGGGGCCGCCGCCGTACCGGATGGCGTTGTCGACCAGGTTGCCCAGCAACTGTTCGATTCGCTGCTCGTCGACCGACCACGTCTGGTCGTCGCCCTGGATGATCTGCTCGGAGATGCCCCGGGTGCGGCAGACACCGCGCGCCAGCTCTGACACGTCGACGGTGCGCCGGTCGGCCGGCTGGTCACTGCGGGCCAGTTCGAGCAGGTCGTCGACCAGCGTCTGAAACCGGGCGATCTCGTCGGTGACCAGGTCCGCGGCGGTGGCCGTGCGATCATCGAGACGGTCCCGGCGACGGTTCAGTACGCTCGCGGCGGCGGCGAGCGTCTGCAGCGGCGAGCGCAGCTCATGGCTGACGTCGGCGGCGAACCGGCGGTCGCGTTCCATGCGCCGCGCCAGCTGGTCGACCATGTGGTTGAACGACGTCGTCAGGCGCGCCAGGTCGGGTTCGCTGGCCGGGTCCAGCCGAGCGGTCAGATCACCTGCGGTGATCTCCTGCGCGGCCGCCGCCACCGAACTCAACGGCCGTAACACATACCCGGTGGCATACCAGCCCAGAGCGGCGCCGGCCCCGGTCGTCATGGCCGCCACCAGTGTCAGCACCAGCGCCAGAATCTGGAAGGTGCGCTCCAGCTCCTGCAGTGAGTCGATCTGGTAGAACACCGTGGACGCGGACAAAGGCACGGCGACCACCACCGCCGGCTGACCGTCGGCGCGGATGCGCTGCTTGCCCGGTGTGCCCTCCTCGGCCATGCGCTGCAGCGGTTCCGGGATCGAGGCGGTGACGCCGCCGTCGGCGCTGCGCGCGTACCAGGTTCCGGCGCGGCGCAGCACTGGTTTCCGCTCGCTGCCGGTGTCCAGCGAGCGGAGCACCTCCAGCATGTCCGGGTGGTCGCCGGTGAGCCCGGAGTTGACCACCGTGGCGTTGAAGTAGGCGGCGCGCACGGCGGTCCGCTCCCGCTCAGCCAGCAACGAACCGCGGATCAACTGGTACGACACCAGCGCCATCGACGCCGACAGCACCAGCGCGCCGGCGGCGAACCCGGCGATGACCCGGCCACGCAGTCCGACCGGTCTCATCGCTGCAGCTTGTAGCCCAGGCCGCGGACGGTCACCAGATAGCGGGGAGTGCTCGAATCCTCCTCGATCTTCTGTCGCAGCCGTCCAACGTGGACGTCGACCAGCCGCTCGTCGCCGACCTCGTACTCCCAGACCCGCCGTAGCAACTGCTGCCGGGACAACACCCGGCCCGGGTGCTCGGCCAGCTCGCACAACAGCCGAAACTCAGTGCGCGTGAGCGCCACCGGCTCTCCCCGCACGCTGACCTCACCTGCCTCGGGTCTGATCACCAGATCACCGAACACCAGCGACGGAACGGGATCGGCAAGCGCGCGCCCGCGTCGCCGCAACGCCCGCAGCCGCGCCGACAACTCCTTGACCGCCACCGGCTTGACCAGATAGTCATCGGCGCCGGCCTCCAGCGCCGCGACGATGTCGTGGGTATCGTCGCGGGCGCTGACCACCACGATCGGCACGTCGTCCTCGCGCCGCAACTGCCGGATACATTCGAAGCCATCGATTCCCGGTAGCATCAGATCGACCAGCACCGTCTCGGCGGGATCCCGGCGCTGCTGAAGCAGCCCGTCCTCCGCCGTCGCCGCACCACGCGCGGCGTATCCCTCGTCTTCCAGCGCGAGCACCAGGGACAGCCTGATCCGGTCATCATCCTCGATCACCAGCACACCGGTCATACCCGCATCATGCCCACACCACCCTGGGTGACGGAAACCATCCCCCACGACCACCGCACGTTGTCATGAAACCGTCATATACCTGCGGAGCGGCCTCCATATCCGCCGACCAGGCTGGGGCACGACCGCGAACAAAGGGGATACAGGTGAGCGTGGCGACAACCCACCCGGGCACCCGTGCCTGCACCGTGCCGCTCATCGAGGTGCGCATCACCGGCCCGTTGGACATGACCGCGACCCAGGTGATCCGCACCACCCTCGACAACGCCGTCGCCCTCAACCCCCACCAACTCGTGCTCGACCTGGCCGACTGCCCCATGATCGACGCTGCCGCGATCGGCCTGCTCCTGGACATACACCGGCACCTGTGGCGCTCCGGCGCCATCCTCACACTTCGCTCCGCCACCCCCCGGCTGCGTCACATCCTGCGCATCGCCCGCGTGGACAACGTCCTGCGCATCGAGCCCGACACCGAAACCGGACAGCCGCCGGCGGCGGACGCCACCTACGACGTGACGCCCGCCCCCCCGGGGGCGGAACAGGGGGGGACGGGGGCGGCGCCCCCCGGGCCGCGGGCCGTCCTGCCGGCCCGCGGACGCGCGCGGCCAAGCCGCGTCGACCGCCCGGACGAGCACCGGTCCGAGTAACCAGCCCTCCCCGATTCGCTGGCTTGGAGCTGACAAACCCATGACTGTCGTACCCGGTACCGAAACCGGCAAGTTCAACCTGATCTGCGACCGTTGCGGCGCCGCCGTCACCGACGTGGCCGGTGCCCTGCGCGACGACGAGATCGTGTGGACGCTGCTGGCCGAACACGGCTGGACCGGATCCGCATTCGCCACCGGGCCCCACCGATGCCCGCGATGCGTCGCCGCGCCACCACCCGACACCCCCACCGTCGCCGACGATGACCTGGCCGAGCCACCGCCGCCGCGCCCCTGCCGGCTGGAGACCGCAGACCTGGACACCGCCGTCGTCAGCATGACCGGCGACATCGACCTGCACGTCGCCGAGTCAGTCCGCGACACGCTCGCGCACGCCGTCGCACTGCACCGGGCGGTCATCCTCGACATGTCCGCCGTCGATGCCATCGACTCCACCGGCCTCGGCCTGCTGGTACGCGCGCACCAGGACGCCAAGCAGCGCGGCGGCCAACTCTGCCTCGCGGCACCGTCCCGGTTCATCCTCACCGTGCTGCACACGATGCGACTGGACCGCGTCTTCGCCCTCTACGGCACCCGCGACGAGGCCCTCGCCGAGCTCACCCGCGCCCGGCAGCCATCACCCGACCGCGAAACCAAGGAGCAGGACGTGATCAACCCCTGGCCGTCTCCCGACGACAGCGCACTGCCCCACCACCGGCCGGACGAGCCGACCCCGCTAGCCAGCACCGACGACCGCCTCGCCGATAGCGTCGTCGAGCAGCTCCGCGCCGACGGACGCACCATCGGCCAGCACATCACCGTCACGGTACAGAACCGGGTCGCCATCCTCAGCGGCTGGGTGGACTCCGTCGACGCCGCCCACGCGGCCAGCGACCAGGCATGGCGCACCCCCGGAATCATCGACGTCTGCAACAGCCTGGACCAACCCGACGACGGCCCCGCCAACAGCTGAACCCATATCCCCACCCGCTATTTTCACGCCCAGGAGTTCATTCGATGGTGACCTTGACCGACAGCGCTATCGCCCTCATCCGCCGCCTGACCGCCGCGCAGGACGTGGGCGACAACGGTGGCGTACGGATAGCGCTCGGCCCGGCCCGCGGTTCGCTGTCTGTCCAGGTAGCGGATCAGCCACACGACGGCGACGAGGCCGTGGACACCGACGGCGCCCGCCTTTTCCTGGACTGGGCGGCCGCCCAGATCCTGGACGACAGCAAACTGGACGCGTCGCTGCGCGACGGCAGCGTGCGATTCGCCATCATCTGACCAGCGCGTCACAGCGGCGTCGCGACCGCCGTCACGACGCGCCGTCCCGGTCGGCGATCAACCGATAGGCGCGGGTACAGCCCTCGACCAGCAGCGCAGTGGTCAAATGCGGCACGCCCGCCCGCGCCGCGCCGCTCTGATGCGCCAGGTAGTCGGCGACCATCACCACCCGGCACAGTCCTCGGGTCAGCGACCGTCTACCGGCCACGCGCACCGGCGTCGACGCGGCGCTGGGCAGACCACGTAGAAGTTCCGCGGTGTCGATGCCGCAATGCCGCAGAACCACCAGGGCGCGCTCGGTGTGACAGGCGGCCCACATCAGATCGTCCGTACCTATGCCGAGGCGCCCCATGGCGGTGGCCCGCCGTGCCGCCAGGTCGACCATCGCCTTGGCCTGGCGATCCAGCAGGCGGACTAGCCTCGGGTCGAGAGCACCGCTCCGGCCGCCTGCAGCCAGGAGCCGGCCGTACAGCCCGTCGCCGATCTCCTCGGCATCCGGGTCGTAGCCGCCGAAGCTGGTCACCCGTGCAGCAGCCCGGTCAGGCCGTATCGCCGCAGCTCCTCACGGACCACCGGGTGCGCATCGACCAGCACCAGGCTGGCGTCACGGTCAGCGGCCGCCTCATGCCCGGACCGCAGTGCTCCGAGCCCGGCGTCGTCGATGGCCGGCACGGCGCTGAGGTCGACGACGATTCGGTGCGGCCTGGTCGCCGCCAGTACAGCGGTGATCCTGTCCCGCAGCATGTACGCGGTGTCGGACACGATCGCGCCCTGCGGTTCGACCGCGATCGTCATCGCCGGATCGGAGGTCCGGTGTGTGGTGATCACGAGTGTCATCGCGTTTCCATCCGGGGATCGGAGGCCGAGCCTCGCCGCCGGCCTCGCCAACGCGACAAGACTTCCCGCCGGATTTAGCGATCATCATGCGGATGTACGACTCGGAGTTCCGCTACGACCGTCAGCCGGTCGGGGCACTGCAGGGACTCGCGCCCGACCGCGTGGCGATGATCGGATCGGTCAGCAAATCCCTCGGACCCAGCCTACGGCTGGGCTGGATCCTCGCGCCGTCACGTCTGGCCCCAGCGATCGCCGAGGAAAAGCACCACAGCGACCGGGGATCACCCGGCCTCGACCAGCTCGCACTGACGCGACTGATCGAGTCCGGCCGGTACGACGCCCACCTACGCCGGATGCGCAGGGCGTACGCGGCCAAACGGGCCACTCTCACCGAAGCGCTACAGCACCAGGCCCCACACCTACGGTTGACCGGACTCGACGCCGGCTTCCACGCCGTGGCAGAGCTTCCCGACGAGATGGACGAAGCCGCGATCATTACGGCCGCCACACAGCGATCGATCCACCTGCACGGCATGCACCGATACCGGGTCCACGGCGCGAGCGGCCCTCCAGCCATCGTCTTCGGCTTCGGTGACCTCAACGAACACGCCATCCGATCCGGTATCGCCAGCATCGCAGACCTCCTGCAACCCGCTGCTGGACGTGTTCCTCACCCACACGTCCCAGGTCGACCGGTGTGATCGCCGCACTGCCGACGCAACCGCCAGCCGCTCGGGAACGGCCGACAACAGTCCTTCCGGGCCATGCCGGTCCACGATCATGGCCCGGAAGGACGCTCCTACCTGAGATTGGGTACCTCGTCGCGAGTGACCACGTACGAGCTGTTGTAGACGGTGTTGATGTAGGAGGGTGAGTTGAGCCGATCAGCGGGATGCCGCCGGCGTTCCACCAGGCGATGGCTCGGTCGGTGGCGCCAGGGCGGTCGCACATGTCCAGGCCGCGGATGGCCGGGACCAGCCATACAGCGCCACCGCTCGCGGCCACGACGGCCGCGGCGAGCACGACTCTCCATCGCATGACGTCGTCCTGGTCGGCGATCGGCGCCAGGTGGGTGGTCCTCTGCTCGACGTGCGTCAGGAACGGTCGGACGCTGGGGCAACGGTCCTCCACTGTGGGACCGCTACCATCACGCATCTCCAGGTCCGCCGCCGTGATCGACTCGGGGACATCCTCCACGGATACGAACACGCCGCCTGAGCTGCACGGATGAGGTTCGGCACCGGCAGGCTGGAATACGACCTGCCCGAGCTCCTCCAGTGCCGCGATCCATGCCGCGGCGGCGAGGCTTGTGCGTCTGCCCTAGGCTGCTGGCCGTGGCAACGGGGGTACCGGCGCCCAGCGCCGTGCGGACGGCCGCCGGCTTCGTCGATGAGCTACGCCGACTCAAGGCCTGGGCTGGACTGTCCTATCGGGACCTTTCCCGGCTCGCCCGGGCCCGCGGACGCGTCCTGGCCTACAGCACGCTCGCCACCGCCCTGAGCCGCGACTCGCTGCCGCAGCCCGACCTGGTGGCGGCGTTCGTCACCGCCTGCGGTGGCACGGACGCCGACGTTGTCCGCTGGCTGGGGGCGCGCGGCGCGGTCGCGGTGGCCGTGGCGGCTGCTCCGGATGCGCCGCCGGAGCCCCCGCCTTGGGGGTCACGGCTGGTGCCACCGGACCGGCGGCACTTCGCCGGGCGGGCCGCGGAGCTGACCCTTGCCCGGCGGCTGCTGGGCGCGCCCGGCGGCGGCGCGGTGCTGGTGATCGGGCCGGCGGGCGTCGGCAAGACGACCTTCGCGATCCGGCTCGGCCACGCGGTGGCGGAGCTGTTTGCGGACGGCCAGCTCTACGTCGACCTGCGCGGATTTGCCCCGAGCGGCTCGGCGGTGCGGCCCGCCGAGGCGGTACGCACGCTGCTGGACGCCCTCGATGTGCCGGCGGATCGAGTGCCTTCCACGCCGGAGGCGCAGGCCGCCTTGTACCGCCGGCTCCTCGAGCGCCGACGGGTCCTCGTGGTTCTCGACAACGCCCGCGACGCCGCGCAGATCGCGCCGCTGCTGCCCGGAGGCGGGTGCGCCGCGGTGGTGACCAGCCGCGACCAGCTCGCCGGCCTTGTGGTGACCGGCGCGGCCGACCCGCTCCGGCTCGACCTGCTTACTGCCGCCGAGGCCCACGAGTTGCTCGCGCTGCGCCTTGGCGAGGCGCGGATGCGCGCGGAGCCGGAGGCGGTCGAGCGGATCGTCGCGGCCTGCGCGGGGCTGCCGCTGGCTCTCGCCATCGTCGCGGCGCGGGCGGTTAGCAATCCGGGGTTCGCGCTGCGGGCCCTGGCCGACGAGCTGCGCACGACCCAGGGCGGTCTGGAGGCGTTCACGGGCGGCGACCCGGCTGCGGACATGAGGGCGGTGTTCTCCTGGTCGTACCGACTCCTCGACCCGGCGGCGGCCCATCTCTTCCGGCTGCTCTCCGTGCACAATGGACCCGACATCACCGTGCCCGCCGCGGCCAGCCTCGCCGGGCTGGCACCGGCCGCGACCGGGCGGCTGCTGGCCGCGCTGAGCCGCGCCCACCTTCTGGTCGAGCACGCGCCCGGCCGCTTCGCGATGCATGACCTGCTGCACGGGTACGCCGCCGAGCTAGCCGCCGCCGACCCGGAAAGCGAGCGCCGCGCCGCGACTCGCCGCATACTCGACCACTACCTGCTCACCGCGCACGCCGCTGACCGGCTCGTCGACCCCGAGCCGGTCGTGCCGCCCTGCCCGCCGCCGCTATCCGCCACCGGCGTGACGCCACAGGCGCTTGCCGACCTGGATGCGGCGACGTCCTGGCTGGCCGCCGAGCGTGAGGTGTTGCTGGTCGCCTGCAACGCGGCCGCCCGTGCCGGCTTCGACGACCGCGCCTGGCAGCTCGCCCGTGCGATCGCCAGCTACCTCGACACCATCGGGCACTGGCACGACGTGGTCGCCACCCAGCAGGTCGCGCTGGCGGGCGCCGCGCGGCCCGGCGGCCGCGCGGCGCCGGCGGGCGCCTCCCAGGCCCTGGCCCGCGCGGCCGCCCGGCTCCGCCAGGACGACCTCGCGCACGAGCACTACGAGCGGGCGCTGGAGCGGTACGCGGAGGTCGGCGACCACCTGGCCCAGGCCCACGTCCACCGTGGACTGGGCGGTCTATGCCAGCGCCAGGGCCGGGACGATCAGGCGTCCGAGTACAACCAGCGGGCGCTGACCCTGTATGAGAAGCTGGAGCACCGCAACGGCCAGGCGATAGCGCTCAACAACGCCGGCTGGCTGCACGCCCGCCGCGGCGAGTACGGCCTGGCGCTCGCCGACTGCCAGCGAGCCGTCGCGCTGCTCCAGCAGACCGGCGACCGGCACGCCGAGGCCGCGACCTGGGACAGCCTCGGCTTCATCCACCACAACCTCGGCCAGGGTGAGCGGGCCGCTGCCTGCTACCAGCACGCCATCGACCTTTACCAGGAGCTCGGCGACCGCTATAACGAGGCGGACACGCTCCGCAACCTCGCCGAGCTCCACGAGTCCACAGGGGACGGTGACGCGGCTGTCGGCGCCTTGGGCGAGGCGCTGCGGATCCTGGAGGAGCTGCGCCATCCCGAGGCCGACGAGGCGCGGGAACGCCTCTGGCGGGCGGGCGGCACCATGCCGGCCCCGTGACCGGGGTGATCCCGCCCACCCGCCGCAGGCTCAGGTCGGGATCCACGTCCAGTCGGTGCAGAAGCTGTCGGAGTAGTTTCTATGGCTCTCGAAGCAGGCCCGGAATGTCGCGCCCGGCTGGTCGACACCGAGCATCGGCGTCGTCCAGGAGGGCGAGGCGTTACCTACGGAGAGTGCGAGCGCGTGCTCGTCGCCGGCCGTGTGATGCCGTCTGATAACGAGAAGGCCGTAGTGGTCGCTGTTGAGGTTTATCCGTGCGTAGAAGGCGTGGCACCCGGTCGCCCGCACGACCACGATCCGGCTGCCATTGTGCGTGACGTCCAGCACCTCGTCGGCACCGCTGGTGTCGCAGTCGGTGGAGTCGGGCCACTGGTTGTCACAGGCCGCCGCCCAGCAGTGACCCATCCGCCAGTACTGGGCCGAGGTCTCGTTGCAGCCGTACAGCTGCAAGTCCGCGCCCTGCACGAAGTTGGAGTTGGGTACGTCGACACACATGCCCTGGTTGTCCCACGGCTTGATCATGAAGTACTCGTAGCGCAGTCGAGGAATCGCCCACCGCTGGTTGATGCTGCCGTCGCAGGCCTGCACGACAACCGGTGTGTGATATCCGGTGCCGGTGCGGCCGAGGCACAGCCATCGGTCGTACCCGGGGTGGAGGAATTGCCCGCCCTCGGCGGCGGCCTCCTGGAACCAGATCTGGTTGGATCCGCCGTGGTCACCATAGAGCTGCACCGCGGCGCCGTGCCCACCGGAGCGGGCGACGTCCATAACGAGGTTGTAGTTGCCCCCGGCGTGGAACGTCCACTTTGCCCATGTGCTCGACATTCTCGGGTCAATCGGTGGCGCGGCGGACGCGGCGCTCGCCGGGATCACCACTGTCGCCACGACCGCGACGAGGGTAGCGGCCACCATGGCCATTGTTCGATTGATTCTTCGCACCGTTGCTGTCTCCTAACAGACGTAGAAGGTCCAGGGCTTGCTGACGGGGTCGCCAGCGACCACGGGGATGGTCAGGTAGGGGTCACCGAGCACCATGAGGGAGCCGACCGAGCTGTACACGCTGGTCTTGACCGAGCAAGCGGTGTACATGGCGCCGAGTTGGCGGCCCTCGGCCTGGTTCTCTGGTTCCGGCACCCACCTGAGCCGGCTCGAGCTTTCCGAGTCGTAGCCGTCGATAGGGTCGAAGGCGCCGCCGAACTCGCTGGAGAAGAACGGGTACTCGTCGCATTGGTCGCCCTGGTTCTTCGGCGTGTCAGCGCAGGCGTTGGGCCGCCACGACCGCTGCACGAACCAGTCGCGGGGCAGCACCCACTCCTCCCTCAGCTCGCTGCTGGTGTAGTTCAGGTGCACCCACCAGGGCAGGCGCTCGATCGCCTCGGCGTCGTTGCGCGCCGCGCCGCCGCTGTCGCGGGTGGTCACGGCGAGCATCGGCTCGGTCATGCACGGGTCGCCCAGGACGCCACCGACCCTGGTGAGGTCGAGGCAGCGCTCGGCGATCTCCAGCGCCTGGACGGGCGAGACGATCCAGCGCTGACCACCGCTTGAGTCGTTGGGATCCGGTGTGCGCGTCGCGACGTACGCCAGGATCCGCTGCTGCACCGCGGCGGCCGAGCTGACGCCGCGCAGCTGCAGGTTTACTACGTCGGCGAGCTGCGCCTGTCCGGTGAGGGTGGGGTGATAGCTGGCCCGGCACGGTGTCTCCCGGCCGATGCCGCTGTCGCAGCTGATGATGCCGCCGTTGACCCACGGGTCGGTCCAGTTGTCGCAGGCCCAGTTGCTGTGACTGTCCCGCCACCGTTGCGTGACGTTGACGAAGCGGATGTCGACGCCCTCGTCGTGGATGTCGGCGACCGCATGGGCGATGACGGTGTTCAGCAGATCGGCCAAGGTATTCAGGAACAGGAGCTCGTTGTGGTTCAGGCCGACGCAGGTGTTGTCATGCGGGCGGTCTCCGAACAGCTGCGGATACCCCAGGACGATGATCTTCGCGTTCGGGGCCCGCTCGTGGACCGCCCGGTAGGCGGCTTTCAGATGCTTGGCGAGCCAGTGCCGGATCAGCTTCTTCTCGTAGACACGCAGGGGCTCCGGGTCGACCGGGCCGTCCGTGCGGGTGAGTTTGTGCGTGTCGGTGTAGCAGAAGTCGAGCGCGGCCACGCAGCTGCGGATCACCTCGGCGAAGCGCGCGTCGTTGCCGCCGACGGTGAGTGTGACCAGCGTGGTCTCCTCGTCGAGGTATCCCTGGTCGACCTGCGGCACCTCGCCGTTGAAGCTGTACGGGTAGCCGAAGTCGCCGACCGGCCCCCAGTCGGTGTGGCCGGCCAGGTCGTCGGCGGTCGGCGGGTCGTTGTACGCGTCGGTCGTGATGTTGGTGGTCATCGCGCCGGAGCAGGCGAGGAACGCGAACGACGCGGTGTTCTCGGCGGCCTCCTGCGCGATCGTCTTGGTGTGGCCGGGCGACTTGACCAGGCTGGGGTACGCGTGGTTCGCGGACCGATGGCACGCGTTGGTCGGTCCGAGGTCGCTGGCCCGCTTGTAGTCGGTGTTGGGCAGGTACGGCTTCAGGCCCTCACCCGAGGAGTACGAGTCGCCCAGCGCGACGTACACGGCGGAGGGCTTTGGCGCCGGGATGAACGCCACCGCGTCGAAGACCACGGTGTCGCTGCCGACGCCGTCAGCGGTGCGTGTGGTGAGGGTGACCGATGGGGTGCCGTTGACCGGAAACACGCCGAGATCTACCCAGGTGTGCGCCTGCCATGCCTGGTTGACGACCCGGTACCGCCGCCGGCCGTCGCCGAGGTCGATGTCGTAGCGGGCCTGTCTGGTCCACGCACCCGTGTCGGGGACGAACACCTTGATCCGCACCCAGCCGTTCAGCGAGTTGGCTAGCCGCCACGTGCCGCTCACCTTGAGCTTGGCCTCGTGGGGGTGGCTCGGTCCGCGGGTGAAGCTGGAGTAGAAATGACCGCCGAACCCGGCACCGAACTGGTGGAAGTCCACCTTGGACGGATAGTGGCCGGTGCTGTCCGCGGCGAAGGTGAGGTCGAACCGGCCGGCGTTGCCCCAGAATCGGGCGCAGTTGGGCCGGATCGACGGCACGCTGTCGGGCACGTCGTCGACGATGAGGGCGCTCGCCGGCAGCCCGGTGGCGTCGCACCGCGGCGCGTACGAGGTGCCGTCGGCCTGGTAGGCGTAGCCGGGGTCGAACCGGAGCAGCTCGTACCCGCAGGTCTGTGTGCAGTCGGGCTTCCAGGTGGCCGCGCGGTTGTACCAGCATCTGAGGTCGTACTTGCCGGCGGCGTTCTTGTTGGCGCACGGCCCGGCGGGCTCGCCCGCGACATCCGGGTCGTCCGGCTGGATCTTCGCGCCCGGCACACAGTTGTTGCTGGCGTCGCAGAAGAGGTTGACCGGCGGCTTGACGTTCGAGCGATTGATCGGGCCTTGGACGGCGCCACCGTTCCACACCGCCGGCCGGAACGCCGCCACCACCACGTTGGGCGCCTCCGGCAGCTCGATCGGGTGGCCAGCGAAGCCGAGCACCTTCTCCTGGTACGGCCAGTACTGCGGCCGGGCGGCATCGGCCATCGTGCGTTCCAGGAACGGGTCGCGGTTGGCCGGATAGTTCGGGTTGGCCGGGTTGTTGAGCCAGCCGACACCCCACGGCGTGCCGTCGCCGCGGTCCGGATGGAAACCGGAGTTATACGCCCACAGCGCGAAGAACCAGTTCTCCAGGTACCGGGGATCGCCGTTGTTGATGGTCAGGCCGGCCGACCGGGTCTGGTTCCACTTGCTCTGCAGGATCTGCAGCCCGGCGGCGACGTTCGCGGCGAAGTCCAGCGCGATGGCGCGCTGCCGCTGGTAGTCCTGGTCGTCTCGGCGCATGCCGTCGGTCACCTGCATCACGCCGTACCCGCAGTCGGCCTCCTCCCAGTGGATGTCCCAGTCGTCGGCGGAGGTGTCGTTGTAGATGTCGCGGCCGTAGAAGTTGCCGATCAGCGGGTTGGCGGTGACGCCGGGCAGCGCCCGCCCGGTCGCCTGCCACAGGTTGGACTCCTGGGCGGCGATGCCGAGCACGACCTGGGCCGGCACGCTGCCACCGCCGACGAGGGCCAGCGGTGGGAACAGACCCTGCGGCGTGTACGCGGTCATGCCGACGTTCTTCCAGTTGGCTTCCCGCTGCACGGTCAGCACGTTGCGGACGGCCTGGTCGACCGCCCACTCCACCTGCCGGGGCTTGGGCTGCATGGCCTGGTTGCGAGGGTCGTTGCGGGGCACCGAGCAGGTGCGCTCGTCCTCGACCGGGTTGGTGGGTGAGCCGGCCGCGGCGGTGGCGGCTTTCTGCGGAGCGGTTTTCGCCGCCGTTCCGGCGGCGGTGGCGGGCGTGCCCGTGCCCGCCGGCTGGACGGTGAACGTGACCTCCTGGCCCGTCGCCCGCATTCGCATCCGGACCTCGACCGGCCGGCGGAACCGCTGCTCCCCGACCGCCGCCCTGGGGTCCGCCCGTCCGGACCAGATCACCGACGTGAGCACGGCACCGCCCCGGGTCGACACCGACGAACCCTTCGGCGCGCCCAGCACGACCGCGCCGCCGCCCTGCCACCGCGTGGTCCCGGTGACATACGCCTGGCCGGCCGCGTCCCGGGTCAGGTCGAGGTCGGTCAGCCGCCCCTTCGCCAGGGTGCGGGGCTTAGCCTCCCCTTTGGACGGTGGTTCGGCCACATGCTCGACGAACGCCTCGTCGCCGGCGCGATCCAGGTACGTCACGCCGTCCCGCGCCGCCACGACCTGGAAAGGCACGGCCCGCGTGCGGGCCAGGGTGGTACGCCGACCGTCGCCGGTGATCCGCACGAGCCGGTGCCGGTCGGCGGCGACGATCGCCGAACCCACCGGGACCGCCGAGGTCACCTGCCCATCGAGGACCACCGGCCGCGACACGGCGCGGCCACGCACCGCGTCCACGGTGACCAATCGGGTACGGGCGGCGTCGTCACCGGCCGCCTGCGTGTAGACGACGGTCTCACCGGTACCGCATCCGGGGCTGTAGTAGGCGAGGGTGGCGAGCACCGGCAGCCGGGCCACCCGCCCCGTCTGGAGGTCCACGACCGCGGTGAACGCCCCCCGCGAGAACAGAGCGCCGCTGTTCGTGAACGTCCGCGGGGCGTACGCGACGGCCAGCCGCCGGCCCGAACCGGTCACGCACGCGTTGCCGATCCACTGGTCCGCGTCGAACCCCGGCTCGAACAGCGTGGCCGCGGTCCGCCACGCGTACCCGTCCCGGGCGTCGGCGACGAGTACGTGCAGCCCGGCGGCGTCGCCGGAGACCACCCAGGCCCGGTCGACCGAACCGCGCCACTCTCGTCCCAGAATGCGATCGCGCTGAGCCGCGGCGACGCCCGCGCCGCCGTCGTACACCGCGGCCGGGGCCGGCGGCCTGACCGGATCATCTGGTGCCGCCGCGGCAGGCGGCGCGGCCAGCGTGACCCCGAGCAACACAACGAGACCAGCCGCGACATGACGGAACAACCGCATGCCTACCCCCGTGGTAGCAGCCAACAGATGCTGATCGATTCTGCGGGCGTCGATGCTGGCCGCACGAGGGGTCGACCTGTTCGGATCCGTTCGGATCCGTTCACGCGCCGCGATGGCCGCCTCTGCCCGGCTCAGGTGCGGGTGTGGACGGATCTGGGACGTGCGGCCCGCACGATCGAGGCGTATGCCCGCGGGTTGGCCGAGTTCCTCGAGGTGTGCGAGCGCGAGGGCGTTGATCCGGTGGTGGTTGTGTGCGCTGCGGACTGACGACGGCGATCCGGCGCGGCGAATGCTGCGGGTGCGCGCGGAAACGACGAAGAACCGGCTCGAGCGGACCGTGCCCTACTCGGCGCCGACCGGCGTGTTGCTGGCGGACTATCTGCGGCACCGCTCGAGGCTGAGCCAGGCCCGCGGGCCGCTGCTGCTGTCGGAGTCGCGGCGCAACACCGGGCAGCCGGTCACGTTGTGGACGTGGTCGAAGGTGGTGCGCCGCGCCGCGCTGGCCGCGGGTCTATCGCGGTTCTCCACGCACGCGACCCGGCACCTTTGCCTGACCGATCTGGCCCGTATGGGATGGGAGATCCACGCAATCGCCACGTTCGCCGGTCACCGTCACACCGACTCGACCCTGCAATACATCCACCTGGCGGGTCGTAGATGGCCCCACGCCGCAGTCTCGTCGTAGCTGGTGCCGGTCTTGAGGCAGCTGTGAAGGATGACGAGGCGGTCGCATTAGGGTGGCCCCCGGGCCGGCATCGCGCCGCCACCTGCCCGCCGCACCGCTCGGGCAACGCGAAACGCCGGCGGACGAACTGGGCCGGCCCGCTGTCGGCCGTGACGGCCACCGGCGGCAGCCCTGGCCCGCGCTGGCCGCCGCGCGATAGGTCTCGGTCACACCGGCCCACTCCGTGTGTGGCGTGCTCAGATCTGGTCCAACAATGACATGACCTGGTCGAACCAGTCGGGTCGGGCGACGCCCAGGATCGTCAGGAAGATCCCAATGGCGATGGCGATGAACACGAGCGAGAACAAGAAGCCGAACAGCCGGCGGATGAACACGAACGGACCGCGCCGGCGGCCGCGGTAGCGGAGCTGGTCCGCGTATGCGGCATTGCGCCGAAACGTGGCGCTGTTGTTCTGGACCTGCTGTTGGTAGGCCTGCTGTGCGCTCCGTGCTCCTGGCGACGTCATGGTGACTCCCTGTCGGTTGCTGTCGATTTTCCAAATGAGGCGAGCGGTTGGCCGTGGCTTGCCGTCGCCGACGGCGGTCGTGGCCGTGGTTCTGAGGCCTTCAACGCGGGTGGCGGGTGGTACGGCGCCCTACTGCCCGCATGGTGTTGGCGTATCCGCGTTGGCGGGTGTCGCCGCTTTGAGGGCTCGGATTTGGTCAAGGTTCGCCTTGGTTTGCGGGTCCTTTTCGAGCTCGGCGTAGACCGGCTGGACGGCCTGTTCGAGCGCGGCGAGGTCGGCGGGGCTGGCGAGGACGACCGTGCCACCCCGCTCGCAGTACCTCTTCGCCGCGGGGGCGTCTGGAAGGAGATTCTTGGCGGCCCAATCGCGGACGGATTTCGCCGCCTCGCGCAGGACGTCCTGCTGGTTACCAGTCAGCCGCTGCCATGCCTTCAGGTTGGCCACGATCGGGACCAACTTCGGGAAGTAGGTGACGTTGCCGGTCGCCACAGTCTTTCCGGGGAGTCGGTGTCCCCAGAGGAATTCGTATTCAACCGCTGCGATCTCGCCGTTCTGGACGACGATGTCGAGGGCAACGCCGGATTGGTCGTCGGGCCGCGCGCCCAGGGCGGTGAACATGCGGTAGCTCAGGTCGGAGCGTGGGCTGTGCACCACCGCTCCGGCGTAGTCCGCGAGGCCGCGCATCGGCTTGCCATACGCGAAGGGATGCCGCAGGGCCTCGGGAACCAGGCTCAACCCGACCACGCCGACCGGTTCGAGGCCGGCCAGCATCTGCTCCGCCACCGGGTCGGTGACGATGCCCTCGACGAGTTCGTCTGAGGTGACCATGAATGGCGCGTGCACCGCGCGGAAGCTGTTGACGCCCTCGGTGTCCCAGCTGCGCGCCGGGATCGCCCCCAGTTCGATCTCGCCGGCGATCACCTTCCGGGCCGCCTGCTGATCCCAGTCGTCGCGGTCGGGTCCGACGGCCTCCCAAACCGGTTCGACCCGGACCTGGCCAGCTCGCTGGTCCACTTGGCGGACGAATTCTTTGATCAGATCCGCGGTCGGCGTCTCCGCAGAGTCCGCGGTCGCGATCCGGAGCGTCACCGGCTCGGCACCACCGGCCTTTGTGGACGGCGTACTGGCACCGCACGCCGCCATCGTGGCGGCCAGCCCTGCCGCCGCGAGCCTGCTGATTGTGGTTCGCATGACGGGATTCCCTTCGGACATCTCTCAGCTCAGGAGGTGGGTACGGTTACGTCGCCGGCGATGACCTTCGCCTTGAGGTCTTCCAGGCGGGGCACGATGTCGTCGATCCGGCCGCCGGAGCTGCTGTACGTCACGGCGCCGGTGTCGAGGTCGTAGACGGTGGTGCTGGGCGTGAACGTGCCGGCGTGGGCGCCCTTGAGAAGCTCGTACATCGCGAGGTCCAGGCGTTTGACCATTGAGGTGATGATGGTGTCCCGCACCTGCGGATCCGCGGTGTGGTATTGGTCGGTGTCGACGCCAATAGCCATCGCGCCGGCCTGCTTGGCCGCGGTGAAGATGCCGGCGCCGGAGGCTCCCGCGGCGTGGTAGATGACGTCCACACCGGACGCGTACATCGTGCCGGCGAGCCGGTTGGCCGCATCCGGATTCTCGAAGCCACGGTAGTCGCGGGCGATCCAGTCGACGTCGACATGGATGTCCGGCCGCACGGCCTGGGCTCCCGCGGTGTACCCGGCAGCGAACGCGGTCAGCCTGGGCAGCTTGACGCCGCCGATGAAGCCGATCTTGCCGGTGCGGGACTTCAGCGCCGCCGCGGCGCCGACCAGGAAGGAGCCTTCGTTCTCGGCGAAGACGAGGTTGGCGACGTTGGCGCCGGTGCCGGCGTTGCCGTCAACGATCACGAAACGTACGTGCGGAAACTCGGGGGCCACGTTGGCCACCGTTTCGTCGTAGAAGGGCCCTATCGCGATGACGGGGTCGTGACCGTTCCGGGCGAGCTGGCGTAGCCGCTCTTCCCCTACGCCGGACGGCTCCGCACGGTCGGCCTCGAGCTCGACCACGTCGCCTTCGGCGATGCCGAACTGGGCCTTGGCGCGGTCGAGGCCGGCGGCAGCCAAGTCGTTCAGCCACCGGTCGCCGCGTCCGCCTGGGCTGTATGCGATGCCGATCTTCAGGCGGTCGTCGCCGGTGGCTGGTTCGCCGCCGCCGCCGCAGCCCCCGGCGGGCCCCACGGCGGCCGCCACCCCCCCCCCCCTCCCCCCCCGCCTCCGCCCGCTCCCCTCCTGCCGGCGAGT
>NZ_JAIBNX010000065.1:24513-27776 GCF_026130045.1 Micromonospora sp. CPCC 205371
ACCTGCGGGGGGCCGCCGGCGGCGGTGGCCCCCCCGCCGCCGCGGCCGCCGCCGGCGCCCACCAGGACGACCGCCACCGCCCGCGCCATCCACCGTCGCATCGTCCTGCTCCCTTCGTGCGGACGATTCCGACGCTACGGGTGGGCGGACGGCCGAGCATTGTGGTTAGCACGAGGGGTGTTACCCGATCGGGTGGTGGCTGGCACGCAGATAGGCGAGCACGACCAGGACGCGGCGGTGCGACTGGCCGTCGTCGGCGAGTCCCAGCTTCTGGAACATCTGGGTCACGTGGGCCTCGACGGTGCGCTCGGTGATGAACAACCGCGCCGCGATCGCCTTGTTCGACAGGCCTTCGGCGACGAGCCCGAGCACCTCGCGCTCGCGGTCGGTCAGCCGCCGCAGCGGGTCGGGCGAGCGGCGCCGGCCAACCAGCCGGGACACGATGGTCGGGTCCACGACCGTCTCCCGGTCGTCGATCCGGCGCAGCGCGTCGACCAGGATGGCGACGTCGAAGACCCGCTCCTTGAGCAGGTACCCGACCCTCTCGGGTCGCTCGGAGATCAAGCGCAACGCGTAGCTGGGCTCGACGTACTGGGAGAGCACGAGCACGCCCACGTCCGGTTGCTCGTCGCGGATCTGCTCGGCGGCGACCAGGCCTTCGTCGGTGTGGGTCGGCGGCATCCTGATGTCGACGATCACGGCGTCCGGTCGGTGCTGTCGGGCCTCCCGCAGCAGGCCGTCGGCGTCTTCAGCCTGCCCGACCACGTCGTGGCCAGCATCCTGCAGCAGCCGCACGATGCCCTCTCGGGTCAGCATCGTGTCCTCGGCCACGACTAGTCGCATGGGATCTCCACCCGCATCCGGCGCCGGTCCACGGTCACGCGACCGCCCAGTGCCCCCACCCGATCCGCAACGTGATCGTACCGGCCCGCAGCCACACCCAGGACCTCCATGACGAGCAACCCCCGGCCGTGTTCGACGCGAACGCGCAGCGGCGAGCCCCGCTCGCCGGCGGCGTCGACCGCCTCCGCCACCGCCACGTAGGCCGCGCGCTCCACCGCGGCCGGCAGCCGAGCGTCCGGCACGGCATCGACCTGCAGCGGAACCGGCGCGCCGTCGGCGAGACCGCACAACGCGGGCCCGAGCCCAGCCTCGTCCAATATGGCGGGGAAGATGCCGTGCGCGATCTCACGCAGCTCGGCCAGGGCCGCCTGGATCTCCACGACCGCCACGGCGAGCGTGGTCGCCAGCTGCTCGTCACCCTCCGCGGCTGCCGCCGCCCGAGCCAGTCGCAGCTCGAAGCTCACGGCCAGCAGCCGCTGCTGGGCGCCGTCATGCAGATCCCGTTCGAGTCTGCGGCGGGCCTCGTCCCCGGCCACCACCACCCGGGCACGGGAGGCCCGTAAGTCGTCGAGCCGCGCGAACAGGGCCGCGCGCAGCCGCTCGTTGTCGATGGCTAGCCGCGCCGCCGACCCGATCTCCCGCGCCAGCAGGTCCGCGTCGTACAGCGCCCGGTCGTGGACGACGGCGGCTACCGGCTGCCCGCCGCGGTGGATCGCCGTCACCGCCCGCCCCTGCCCGGGCACCGGATCGACCGGCCGGCCCGCGGCGTCCACGTACCGCCGTGCGTCGGGTAGCCAGTAGGCGACCTCCACGCGGTTGTCACCGAGCGCCTGAGCCAGCGCCGCGCGCAGGGAGCCAAGCGGCGGGGCGCTCCCGAGGTCGTCGGCGAGCCGCGCGACGGCGAACCGCTGGCGGTGGTGGCGCAGCACGGCTCCGGCGAGGCCTGCCGCGAGCAGCGCCAGCGCGGTCGCGCGGACCACGAAGAGCGCCGCGAACACCGGCCGTGCCGGGTCTTCCACCGGTTCGCGGATCAAGGCCACGGGGTACGCCGCCGCGCTCACCGCGGCTATGGCGGCCGGGCCGAGCACATACCACAGCGCCGAGCGCCCCCCCGGGGGCCCGCGGGGCCCCCGCTCCGCCGCCCCGCCGCCCCCGGCAGGGCCCGCCGCCCAGGGGCGGGAGTCGGCCGCCCGAGCCAGCCGCCACGCCGCCGCGCCGCCGATCGAAAGCCCCGCCGCAGCGGCGGCGTACCGGCCGGCCATGCCGATCCGGCGGGCCAGCTCCGGATCTGGAAGTACGAGAAACGAGTTAGCCGAGCAGTTGTTCCAGCAGTATGGGTCGAGGACCGGCGCGTAAAACAGCGCGTGGCCGATGCCGAGCGCGGCCGCGGCGGCGTAGCCGGCTGCGAGGACCAGGCGCCGGCGACCGCCGAGCCGGCCGGCTGGTAGCCCGAGCACCAGCTGGGCCAGCAGCGGGTACAGCAAAGGTGCGACCACCATGGCGAGAGTGCGCACCAGGTCGGGCCCGGCCCCAGGCGGCGCGAGCAGCGACCGGGGCGGCGTCTGACCCTGCCAGCCAACCCACAGCGGCGCCAGCCACACCAGGCCCAGCAGCACGGCCAACGGGCCGAGCCAAGCCGTCGGGCGGTACCAGGCGGCGGCCGCCCCGACAGCCACCAGCGCCAAGCCCGGCGCCAGAGCCACCGTGGCCATCGGCGTCGACACGCCCGCGTAGGTGGTCACCGGACCGGTGCCGGCAACGACCAACCCGATCGAGCCGCCGGCCACCGCGAGCCCCAACAGTGGCGGCAGGTACCGCGCCGCGGCCAGCAGCGGTACGGGCCGGGGTACCAGCGGCATCATGCACGCTCCAGCGGTAGATACGCGGTAAGCGTGGTGCCGCCGCCAGGTGGTGATTCGACCCTCAGCCGCCCACCGAGCGCCTGGACCCGGTCGGCCAGCCCGATCAAGCCCCGCCGCGGGACGGCTCCGCCGGCACCGTCATCCACGACGACGACCGTGAGCCCAGACTCGTCCCGCCGGACATCGACCGACGCGGACGAGGCTGACGCGTGCTTGGCGACATTGGCCAGCGCCTCAGCCGCCACGAAGTACACCGCCGCCTCGACCTCGGCCGCGAACCGGCCGCCCGGCACAGCCAGCGCGACCGGGACGGCGCTGCGCGCCACCAGCGCCCGCAACGCCGCCGCAAGCCCGCCGGCCAAGTCTCGCGGGTGCAGGCCGCGTGCCAGGTCATCCAGCTCGTCGAGGGTCTGGTCGAGCTGGGCGCGGGCACGCGGCAGATGTTCCCCGCCGGCCACTATCCGCTCCTCCACGGCGGCCAGCCCCTCGCGGGCACCCGCGCGGCGCCGCCGTGGCCCGTCATGGGGGCGCTCCTCGGGCCGGGGGCGCTGCGTCTCC
>NZ_JAIBNX010000065.1:27786-38578 GCF_026130045.1 Micromonospora sp. CPCC 205371
CCCCCCCCCCCCCCCCCCGGGCGGCCCGCCCCCCCCAGCCCCGCGGGAGGCCCCCGCCGTGGCCCGTCATGGAGCCGCTCCTCGAGCCGGTGACGCTGCTCGTCCGCCGCGCGCAGCAAACGACGCCGCGACGCCGCGACCTCCACCAACCGGGCGCGTACCTCGGCATGCAAGGCGGCGTTGGCAGCGGCCAACTCAGTCGCGGCCGCCACCGCCGCGACGAGCGCCGAGTCGCTCAACACCGCCGGGTCGTGCACGAGCACCGCGAACGGGCGACGGTCGCGCTCGAGATACCGCACCGAACGGGCCGCGTCCCCGTCCGGTATCACCAGCGGCGCACCGGCGGCATCGACGTACCGCCCGCTCCCAGCCTGCCGGTACCCGATCGACAGCGACGGGTCACCCAGCGTCCTTGCCAGCGCGTCGCGCAGCGGACCGGACCGGGACTCACCAAGCTCGACGACCAGATCAGTGACCGCCGACGCCGGATCGCCTCGAAGGTTGGCGACGATCCCGACAGCGACGGCGCAGAGCGCACCCTCGTACAGCAACAGCGCCGGTGTCACCGCCGGGCCACCCGGCGCGCTGAGCCGAGCGACCGCACCGACACCCAGTACACCGGCGAACACCAGCCCACACCCCAGCGCCACCCACCGATGGCGCCTCGTGCGCCCCACGGCCCGGACATATCCCCAAGCGAGGAGCGCCAGCAGCACACCGGCCAGCGCCAGCGTCACCGTCTCCGACCACCAATCCGGGTACACCGCGACCACGTACCCAAGCACCACGCCTGCCGCAGCCGCGCGCGACCGCGGCCGCCAGCCCGGGTAGGCGAGCAGCAGGTGTACCAGCACGCCCCGGTGCAAGTACAGCGCCCCCGGCAACAGATTGGCGGCGAACCATGCCAGGCCGGTCCCCGACAGCAGCACCGCGCTCCCGCGCGCCACCGACCACGCCCAAGCCCCAGCACCGATGAAGGCCAAGCCCACGGCCAGATCGGGCACCCAGCGTCCCGGTGCGCCCCAGCCGAACCCCACCAACTCCGAAACGACGCCGAACACCGCACCCACGACCACCACAGCCGTGCGCAGACACCTCCGCCGGTCAGGCAAGAAGACGGCGCAGCGCGGCACCGGACAGCTCGCTCTTGGCCACGAATCCACACACCGGTGCCCGCGACAGTCGAGAACCGTAGGTCACCGCGTCCCGGCTGGACACCAGGACCACGGACGGGGGCTCGGCCAACTCGGCGAGCCGGGCGGCCACCTCGAACCCGTCGACGTCCGGCAACCGGACGTCCAGCACCACCAGCCGCGGCTTCAGCCGATCCGCCTGCCGAAAACCGTCCAGCCCGGTCGCCGCCTCACCCACGACGGTGAACCCATCCGCCTCCAGCAGCAGCCGAGCGGAGGCGCGGAACGCCGCGTGATCGTCGATCACGAGCACCGTCTCCCGCACCGCCTCATCGTCCCACGACGACTGTCGGAAACATCCGTGCTAACCACAAACATCGAAGTTCGGAACGCGTCAGGGGGTTGGCAGGGAAGCCCTGGCCCTGTTGGGCTAACGGGGACCTGACGGTTGCGCTACTTGCGGCATAGCGCGTTGATCTTGGCTTGTTGGAGGTCGCGCGAGAAAGTCACGAAACCGTCGCTGGGACGAGACATGAAACGGCGCCTCACGACGGTCCAGCCCAAACATGGACGCGGACACGACCACCACACCACGCGGTGCGGCAGCAAGGACTAGAACGGAGTCGTCGGGTTCTCCCGGTCGATCTCTGACATGGCCTCGGCCGTCCACGGCCCATAGCGATCACTGTTATGCCGAACGAAACGCGTCCAGCGACCGCCGTCGACCAGGCCCAAACCGCGAGCCACAGCCGGCATGATCGCCACGACGGCGGCGTCGCCGTACAACGCGACGGCGACCCCGACCCGCTCCGGCGCCCACGCGTCCAGTTGCGCTCGCCCCGACTCAAGCTCGGCGACCAGATCAGCGTGATCCACACGCAACCGCCGCAACAAACGCGCGCCCGCGACGGTACGCCGGGGCAGAAACCACACCGCGACCGCGGCACCCGCCACGACACCCGCCACCCCGACCTGAGGCACGATCACGTCCAGCGACACCAGCCGCGCCACCAGAACACCCGGAACGACCGCCAACCCAAGCGGAACGAGCGCACGAACCCACCACCGCCGGACCAGACCCCGCCGCTCCAGTCCCCGGCGCAGCTCCCGTTGCGTGACAAGCACCCGGGGCCTGGCCCCCCAATAGGCAATCTCGGTCACCAACACCCCGGCACACACCTCAACACCGACCACGCCGGCCGTGTACGGCGTCCCCGGACCCGCCTGTCCCCGCCGCGCATCCTGCTCAGCCTCCACCACCCCCTGCACCATCACCGGCACCGCCGAAGCCGCCAGCGTCGCTACCACCGCCGTACCCATCGCCATAGCTGTAGGAGGCGCCGGCCGTCGGACCGCCGTCGCCATGGAGTTCGGTCTCAACACCAACGTCGTAGTCATACCCACGGCGAACAGCAGGCCGGCCCGGCCCTCGCGCCACCACGACCGCGACGGCCACCACCCCCACCATCAGGCCGACGAAGAGAAGAATCTCCATATGATCACCCCTGACCGCATTGTCACCGGCAGCGGCAAGCCCAACCCTCGCCGCCGCTCACAGCCACAGCACACGGTGTTTGGACGAGGCGACCCCCGTAAACGACCGCCAGAGCGCACCGGTCACCACGAGACAACTAAACCTCAGCCATGTGAGGACGACGTGGCCGTATTTGCGGATGCCGACCACGCCGCCGGCAAGATCGTATCGGTCAGGCCCGACACCCGATCTGCCCGACAGTTAGTGGTCGGCCTGACGATTCGCCAGTAGACACTACGGACGCGACACGTACTCAAATCGGAAAATCGGGGGCGAGTCGGCGGTCCTGTTGCACACGTAGCCGACATGGCAGCGTGGTCGTGTACGTCCGCTGGTATTGGCCCGACGAAGATCTGTGGTGCTGCGACGAACTCGACGACCGGCGCTGCTGCCAGCCGACGGTCATGGCAGTTGCCGCGAGGCCGTGAACGCCTGCCCGGTGGCGAGGGCGACACCGGCGATCGAGCCACCGCCTACAAGCTGGATCGCCGATGGGCGTCCGCCAGACCGCGGCGGGATCGGAGCAGGGTCAGGGCCCCGATGACGAGCGCGAGGGCGCCGCCGAGTACCCCTGGCACCACCGGCAGCGCGGGAGCGACGTACCGCTCCGGAATGCCGCGGAACCGCGGCGGATCGCCGATCGACAGCATCGCACCCTCGCGGTTGTCGGTGGGGCAGGTCACCTCGTACGTCCCGGTCGGTGCGACCTCGACCACCGCCAGCCCCCGCCACCGCACACCGTCGTCGTCGGTGAGCTCGTCGATCCCGTACTCGGGCAGCACCCGCTCCGTCATCACCTCGCCGGGCGCGTCCACTTCGCAGGTCACCGTGGCGAACCCGTGATCACCCTGCCGGACCCAGATCATCTGCGGCACGCCCTCCGACAGCGGCACGGTCACCGACTCCCGCGACTCGAACCGCTGGCCCAGGGAGCCCTCTGGGTACAGGTGGAAAGCCAGGAAGCTGGCCGCCACCCCGCTCATACCGATGAGACCGGCGACCACGAGCCACAGTCGAGTCGATCGAGACATGCCGGCATTGTGGGGCATGGGCGCCACCGACCGCTGCGTCGCCGCCGCTATCGACGGTCCGCACGGTCCACGTGTGTGTACCAGGCCGATGCCCGTCGTTCGAGGCGGCGGCGGAACTCGAGCTCAAAGACGTGTGCCGCCGCCGGTCGGGGCAGACGATGACGAGCCCGGCCCGCACTCATTCGCCGTTGGTTCAAAGCGGGACCACGACGCGGTTGGCAGTGGACTCACACTGCCCTGATTGAGGTGTCAATCGGCTTTGTGGCGCTGGTAGTAGCGGGCTACCCGGACCCGGTTGCCGCACAGCGCCGGTGAGCACCAGCGGCGCTTAGGGTGCGCGGGCAGGAACAGCATGCGGCACTGTGGACCCTCGCAGGTCCGGATTCTGTTTGCGTTGGCATCGGTGAGCAGGTCTACGGCCGCCTCGGCGAGTTGGGCGAGCAGCTTGGCCAACTCGCCGCCGTTTCGGTGGGTGTGTACATGAAGATCCGGGTCGAGCAGTCGGTACGCCGGGGCGGCCTTCACGGCCGCGTTGACCGCGTCGATGGCGGCGCTGGGCGGCGGGGCACCCTGCCGCACCGCGTCGATGGCCGTCCGAACGTGTTCGCGCAGCGCCCGGAGGGTGGCCAGGTCTGCCTCGGTGAGTGGCCTCGCTGGCGGCACCAGTCGCCCTGCTTGCAGCCGCAGCCACGGCTCGGGGGCGTCCAGCGCGTCGAACTGGCCGGTGAGCGTGTTGACGAAGTCCAACGCGAGCGGCTCGCCAGTCACCAGGTCCATGGGGCCTAATGATACATCGCGTGCTTGACGCATTAGAAGGTGGGAGCTATACCTAATGGGTCAGCGACGCAGAAAGGCATGTGGAATGATTGTTCCCCAGCTCCGGCACGGCTTCGTGGACATCGACGGAGTGCGGGTCTTCTACCGCGAGACCGGACCTACCGGCGGGCTGCCGGTGTTGCTGCTGCACGGGTTCCCGTCCAGCTCGCACCAGTACCGGCGGTTGATGGACGCCCTCGGCGGCCGGTACCGCCTGATCGCTCCCGACTACCCCGGCTTCGGGCACACCGAGACGCCGCACGGGTTCACGTACTCATTCGAACGGCTCGCCGACGTAATGGAAGGCTTCGTGCAGCGGCTCGGTCTGACGCGCTTCGTGCTGTACGCCTTCGACTTCGGCGGTCCTGTCGGTTTCCGCCTGGCGACGAGGCACCCGGAGTGGATCGCCGGCCTGATCGTGCAGAACGCCAACGCCTACGAAGAGGGCCTGTCCGACCTGGCCCGGCAGCTGATCCCGAACCCGACCGAGGAACTGTTCTCGCTAACAGTCACGCGCGGGCAGTACGAGGGCGGCGTCAGCGACGTCTCGCTCGTCGCCCCCGACGGCTGGACCATCGACCAACACTTCCTCGACCTACCTGGCCGCAAGGACGCACAGCTGGCGCTGGCCCGCGACTATGGCAGCAACGTCGAGCTCTACCCAGCCTGGCAGGCATGGCTACGCGAGCACCAGCCACGCACCCTCGTCCTCTGGGGCCGTAACGACGCCTTCTTTCCCGAGCCGGGCGCACACGCCTACCTGCGCCACCTACCACGCGCCGAGGTGCACGTACTGGACACCGGCCACTTCGCGCTTGAAGACAAGCTGCCCGAGATCGCCCCGCTCATCGACCGTTTCCTGAAAAGTTGTCCATGACAGTCGCCGTCATCGGCGCGACCGGCGACCTGGCCGGCGCCGTAGCCGACGAGACCGCCCCCGTGGCCACCGGGTCGCCAAACTGTCCAATATGGACGTCGACGTGCGCGACCACGCACAGTCCGCTCGGCCGTCGCCAGCCACGAGGCCGTGGTCGTATCGGTCAAGGGCGACTACCTGGTGTCCAAGGCCGCCTCGGCGTTCATCGAGGCCGAGGTGGGCAAACCGATACTCTCGGCCGAGGCGGCAGCCTGCTGGGCCCGACGGGCAGCGGTTCGTGGACGCGCCGCAGTTCCCCGCGCAGTACAAGCAGACCACCCTCGACCAAGCCGATGCGTTGGAGAGTCGGCACAGGACGTTGCTGCGGCCTCAGAGCAGCCGCGTGCGGACTGACCTGATCCTGCGGCGTCAGACCAGCCGACGCGGCAGACCAACCCGGGCGGGGCAGCCGCGGCGAACAAGGCCGCTGCCATCCGACTGCGACCGGCCCCGTGCTCACAGACGAACACCACCCTCCGACCCAAAGGCTCCATGTAACCACGGTTACATCACGAGCGGTAGAGAGTGCCGGAGGTCGAGTTCGCCGCTCGCCTGCCGGCGCGATACCCGATCTTCCGGAACCCCGACGTGGGCGATCCCGCGGTAGGGCGGCAACAGCGAGCGCCGGCACGCCTGTGATCGGGTCGCCGTCGATGTCCACATTGGATGGCCGACAGGTCGCAGGATGGGTGCGAGGACACGGCGGCAGAGCAGCCAAACGTCGGACCAACCGCGCTCCCTCAACCGAGCCTCATGGCACCCGTCAACCCGGTAGCGTTTGGTAACGAAATGCATGCCGCTCGTGTTGGTCGTCTGTCGGGGGGAAGACGTCATGGTCACTGTGAAGACGCAGAGAACGAGTTTCTCGCTCGACGTGTTCGGGCGTTACGTGTGCAACACCTACCAGGAGGCGACCGCGTCCGGGCCGTTCGACCTGATCGTCGTCGGCGGCGGCACCTTCGGTGCCGCGCTCGCCCACTACCTGTTCGGTAACGACCGGGCTCGGGTTCGAAGGATTCTGGTGTTGGAAGGCGGACCGTTCCTGCTGTCCGAGCACGTGCAGAACCTTCCGCTGCCCGGGCTGGGCGCGCCTGGACCGGGCGAGGCGACGAGCATCGCCGACCTGCGTGCCGCGGGCGCGGACCGTACACCTCGGCGGGAGGTGTGGGGCCTGCCGTGGCATTCCAGCACCCGGTTCATCGGGCTCGCGTACTGCGTCGGCGGGCGTTCGCTGTACTGGGGTGGCTGGTCGCCGGAGCCGTTGGACGACGAGCTGCCCACCGACGCGGGCGCCTGGCCCAAACCGGTCGTCGACGACCTGCGCCGCTACTACCCGCACACCGCCCGGCAGATCGGCGTCGACGAGACCAACGACTTCATCTACGGCGACCTGCACAACGCGCTACGCAAAACCCTGTTCGACGGCATCTCCAACGGCACCGTGCAACACGCCGTCCCGTTCGGCGACCTGCCCGACCACCCGGTGCTGCGCGCCCGACCCGGTGCGACGGTCGACGACCTACGCGCACTGCTCGGCGACCCGAACCTGCCCGCCGGTACGCCGGCGCAAGACTTGCGTAACCTGCTCAAGGTCGAAGCGCCGCTGGCCGTGCAGGTGCGAACACTGCCCGGGCTGTTCCCGTTCAACAAGTTCAGCCCGGTGCCGCTGCTGATGCGCGCCGCCCGCGATGCCTGGACCGAAGCACCCAACGACGACGCGCGCAAGCGCCTGATGGTCGTACCGAACTGCCACGTCAACCGGCTCCGGGTGCAGGACGGCCGGGTCGTCGCCGTCGAGACCAACCACGGCGACGTGCCAGTGCCGGCCGCAGGCAAGGTAATCGTGGCGTTGGGCACCGTCGAGAGCGCCCGGCTGGCGCTCAACTCGTTCACCGGCATCCCCGGCGGCGGACCCATCGGCGGCAACCTGATGGCACATCTACGCTCCAACCTGACCATCCGGGTGCCCCGCGCCAACGTGCCCAACCTCGCCGCCACCCCCGGCGCGCTTCAAGCCGCGGCCCTGTTCGTCAAGGGCCGCTACCACGGACCCGACGGGGCGGGGCCGCTGCGCCATTTCCACCTGCAGATCACCGCGGCCGGCCTCGGCCAGCTCGGCGCCGACGCGGAAGCCGAACTGTTCCAGAAGATTCCCGACATCGACACCATCGACCGCTTCACCACCGCATCCGACAGCCACGTCGTGGTCACCATCCGCGGTATCGGCGAGATGCAGCCCCGCAACCCCAACAGCTTCGTCCGCCAAGACCCGGAAACCGACGACGTGTTCGGCGATCGGCGCGCCTTCGTCCAACTACAGGAAAGCGCCGCCGACACCGACCTGTGGACGGCGATGGACACGGCCGCCGACGATGTCGCCTTGCTGTTCGCGGGCGGTCAGCCCTACCAAGTGCGCCTCGGCGACGGCAGTTTCGCCACGGTGCCGGCCGGGCAGCGTGCCTCGCAGGTCGCGGGGATCGTCCGCCACGACGGGCTGGGCACCACCCACCACGAGGCCGGCACGCTGTGGATGGGCGACAGCCCAGCCAACTCGGTCACCAACACCGACGCCCGCTTCCACAACATCACCAACGCGTACGCGGTCGGGCCCGCGCTCCAGCCGACGATCGGGTCGCCCAACCCGATGCTCACCGGCGTGGCGCTGGCCCACCGGCTGGCCGACCACCTCGTCCCCGTCGCACCCACCGTCGGACAAGGCCCCAAGACGTTGTTCAACGGCGTCGACCTCGACGGCTGGCAGATGGCCGGGCCGGGCAGCTTCACCGTCGTCGACGGCACCCTGGTCGCCAACCCCGGCGGCGACCTCGGGCTGCTCTGGTCCACCACACCCGCGCCACCGAACTTCGTGCTGCGCTGCGAATGGCGCCGCACCAACGCCGACGACAACTCCGGCGTCTTCGTCCGCTTCCCCAACCCGAACAGCAAGGGCTACAACAACCCCGCCTACGTGCCGGTCCACTTCGGATTCGAGGTACAGATCGACGAGAACGCGCCCGCCCCGGCCGAACACACCGGCGCCATCTACGGCGAGCCCAACCAGCAGTTCAACCTGCAACCGGCCCTGCCACCCGGCGACGACCAGTGGAACAGCTACGAGATCCGGGTGCAGGACCAGACCTACACCGTGCACCTCAACGGCGTACAGGTCACCCAGTTCGCCAACCCGCACGCCGGACGCGGAAAGCCGACCATGCCCGACGCACCCAGCTTCATCGGCCTGCAAGCCCACACCGGCCCGGTCGCCTTCCGCAAAATCACCATCGAGGCTATCTAACCGGCCGAACCCGCAGGCACTCGTCCCGCCAGTACACAGCGGCCAGAACACTGGGGTTCCGGTCGGGTCGATTCCTCTCGGGGGCGCGACGCGTACGCCATCCACTGTGGAGACGTCGGTCAGGCGTCGGCGAGGATTCGGGCTAGCTCGGCGGGCTTGGTGAGCATGGGCCAGTGGCCCGAGTCGATGTCGACGAAGTCGACGTGCTTGGCCCTGGCGAGCTCGGGCACGTCGCCGGCGCCGATCCACTCCCGCGCCTGGGCGGGGGTGAACTCGGGGCACACGACGAGGACCGGGACGTCGAAGCGTCGCTCGTTCGAAAGGTCTACCACTCCCCTGGTCACCGCCTCGGGCACCGGAATCGCGGCGGCCGCGAAGTCGCGCCTCGCCGGCTCGTCGAGGTCGGCCGAGTCCGGGCCTTCGAATGGTTCCCAGCCGGGGAACGGCATGACGCCGTCCCGGTACTCGAAGAAGTCCGCGTAGGGCTGGCCGTCCGCGGACGGGAAACCGCCGACGAGGACGACCTTGGCCACCTTCTCCGGCCGTGCGTCGATGGCGAGCCACGCCAAGGTACTGGCGGCGGAGTGTCCGACGACCGTGACCTTTCCGGGGGCCTGGTCGACGGCGGCGATCACCGCCGCAACCTGGTCGTCGAGGGTGGCGGACGCGGAGCCGTCGCCCTGGTCCGGGAGGGTGAGCGGCACGGGACGGTGGCCGAGCGATTCCAGGTCGCGGGCGACGTCGTTCCAAGCGGAGCCGTCGAGCCAGAGGCCGGCGATGAGCAGGATGTCCACGGTCAGTTTTCCTTCTCCATGATGGTCAGGTCGCGTTCGGCGTAGAGCCGGTGCTCCCACTCTTCGTTGAGGACGATGTGGAGGCATTCCTTGAGGGGGAAGTTCTCGGCTTGGGGCCAGCCGGGTTCGGTGCGGGTCAGCGCGGAGGCGAGCTGTTGGTCGGTGAGTGCCTCGATGACGTGGCGGACCATGGCCTGGCGGTCGCGGCGCAGCGCGAGCACCTCGTCGAGGGAGGGGCGGGCTTCCCGATCCCAGGGGATGCCTTCCCACCCTTCGGCTTCGTCCCATGGCAGGTCCAGTGGGTGCCAGGGCGAGGTGTTGCCGAGGATCATCCGGTCGACCCAGGCGGCGCTGGCGAAGCTGAGGTGCCGCAGGGTCTGGATGAAGGACCACTCGTCGTCGACGCCGCGGTGCAGGTCCGGCTCGGGGAAGGTCTTGGCGCGGGTGACGGTGCCTTCCCACAGCCGCTCCAGGATCGCCCACGCCTCGCGGAACCCGTCGGCGTTGTGGGGGTGCATCTTCGCGCGGTCGGGCATGCGGCGGTTCAGTTCGGCGTCAACGAGTGGGGCGATGTCGACGCCGTTGACGACGACGTTCCGCAGCTCGCCGTAGATGTCGACGTCGACCATCTCGACGCCGCGCATGCGGCTTCCCTCGAACAGGGAGCCGCGGATCTGGACGCCGGTGAAGTCGATCTGGCGCATGGTGGCGCCCCGGAGCCGTACGTGCTGGAAGTGCGCTCCGGTGAGGTCCTGGTCGCGGAACTCGGTCATGGGGAGCACGCTAGAACCAGTTCCGGACGATCTACTACCGGTTAAGGTTTTGTGGTGGCGTCCGACATCAGCCCTACCGCTCGCGCCCTGCGTGCCATGGAGATCCTTCAGAATCGCCCCGGTGCGACGGCCGGGGAGCTCGCGGCGGGGCTGGGTGTCACGGAGCGGGCGGCGCGGCGATACGTGGAGATCCTGCGGGAGGCGGGCATTCCCGTCGAGTCGACCCGGGGTCCCTATGGCGGGTACCGGCTGGGGCGCGGGACGCGGCTGCCGCCGGTGGTCTTCACCGAGCCCGAGGCCCTCGGCCTGGTCATGGCCGTGCTCGACGGGAATCCGGCGGCCGCGGACCCCGACGACCTCGTCGGCTCCGCCCTCGGCAAGGTCATCCGGGCGCTGCCGGAGATCGTCGGCCGGCAGGCGGCGGCGCTGCGCGCGCACGCGTCGGCGGCGCCCGACCGGGACGCCGCCCGGACCGACCCCGCGACCACCAGCGCGCTGGT
>NZ_JAIBNX010000066.1:0-5844 GCF_026130045.1 Micromonospora sp. CPCC 205371
CTTCGCGCCGTAGATGTACGTCGCCGTGCCGGCGGTCTGGCGGCGGCTGCTCGGCGTCGAGGACATCGGCTCCGATGACGACTTCTACCGCCTCGGCGGGCACTCGCTGCTGATGACCCGCCTCGCGGCCGACCTGCGGGAGGCGACCGGGCTGGCGCTGGACTTCCGCGATCTGCACCAGGCGACGACCGTCCGGGCCCAGGCGCGACTGCTGCGCGAGGCCGAGCGGGCGCAGCCCATCGAGCCGCTGCCGCCGGGGGCGCGCCTTCCGCTGTCGCCCGCGCAGGAGCGCTTCTGGGTGCTCGACCGGATGAACCCGGCCAGCCCCGAGTACCTGCTGCCGATCCTCATCTGGCTGCCGGCCAGCGTCTCGCCCGAGGTGGTCGAGCAGGCGCTGGCGGAGGTCATGGACCGTCACGACGTGCTACGCACCCGGTACGTGATGGACGCGGACGGGCTGGCGGCCATCGTCGAGCACGCCGACGCCGTACCGCTGCGCACCGAGCGGGTGTCACCGGCCGGTATCGGCAAGGTAGTCGCCACGGAGCTGGCCGAGGGCTTCGACCTGGCCGTGGCGCCGCTGTTCCGGGCCACCCTCGTCCACGACGGCGGGCCGGAGCAGCTGCTGTTGCTGGTATGCCACCACATCGTCTGCGACGGCTGGTCGGCCCGGCTGCTCGACCGGCAGATCACCGAAACGGTGGCCGCGCTCGCCGCCGGCCGCACCCCGACCCGTAAGCGCCCGGCGCTGCGCTACCCGGACGCCGTCGCGTGGCTGCGCTCGCGCCCTGCCACGGAGCTGGCCGACGACATCGCGTACTGGCAGGCGACGCTCGCCGACCTGCCGCCGCTGGAGCTGCCGGCCGCCCGCGAGCGTCCCGCGCGGCGCCGCCTCGACGGGGCCGCGATCGCGTTCGAGCTGCCCGCGTCGGTTGTGGACGGTCTGCTGGCCGCCGGCCGCGACGCCGGCGCCACGCCGTACGTGGCCTTCCTGACACTGTGGACGGTGCTGCTCGGCCGGGCCGGCGAGGGCTGGGACTTCGGGGTCGGCGTGCCGCACGCGGGACGGGCCCGGCCCGAGCTGCACGACCTCGTCGGGCCGTTCATCGAGACGGTGGTCATCCGGTCGCGCCTGGTGCCGGAGCTGTCGTTCACCGAGGCGCTGGCCCGGGTCGAGCGCGCCTGCCGCGAGGGTTTCGCCCGGCACGGCGCGCCGTTCGAGGTCGTCGCCGACGCCGTGGCTGGACCGCGCGACCTGTCTCGGACGCCGCTGTTCCAGACCCAGTTCACCATGGCGGGCGATGGTCTGGCAGGCCCGCGGCGGCGCGAGCGCGACGTCGAGGTGCTGTCCGAGGCCCCGACGGCCGCCCGCACCGACCTCGCGCTCACCCTGTGGCCGTACCCCGACGGGCGCTACGGCGGGGCGATCGAGTACGCCTCCACCGTGTACGACCGCGGCACGGTCGAGGCGCTCGTGACCGGGTTCGGCGCGCTGGCCGCCCGGTTCGCCGCCGAGCCGGGGCTAGCGGTGAACGTCGCCGACGCGCCCCCACCGGCCACCCGGCACGAGCAGGTGATCCTCGGCTTCGTCCGGGACCTGCTCAAGCAGGACGACATCGCGCCCGACGACGACGTGTTCACGCGCGGCGGCACGTCACTGCTGGCCGCACGCCTACTGTGGAACGTGCAGAGCGCCTTCGGCGTCGAGGTGCCGCTGCGCGCGTTCTTCGACCGGCCCACGGTGGCGGGCCTGGCCCGCGAGGTGGAGCGCCTCGTCCGTGCCGAGTTCGCCACCGACAGGCTGTAGCTCCAGGCGGCGGGCGTCCACCACCGAGCCGTCCTCCTCCAGCACCACCTCGGCCGGTACCGGCTTGCTGAGGAACGCCAGCAGGCTGGCGGTGAGCCCGTACGCGCCGACGTTGGGTATCTCCAGCACGTCGCCGACCCGGGGGACGCCGGTGGCCGCTGCGCGGCTGAGCACGTCCAGCGGGGTGCACAGCGGCCCCACCAGGCTGACGCGGCGGTCCGAGCCGGCGAGGGCGCCCACCGGCCGCGCGTCGGGTACGAGAATCCGGCCCAGGCCGGACATGCCGCCCAGCGCGTTGACGCCGGTGTCCAGCACCACGTACGTCGTCGGGCCGCTGGTCTTCACGTCGAGCACGGTGGTGAACAGCGAGCCGCAGCCGCCGGCGAGGTACCGGCCGGACTCGACCGCGACGCACGGCCGCTGGTCCCGCCACCCTGGCAGCCGGTCGTCGAGCACGGCGCCGAGCCGCTCGCGGAGGTTCGGGTAGCCGGTGCGGCTTCCCGGGCGGGCGAAGGGCGCGGCGAACCCGCCGCCGATGTCCACCAGGCGCGCCGGCAGGCCGGTCTGCCGCAGCAGCGTCGCCACCGTCTCGACGCTCACCGTGAACTCGGCGACCAGGTCGTCGGGCTCGGACACGTTGGTCGCTGGAAAGACGTGCAGCCCCACCGGGCGCACCAGCCCGGACGGGTCGCAGCGCTCGATGGCCCGCCGCGCGGCCTCCGGCGCCATGCCGAACTGGGTGGGCGCCCCGGTCATCCGCAGGCCGGTGCCGCGGCCCGTGGCGGCGGACACCGCGTTCAGGCGGAACACCACGTCGACCGGGACGCCGTGGCGCCGCGCCGCGCGGTCCAGCCGTTCGAGGTCCACTTCGGACTCCACCGAGAACGACCGCACACCGCGGGCGAGCGCGTCGTCGAGCTCCGCGGGCGTCTTTCCCGGCCCGGTCATCAGGCACCGGTCGGGCGGCTGCCCGGTGGCCAGCGCGACCGCCAACTCGCCCGACGAGCTGACCTCGCTGCACAGGCCGGCCCGGACCGTCTCGGCGACCACGGCGGGGTGCGGGTTCGCCTTGAGCGAGTAGTAGATCCGCACCTGCTCGGGTACCGCCCGGCGCAGCGCCCGGATCGCGGCCCGCACCTCACCGAGCCGGTACACGTACAGCGGCGTCCCGTACCGCTCGACCACGTCGTTCATCGTTCCCCCGCGAGCTCGGCCTTGAGCAGGTTCTTGTCGATCTTTCCGTTGGGCGTGCGGGGCAAGGCGTCGACGACGAGGCACCGGTCGGGGATCTTGGCTGGTTCGAGGCGCTCGCCGATGCCCTTGAGCACGTGCTCCGGCGGGATGTCGCCGCGCACCCAGAGCACGCACTCGCGCGCCGTGCCGACCAGCGCGGCGGCGGACTCCTGGACCTCGGGGATGTCCAGCGCAGCCGCCTCGATCTCGTTGACGCTCGTGCGCACGCCGCGTCGCTTGAACACGTCGTCGCGGCGCCCCACGATCCGCAGCGCGCCGTCCGCGTCCATGGCGCCGAAGTCGCCGGTCCGCAGGTACCGCTCGCCGGTGGACGGCTCAACCCGGAAGCGCTCCGCGGAGGCGACCGGATCGCGCCAGTACCCGTCCATGACGTGCGGGCCCCGCACCACGATCTCGCCGACCTGGCCCGCCGGCAGCGCCTCGCCGTCGTCGCCGACCACCGTCACCGACGTACCCGGCAGCGGCGCGCCGACCGTGCCCGGTTTCGACAGGTCCTCGTCCGGCGCGGCGATGCTGATCCGCTTGCACTCGGTCATCCCGTACATGGGAACCACGGCGGCGCCGGGGAACGCCGCGCGCAGCCGGTCCGCGACGCTCCGGTTGAGCTCCGCGCCGGTGTTGGTGATGAGGCGCAAGGGCGCGGGTGCGCCGCCCGCCCGCCGGTCCTGGCGGGCCGCGAGGGCCAGCAGCGTCTGGGCCACGGGTGGCACGACCGGCAGCACGGTGGCGCGGAACTCGCGCAGCGCGCGGAACGCGGACAGCTCGTCCCGGGCGTCCACCATGGCCAGCTCGGCTCCCGCGTGGACGGACAGGAAGGCCTGGTACAGCGCGTAGTCGAACGAGAACGGCAGGCGGCAGCAGATCACGTCGTCGGGCCGGTAGCCGAGCCGGCCGGCGATGGCGTCGACGGCGAACGACACCTGCCGGTGGCGGGACACGACGCCCTTGGGGCCGGACGTCGAGCCCGACGTGTAGATCAGCAGCGCGACGCCGTCGGGCTCGGCACCGTCCACGCCGGACTGTCCAGTGTGCTCCGCCTCCGCCAGGGCCTGGTCGACTTCCGCCATGGCCTGGTCGACCGAGACCACGGCCAGGCCCGGGATAACCGTGGTCAGGCTGGCGTGGCGTTCGACGGTGTCGGCGATCGCCAGCCCGGGTTCCGGGTCGCCCGCGCGCGCCGGCCGGGGGGTCGGGGGCGGCCGCCCGCCGGCCCGCCCGGCGACCGCGCCCGCCGACAGCGCCCCGTACAGCACCGCGACCAGGTGCCGCGAGTTGGCCAGCGACACCAGCACCCGGTCGCCGCGCTCCACGCCCCGCCGGCGCAGCCAGCCGGCGAGGCCGCCCGCGGCCTGCCGCAGCTCCCGGGAGGTCCCGGCACCGGGGGGGTCGCGCACGGCGGCCCGGTGCCGGGGCGCGTCCGCCGCCCGGTCCAGCAGGTCGCACACGGTACGGGCGTCGCCGGTCATCGGAGCCCCGAGATCTCGTCCCACAGCGTGCCGGCCGTCTCGAACATGTCCAGCACCAGCCGCTCGTCCGGGATGACGATGTCGTACGCGTTCTCCAGCGACGCCAGCAGCTCCATGGTGGACAGCGAGTCGAGCCCCGCCGCCGCCAGCTCCAGGTCCGGGGTCAGCGGGTCCTCGGCGGGTAGGAACGTCAACACCGCCCGCAGCAACGCCTCGAAGGTGTCGTCCCACGGCTTGGGCCGGTGCGCCGCCGGCCGGGTGTCCTCCGGCGCGGGCAGCCGACCCGGATCGAGGGCGCCCTGAGGCGTCGTTGGCCACGCGTCCACGCACACCAGCAGCTCGGGCACGAGCCGTCTGGGCAGCCGGGCGGCGATCGACCGCCGCAGGCCGGCGGCGTCGAACCGCGCTCCCGCCGCCAGGCGCGTGTACGCCACCAGGTTCCGGCCGTCCGGCACGTCGGGCCGAGGCAGCGCGTACGCGTCCAGGACCGCGGGCTGCGCGCACAGCGCGTCGCGTATCCGCCGCAGGTCCAGCCAGTCGATGGACCCGACCGGCTCGATCGGGCCGAGCTGCTCCAGCCGACCGCCGGCGTCGAACCGGGCGAGCCGGCCGGTCCGGAACAGCCGCCCGCCGCCTCCGGCCAGATCGGGCACGAAACGCGCCGCGGTGCGGGCCGGATCGCCGAGGTACCCGTCCGCGATCTGCGGGCCGCTCACGTACAGCTCGCCGCCGACGCCGATCGGCACGGGCCGCAGCCGGTGGTCGAGCACCGACAGGGTCACGCCCGGCAGCGGCCGGCCGCCGAAGGCCAGCCAGCCGGGTACCTCGTCGACCCCGCTGGCCGCGACCACGGTGGTGCCAGCCGGGTCAGCTCCGCTCGGGGACGCCGGTGGGTCGGCGCCGACGATGGCGGTCACCAGCGCCGGACCTGCCGTACCGGCGGTCAGCACCTCCTGCGCGGCCAGCGGGGTCAGCTGGATGTGGGTCACCGCGCCCGCCGCGAGGAGCGCCGACAGCTCGGCCCGGCCGTCCGGCGTCGGGTGCGGGCCGAGGATCACCTGCCCGCCGGCGGTCAGCGGTAGCAGCAGCTCCACCAGCGCGGCGGCGGTGCTCGACGCGCCGGTGGACAGCCACACCGGGCCCCGGGCCGGCTCGTCCAGGGCGCCGCGCACGCTCGCCAGCGCGTGGGCCAGGGCGCGATGCGACACCACCACGCCTGCCAGGACGCAGGCGGCGCCCGCCGGGGCCGGCCCGCCCGGCCGGGCCGCCCCCTCCGCCGCCTCCGCCCCGGCGGCTGGCAGGCCGGGGGCCCCCGCC
>NZ_JAIBNX010000066.1:5854-11886 GCF_026130045.1 Micromonospora sp. CPCC 205371
GCGGGCCCCCCCCCCCCCCCCGCCGGGGCGCGGGGGCGCCCCGGCCGGCGCCGGCCGGCCGGGCAGGACCGCCACCTCGAGCGCATCCGCCGGCGGTACGACCAGCGCGTGCGCGCCAGCCTCGCGGGCCGCCTCGGCCAGCCGTCCTAAGGGGACGGTGGCGTCGAGCGGCAGCCAGGCCGCGCCGGCCTTCCACACGGCCAGCGGCACGGTGAGCGCCGACAGGTCGCGCGCCGGCGCCGCGGCGACGAGGCGGCCCGGGCCGACCCCCGCGTCCTGCAGCCGCCGCGCCAGCTTCGCGGCCGCGGCGTCGAGGTCCGCGTACGAGATCGTCTCGGCACGCCAGCGGGCCGCGGGGGCGTCCGGTCGCTCGCGTACCCATCCGGCGAACGCCTCCGGCACGCTCACCGGCCGGCACGCGATGGCGGGACCGGTGCCGTACGCCCGCAGCCGCTCGGCCTCACCGGCGGCGAGACACGCCTCGGTGGCGTCGTGCCCGGTACCGCTCGCCATCCGTTCGAGCACCGACCGGTACATCGCGCCGAGCCGCTTCGCCGCCGGCCGGCTCAGCGCGTAGGTGGTGGTGTTCAGCCGCACCAGGCCGGGCATCGTGAACACGTGCAGGGCGAACTCGTTGTCCGTCTCGTCGATGGTCTCCGCCCAGCCCACCAGCGCCTGGTCGACCTGGTGGAAGTCCAGGTAGTTGAACATCACGTCGATCAGCCGCCCGGTGTGGCCGGCCTCCTGCTGGATGACCTGCATCGGGTAGCGGCGGTGCGGCCACATCGCCGTCAGGTCGTCGTAAACCCGCCGGACCAGCTCGTCCCAGGTGCGCGCGCCGGGCGGGCAGGCGAACGGCAGCGTGTTGAGGTACATGCCCGGGACCCGGTCCGCGCCGACGATCTCCGGCCGGGCGTCGCAGACGAGCCCGGTGAAGAAGTCCTCCCGGGCCACCGCCGCGCCCATCACCGTCAGGTGCGCCGCGAGCAGCACCGCCTTCAGCGAGGTGCTGGTGCGCGTGGCGAGACCGCGCAACTCCTCCTCGATGTCGTCGATGAACACCGTGTGCTGGTACCGCTCCTCGGGGGCGTCCCGGTCGCCCTGCCAGGCGGGCGGCAGCTCCGCCGGCGTCCGTCCGGCGACGACGCCAAGCCAGTACTCGCGGTCGGCCGCGGACGACACCGCCGCACGCTCGGCGGCGATGTGGTCGGCGAAGCGGAACGGCACCGGGTCGGGCGCGGCCGGGGTCCGGCCGGCCCGGAGCTCGCGGTAGCTGGTGAGGATCTCCATGAGCAGGGAGTGGAAGCTCCAGCCCTCCAGGATCGGATGGCATTCGGTGACCGACAGCCACCAGTCGGTGGTGCCGGCGGCGGTGTGCGCGTGGATGCGGAACAGGGGCGCCGCCGTGAGGTCCATAGGTATCCGCCGCTGCCGGGCGGCATGAGCGCGCATCAGGGGTTCCCAGCCGTCCGGGCCCAGCGCGCCGTGGTCGGTCACACCGGCCACGATGGACGCCGCACGGTGCACGAGCTGCAGCGGCACCGTGTAGCCGTTCAGGTCGAAGCTCGTCCGCAGCACCTCGTGCCGGTCCACGGCCAGCTGCGCGGCGGCCTGGAACGCCGCCGGCGCGAACGGCTCGTCGTCGCGGATGTGGAAGGACGTCGTGTCCTGGTAGCGGCTCCAGTCCGGCCGCGCGCGCATCTCCACGATCATGCCGAGCTGCGCGGCGCCGACGGGGTACGCGTCGACCAGCCCGGCGGGCAGCGCGTCGCGGTCCGCCTGGCTCACCATGGCGAACGGCGCGACGCCGCCGCTCGCGCCGGCGTCCCGCGGCGCGCCGGGAATGACCCGGGCCAGCTCGCTGATCGTCTGGTTGGCGAAGATGTCTGCGGCCGTCACCTCGAACCCCAGGTTCTTCAACCGCCCGGCCAGGGCCACGGCGCGCAGCGAGTCGCCGCCCGCGTCGAAGAAGTTCTCGTCCGGGTCGACCTGCTCGACCCGCAGGACCTCGCGCCACGCGCGGCGCAGCGCGGCCAGCACCGCGCCGTCCGGCGGCGCCTCCTCGCGGCGCGGCTCCCGGTCCGCGGTGGTGGGTGGGGCGGCGGCGGGTGGGGCGCCCACTGCCAGCGGGGCCTTCGGGTCGTGAAGGACGCGGTCGAGCAGGTCGTCGTAGGACGCCGCGAACCGGCGCGCGGTGCCGTCGTCGAACAGCGCCGTGGCGTACTCGAGCGACGCGTGCAGCCGCCCTGACAAGCCCTGGGTGACGTGCAGGGTCAGGTCGAACTTGGACAGTGTCCAGTTCTCGGGCCGCACGTACGTCACGTCGACGCCGGGCAGGCTGACGGTGCCCTCCTCGGCGTCGTTCCAGTCGAAGGCGACCTGGAACAGCGGGTTGGTGGCGGGGCTGCGGGCCGGACGCAGCTCGTCGACCACCAGGGGGAACGGCGCCTCGCGGTGGTCGAGGGCCTCCAGCGAGGCCGCTCTGACCTGCCCCAGCAGGTCGGCGAAGGAACCGTCCGGCGCGCACCGGGCCCGGACCACGACGGTGTTGATGCCGTAGCCGACGAGGTCGTCGAGCTCCGGCCGGGTCCGCACGCTGACCGGCGTACCCACCGCCACGTCCGGGTCGCCGGACAGCGCCGACAGCGTGGCGTGGAACGCCGCCAGCAGCACCATGTACGGCGACGCGCGGTGCTCGGCCGCCAGCGCCCGTACCCGCTCGCCGCGCTCCGCCGCGATGGGTACCTCGACGACGCCGCCGCGCCAGTCCGGGCGCGCCGGCCGCGGCCGGTCCACCGGCAGGCGCAGCTCCCCCAACCCGTCCAGCCGGCGGCGCCAGTACTCCAGGTGCGGGCGCAGCGCGCCGTTGCCCGTCCGGGCATGTTCCCAGGCGGCGAAGTCGGCGTACTGGACGGCCGGCTCCGCGAGCCCCGCCGGCTCGCCGGTGACGCGTTCCCGGTACAGCGTGCCGAGTTCCCGCGCGATGATGCCGAAGGACGCCGCGTCGCACGCGATGTGATGCATCGTGACGACCATGAAATGGTCGTCGGGCGCGTGCCGCAGCAGGGCGACCCGGAGCGGGTGTTCGGTCTGGAGGTCGAAGGGCCGGTGCCGCTCCCGTGCGGCGAGCCGGAGCGCCTCGCCGGCCGGTTCGCCGGTGAGGTGGGCTTCACCGCTGAGATCGATCACGCGCGGCTCGAACGGCCCCGGCGGGTCGACGACCTGCGTCGGCTCGTCGCCGAGCTGCGCGTACCGGGTGCGCAGGATCTCGTGCCGCTGGACCAGGCGCTGCCAGGCCCAGCGCAGCGCGTCGGCGTCCAGGGGGCCGGAGAGCCGCAGCGTCCACGACATGAGGTAGGCGGTGCTCGTCGGATCCAGCCGGTGCAGCACCCACATCTGCCGCTGTCCCGCGGACATCGGCAGTGGCCGGCGGCGGTCCGCCCGGCCGATGACCGGTGCCCGCGACGCCGCACCGCTGAGCCGCCGCTGGATCAGCTCCTCCATCGGAGGTCCTCCTGTCGTTCGGATGCTCTTCCAGCGCAGAGGTCGCGTACCGCCGGCGGCCAGCCGTCCGGGTCCGCGCCATGCCGGCTCAGCAGGGCGTAGAGCAGGCGCTCCAGCCCGAATCCGGCGCAGCCGCTGATGACCGGCCCCTCGCCGGCGCGCGTGATGTCGAAGCTCCGGCCGAAGAAGTCGTCGTGGAAGTTGAAGGAGCCCACGGCGAGGTCCCGGCCCGATCCGAGCCGGAGCCGCAGCTCGTACTTGAGCTCCAGCAGGCGCTGCGACCACGCCTTCGACGCCGGGTCGGCGCCGACGAAGAAAGGGTCGTTGGCGACCTGGCAGTACCCGTCCAGCCCCCACTCCTCAAGGAGGTCGAAGATCGTCCTCATGAGGCTCTCGCGGGCGTCCAGGACCTCGCCGCGCCCGCCCAGGAACACCGTCTCGCGAATCGTGAAATCCCACAGCCGCTCGAGCGTGGTGGCGTATCTGCCCTCGTGCCGGAACGACTTTCCGCACGACGTCACGGTCTGCAAACCCGCCCACGGCAGCGTGCGGCCACGATATTGCGCGAACGTATGGAAACACATGGTTGGCGGTAAGCAGTAGTCCACGTTACGGCATTGGTTCAGTACCGCCGGCGCCACCGATCCCACCGTTTCGTGCGCTTCCTGGAATTCGCGGTACACGTCCAGGTCCTCGTGCAGCCGGGTGACGAACATGAGGAACTGGGGAAATGCCGCCGGATATCCGGCACGGTCGAGGACATCGGTGCGGATAAGCGTCGGATATCGGTATTCGGCGGCTCCGAACGCCGCGACGACGATGTCCCGGATACGCCGGTCAAGACCGTTCAGCAGCGAGATCAACGGCTCGGCGAATGCCACCTGCCCCTCGCCGCACTCGCTGACCAGCCCCGACGCCAGCAGCGACGGGTACACGTCCGCGTGCGCCACCGCGGCGTGCGTCGACTCCCAGACCACCTTGACCGGCAGCTCGGGCTGGGGCACCAGGTCGGTCTCCACCAGGGCGTTGACCTTGGTGGTCAGCGCCGCCCGGTCGGGCTCCGCGGCGCTGAACAGCAGCACGGAGTGGACCGTCCCGTCCCGCACGACCAGGCGGAACGACGAGATGTGCGGAGAGACGAACAGGATGCGGCGTTCGAGCTCCGCCGCCTGGGCCTCGGCAATCGGCGTACGCAGGACGACTGTTGTCTCGATCATCAACGGCCTCTCGCCAGCAACCGCCTCAGTAATCCACGGCCGCCCCACCCGGTGCCAGGCAAGGCGACCGGCAACCCCGCCGGGCCGACTTGCCGGTCACTTTCCTGGCCCACCAGCGCCCGGCTCGCAAGGATCTAGCGATGACAACCGTCGACGCGCGGGCGCCACGGCTGCTGTCCTGCCGGGCCGTCGAGCGGACGCTGTGCGAGGTGTGGAGCGGGCTGTTCGGCCGGGAGGTCTCGCCCTACGACGACTTCTTCGACCTGGGCGGCGACTCGTTCGCCCTCCTCGACATGGTGCGGGCCGTCCGCCAGCACGGCATCCACCTGCGCAGCTCCGAGGCGTTCCGGTACTCCACGCCGGCGCGGCTCGCCGAGAGCCTCACGGTACCGGCCAGCGGCCCGTCGCCGGCGTTGCCCGCCCTGTGGAGCGCCGTGGCACGCCTGGCGCGGGACACCGCCCGGTCCTGGGTGGACACTCCCCCGGCCGCCGCGGGCGAGGCGCCGGTGTTCGTGCTCCACTCCGACGGCCACGTCCGCCGGGAGCGGGAGGCCGTCCTGGCCTGGGCCGGCGGCCGGCCGGTCGCGGGACTGCCGGTGCCCGGCTCGCGCGGGCCGGTTCCACCGCGGTACCACCTCGCCGACCTCGCCGCCCGCCATCTCGACACGCTCGTGCGCACGCACACCGAAGGGCCGGTGCGCCTGATCGGTTTCGGCCACCACGCGGTCGCCGCCTTCGAGCTGGCCCGGCAGCTCCGGCGCGCCGGTCGCGAGGTAGCCGTGCTGGCCATGGTCGAGCCGCCGGCCATCGGGGACCCGGCCGGTCCGCCCCCAGCCGCCGGCGCGCTCCTCGACCTCGTCGAGCACCGGCTGGCGCGGCTGGCCGGGCGCTTCGGCCTCGCCGGCGGCGAGAGCCTTTCCGAGATCCTTACCCGCATGCGCGACGACGGCTGGTACGACGAAGACACGACGCCCGCGGACCTGCCCGGCCTGCAGCTCGCCTGGGCGGAGCTCGCGCGTGCGGTACGCGAATACGACGGCGCGGGATACGACGACCCCGCTTACGACGGCCCGGTCCTGCTGTTCCAGGACGGGCTGGACCCGCGGCCACCGGTCCAGTCCTGGGGTGACCTGGTCGCCGACCTACGGGTGCACACCTTCGACTACGGTCTCGAGCCGCCCTCGCCGATGCTCGGCGACCCCCGCCTGGCCGCCGTCATGCGAACCGCGCTCGCCGCATAGACCATCAACGCGACGAGCAGAATCCGAGCTAACCCCCCCACCCGCCCCGGCTCGCCGCCGGGCCTCCGCG
>NZ_JAIBNX010000066.1:11896-38404 GCF_026130045.1 Micromonospora sp. CPCC 205371
CCGCGCCCCCCGGGCCCCCCGCCGGCGTAGCTCAGATCTCGCCCTAGAACAGGTCGTCACCACGGGATGAACGCGAGGCCGTCGGCGCGGGCGGCGGCCTCGGCGGCGTGGACCAGCGGCAGCACTCCCCTGCCCGCCAGCCATTCGTCGGCGTATACGGTCGCCAGGTAGCTGTCCTCGCCGTCCGGGCTGATCAGCACGGGACGGGCCGGCGCGAGGCCGTCCGCCAGTGCGCGCACGAGCCCGGCGAGGACCGCGCCGCTGGACGCGCCCAACCCGAGGCCTGTGCTCCGGCGGAACAGCCGGCACATCGCGATGGCCTCCACGTCCGCCACCCGGTACAGGCGGGTGTAGTGGGACGGGTGGAGCAGGGTCGACCGGCGCGTCGCCCCGATACCGGTCAACAGGTGCGGATGGCCGGTGCCGTCGACCGCGATCGAGCCGGCGACGTCCACCGCGTACACGTCGAGGCCGGGCACGAACCGTCGCAGCCCTTCGCTGATGCCGGCGATGGTGCCGCCGGTGCTCACCGCGACGAAGACGGCGTCCACCAGTCCCCCTGTCTGCCGCATCAGCTCCGGCACCGTGGAGGTCTGGTGCACCGCAGAGCCGGCGGCGTTGTGGTACTGGTCGGTCCAGCGCAGGGACGGGCTCTCCTTGAGCATCCGGCGCACGGTTTCGAGCCGGCTCAACAGGTACCCGCCGCAGTCGTCGACCGTGTCCACCATGGCGAGTTCCGCGCCGGCGCCGAGCATCCGCGTCCGCAGGGTCAGCGGCGTCTTCGGGTCCACCACCGCGAGGAAACGCCAGCCGGCCTCGCCCGCGATCTCCGCCAGCGCCACGCCGAGATTGCCCGACGACGACTCGATGAGCCATTCCGAGGGCCCCAACGGGCGCTCCCGGTGGAGGGCGGACAGCAGGCCGAGCGCCGTCCGGTACTTGATCGAGCCGGTGGGGTTGTGCATCTCCAGCTTGAGCCAGACGGAGTGGCGCTTCCCCCGATAGGCGACGTCCACCCGCGACAGTGGCGAGTTGGTGGACGACGCCGACAGCAGGCTGTCCAGCGAGGTGCCCGCACCGCGTCTAATCACCGGTCACTCCGCACCGGCGACGGCCCACTCCAGCACGGCCATCGCGCTGAAGAGCTTGTGCCGCGCCTGTGTGAACGCGACGCTCCGCTCCCCATCCAGGACCTCCGCGTCCACCTCCTCGCCCCGATGCGCCGGCAGGTCATGCATGAAGACCGCGTCCGGCAGGCGTTTCATGACCTCGTTCGTCACCCGGAACGGCTGGAACACGGTGCGCCAGTCCGGGTCGGCCTTCACCGTTCCGGTGGTCTGCCATCGGGTGGTGTAGAGGACATCCGCGTCGTCGGGGAGCTCCGCCGGATCGTGCGACTCGGTGATCCGCGCGCCGGTGGGTGCCGACGCCCGGACCGCCGCCGCGACGGTCTCCGCGTGCACCCCGTACCCCGGCGGTGTCACCAGGTGGAGGCGCGCATCGGGTACCCGGGCGAGGGCGAGCGCCAGCGCCGCCGCGGTGTTGTTGCCCTCGCCGACGTAGCAGACCCGCACGCCGTCGAGCCCGCCCCGCAGGGTCTGTAGCGTGGACAGGTCGGCGATCGCCTGCGTCGGGTGCTCGTCGCTGGTCATCGCGTTGATCACGGCCATGGTGTCCTGGTCCGCCATGGTCCGCAGTTCGGCGGGGGCGCCGGCGGTCCGCGCGACGAACACGTCCAGGAACGAGGACAGCACGCGCGCCGTATCCGATGTGGACTCGCCGGTGTTCTCCTGCAGGTCGTGCGGGCCGAAGGCGAGCACGTCGGCGCCCAGCCGCAGCGCGGCCACGCTGAACGCCGTCCGGGTCCGCGTCGACGTCCGGCGGAAGTAGATGCCCGCGACCGCGCCCGCCAGCGGGCCGGGCCGGGCCGGGCGTTCGTCGTGCGCGTACCGCGCTGAGCGGCGGACCATGGCGGCGAGCTCCCCGGCGGACAGGTCGTCGATCGAGAGCAGGTGGCGCATCATCTCGCTCCCAAGGCGTAGGCGTGCCGCGGCGTCTCTTCGGCACAGATCACTTCTCGGACGTAGGGCATCAGCCGGTACTCGTAGAGCCCGCCGGCCGGAGTGACCAGCGCGTTGTCGACCAGGTCGGAGAACAGGCACAGCGCGCTGTCCATGGCCAGGTGCGGCGGCCCCGCCACGTCGACCACCTGGTCCAGGCTGAACCGGGCGGTCGCCATGCCGGCGATCCGCCGGAGCAGGCGGCGGTGGCCGTCCGAGAGCAGATCGACGCTCCACTGGATGCTGCCGCCCAGGGACCGCTGGTGCGGTAGCAGGGAATGATCGCTGCTGCGTAACGCGCTGAGCGCCGGCCCGGACGCCAGCAGCACGTGGATCGGGATGGTGCGCAGGCGTTCGGCGGCGAACTCCAGGGCGCGGGGAATCCCGCCGAGGCGCCGGCACAGTTCAGCGACGGCGGGCAGGTCGCGGCCGAGGTCGACCGCCGCGGCCGACCTGCGCAGCACCAGCTCGACGGCGGGCGCCAGCGACGCCGCCCCATCGTGCGCCGGCTCGACGGCCAGCGGCCCGAGCTCGCGGCTGACACCCAGGCGCTCGGTGAGCGGCCGTCGCGTGGTGATCAGGATGTGTACCCGCGGGTGTTCGCGCAGCAGTATCAGGGCCGCGGTGGTCACCGCGGACGGCAGGTGCTCGGCGTTGTCGAGGACGAGGAGCTGGTCGGCGGGGGCCCCGTCCTGGGACGGGTCCTCCCCAGGGGGCCGGGCGTCGCTCACCCGGCGCAAGGCGGGCCCGCTCCAGGACCCGTGCCGTCGGCGGCGCCGATCCCTGCACCTCGGCCGGGATGTCACCGAGCTCGACGAGCGCCACGCCGTACCGGAACGTCACCGCGGCCGTGGCCGCCGCAGCCAGCGCGACCCGGGTCTTCCCGACCCCGCCGAACCCGAGCAGCGTCGTCAGGCGGCTGGTCAGCACGGTGCGGGTCAGCTCCTCCAGTTCGCCGCGCATCCCGATGATCGGCTGGTGAGGAGCGGGCACGCCGCGCCATCGGGTGCCAACCGGCGGACCCAGCGCGGTGCCGTCGACGCCCTCGGCGTCGAGTGCCCGCATCAGCAGGTTCACCGACGACTGGCGCGGATTCTCGACCCACCCGAGTTCGACGTTCCTGATCGTCCGCACACTGAGCCCGCAACGTTCCGCCAGCTCTTCCTGGGTCCATCCACGTACCTTGCGCAGCATTGCGACGGTTTTACCAAGCTTCATTTCGCTCCCCGCTGAATAGGCGAGATACGCGATAGCCCAGATACGCGCTCAGCGGAGGCTAGCAAGGGAATTGAGGCATGTCATTGAAGCCTTCAGGCAAATAGCGGCAACGAGTCAACTGCGACCCGGTCTCAGTTGAACGGCGCCCACAGTTGATTGACGATCGACATTGGACGGCCAATAATGTGCCGAATGCGCCACATGCGACTGCCGCCAACGCTCGCCGGACTGTGGGCGCTGTTGCGGCTGCTGCCGCACGTGAGCCGGTCGAAGACGCTCCTGGGCCTGATCGGCGTGCTGCTGTCGTCGGCGCTGCCGATCGCGATCGCCGTCGCCATCGGCCTGCTCATCGGCGCCGTGCCCGCGGCGGTCCGCGGCGGGCTGGACTCCGCCGACGGCCGGACGCTGGTCGACCTGCTGGTGCTCGTCGCCGTCCTGGTGACGGTGGAACGGATGGTGTCACCCGCGCTGCGGGCGCTGGCCAGCACCTTCGGCCGCGAGGTCGACCGCCACCTCCAGGAACGGCTGCTGGCGGCGGTCGGTCGCCCCGGGTCGATCGCGCACCTGGAGGACCCGGAGGTGCTGGGCGCGCTGCGGGCCGTGCGCGGGCTCGGCCTCAACGAATCCGGGCGTCCGAGCCCCGCCGTCGTTGGCCTGGCGATGGTGCTGCCGTCCTGGCTGCGGGCGCTCGGCGGGGCGGCCGTCCTGCTCGCGTTCCACTGGTGGCTCGGCCTGCTGTGGCTAGCCCTGTGGCCGGCCATCGTCTATCTCATGCAACGCGAGTACGTGCGCGTTGGCCAGGTCGGGTTCGGGCAGAGCGACGCGCTGCGGCGCGCCGAGTACCTGCGGGACGTCGCGGTCACCGCACCGGCGGCCAAGGAGGTACGGATCTGGGGGATGCTCGACTGGCTGGCGGCCCGGTTCGAATCCACTTGGCGCGCCGCGATCCAGCCGGTCTGGAAGGAGCGCCGCCCGCGGGCCACCCGGGTCCTCGGCACCACCGGCGTGATCGCCGCGATCAACCTGCTCTCCTACACGCTGCTGGTCTGGGCGGCGGTCCGCGGCGACCTCGGCCTGTCCGCCCTGGCCGTCTTCATCCAGGCGCTGAACATGGCCAACAACTTCACCGCGTTCGACGACCACAACGCCCACCTGTCCTACGCCGCGGTGTCGGTGCCCAAGGTTCTCGAGCTGGACGCGCGGCTCGCCGAGGCGGCACCGGTGGACGCCGCTGCCCGGCGGACCCCGCCGCCGGGGGCACCCGCCACGGAGATCCGCCTGTCCGGGGTGTCGTTCGCCTACCCGGGACAGGCGGACGAGGCGCTGCGCGGCGTCGACCTGACCATCGCCGCGGGCCGGTCGCTGGCGATCGTGGGCGAGAACGGCGCCGGCAAGACCTCGCTCGTCAAGCTGCTCTGCGGCCTGTACCCGCCGACGACCGGCACGGTCAGCGTGGACGGCCACGACCTCGGCGACCTCGACCTGGCCGACTGGCGGCGCCGGGTCAGCGTGCTGTTTCAGGACTTCACGCGGTACGACCTCAGCGCGGCGGACAACGTCAGCATGGGCGCCGCGCACGTGCCCGCCGACCCGGACCGGTTGCGCGCGGCGGCGGAGCGCGCCGGCGCCCTGTCGCTGATCGAGGAGCTGCCGGACGGCTGGCGGACGATCCTGTCGCCGGAGTACAGCGGTGGCACCGACCTGTCCGGCGGGCAGTGGCAACGCGTGGCGCTGGCGCGCGCACTGTACGCGGTCGACGCCGGCGCCCGCGTACTCATCCTGGACGAACCCACGGCGGCGCTGGACGTGCGCGCGGAGGCCGAGCTCTACGAGCGGTTCCTGGAGCTCACGAGCGGGCTCACCACGATCCTCATCTCGCACCGGTTCTCGACGGTGCGCCGCGCGGACCGGATCGTGGTGGTCGAGCGCGGCGCGATCGTCGAAGACGGCTCCCACGACGAGCTCATCGCGCTGGACGGCCTGTACGCGCGGATGTTCCACCTGCAAGCGGCCCGCTTCCTGACCCCGCTGGAGCCCGATCATGCGTGAGTCGATCCGCGCGTACGCCGGCGTGCTGGGCATCGGCTTCCGCGCCGCCCCCTGGCACGCCACCTTCCAACTCCTCACCGGCCTGGTGTTCGCCGTGGCGATGCCGGTGGCGGCGCTCGGCGCGAAGCTGCTCGTCGACGCGGTGGCGACGAGGGACCTGGCCCTGGGCATGTTCGCGGCCGCCATGATGGCGCTGCTGTCCGGCGGCGCCCTGGTCTGCGTCTTCTACTACGTGGACTGCCTGTTCACCGTCATGGAGAAGGCTGACGCGCTGGTCAGTCTCCGGCTGATGAGGCTGGTGGGCGGCGCCGACGGCCTGACCCACCACGAGCACCCGGAGTACCTGAACCAGGTACACCAGATCCGCGAGGAGCACGGCCGGCTGGCCGGCATGGTGAACGCCACGGCGGGCGTCATCCGGGTGGCCGCGACGCTCAGCGTTACCGGCGTCCTGCTCGCCGGCGTGCACCCGCTGTTACTGCTGCTGCCGGTGCTGTCGGTGGTGTCGTTCTGGCTCGGCAAGGTGGGGCGCGACGTGCAGGTGGCCGCGCAGGAGGCGACCAGTGAGCCGGAACGCCTGCGCCGCCACCTGTTCGACCTCGGTACGTCGTCGTCGACCGGCAGCGAGCTACGCGTCTTCGGGGTCACCGGCAACGTGCTCGACCGGCATCACGACACGTCGGACACGGTTCTGCGCAGGCGCAACCGCGCCGAGTGGCGCAGCGCCGGCCTCTCGGCCATCGACGGCGTGCTACTGGTGCTCGGCTACGTCGGCGGCACCGTCCTGGTGCTCGGCCTCGCGATCGACGGGCGCGCCACCGCCGGCGACGTCGCGCTCGTCGCCGGGTTGGCGATGCAGATGACCGGCACCATCGGCCTGGCGGTGGCGTACGGCACGGAGTTCCTGTTCGTCATGAAGGTGGCGCGGCGGTTCCGGTGGCTGGCGGAGTACGCGAGTGGGGCGCGGCGGACGCCGGCCGAGCCCGCGCCGGTGCCGGCCGCCCTGCGCGACGGGATCGAGCTACGTGACGTGCGCTTCGGATACCCGGGCGCGGACAGCGACGTCCTTTCGGGTACCTCGTTGCGGCTGCCGGCCGGCACGGTGGTGGCCCTGGTGGGCGAGAACGGCGCCGGAAAGACCACACTCGTCAAGATGCTGTGCGGCTTCTACGCGCCCCGATCCGGACAGATCACAGTGGACGGTGTCGAGCTGGACCGGTTCGAGACCGCGCGGTGGCGGGCCCGGGTGGCGACCGCCTTCCAGGACTTCGCCTCGTTCGAGTTCCTGGCGTTCGAGACGGTCGGCGTCGGCGACCTGCCTCGGATGGACGAGCGGCCGGCCGTCGAGGCGGCCCTGGACCGGGCCGGTGCCACGAGCGTCGCCGCCCACCTGCCCCACGGGCTCGACACGCAGCTCGGCAGCGCGTGGGACCAGGGCGCGAACCTGTCCATCGGCCAGTGGCAGAAGCTCGCGCTCGCCCGGGGGCTGATGCGCGACGACCCGTTGCTCGTCGTCTTCGACGAGCCGACCGCCGCCCTGGACGCGCACGCCGAGCACGCCCTCTTCGAACGGTTCGCCGAGGCGGCCCGCGACGGCAGCCGGAACGGCGCCATCACGCTGCTCATCTCGCACCGCTTCTCCACCGTCCGGATGGCCGACCTCATCGTCGTCCTGGACGGTGGAAAGGTGCGGGAGTGCGGCAGCCACGCGGAGCTCATGGAAGAGGGTGGGCTGTACGCCAGCCTCTACGAGCTACAGTCCCGCGCCTACCGGTGAGGCAGCGCGGTCACGCGTCGGGCCCGGTCCCTCGGCGTTCCAGCTCGTAGGCCAGCTCGATCCACGCCTTGCCGCACTCGCGGGCCAGCTGTCCGACCAGGGGCGCGCAGTGCGGGGGAACGCCGTCGAGCGTCTCGCGCCAGTTCGCGGCGATCAGCGACGACGAGCCGCCGAGCCAGCGCAGCAACGTGCGCCCCGCCTCGGTGTACCGCAGGGACGGATCGCGCATCAGCCCTTCCAGCACCGAGACGGCGTCCAGCGAACTGGCGGCCCGCCCTTCGCGCGGCGCCCGCGGGCGCGACACGGCGGTCACGTGCCGGCGCTCGCGGGTTGACGCCGGGTCCTTGCCCGCAAGCACCCGGGCCCGCACGTCCCGAACGGTCCCCACCGACACGCCCGCCTCCCGGGCTACCTCCTGCAACGACGATGTGGGCCGCTCGGCGAGCACCTTGGCGGCCAGCCGCCGGGCCTCCGTCGCGTCGAGCGGCCGGAGTTTGCCGTCCCGACCCATCCGGGCCAGCGACGCCGCGCCGTCGGTCCGGGCCCGGATCGCACCGACCGTCTTGCCCGCCAGCCCTGTGATGGCGGCGATCGCACGGTCGGAGAGCATCGGGTTGGCCCGGAGTATCCTCGCCGCCGCCTCCTGCCGGTCACGCAGCGTCAACGGCAGGCCGTGCGTGACGTTGGACTTGACGGCGATGCGGAACGCCTCTTCCGCGGTGCCGTGGAAGAACGTGGCCGGAATCTCCCGGCGCTGCCGCATCTCGGCCGCGCGCAACCGGTGCGCGCCGTCGATGACCCGCATCGTGCCGCAGTGCACGAGGATCGGTGGTAGGTCGTCGATCTCCGCCAACGCTCGCGCGTGCTCCTCGTCTACCCCGTCGAGCCGCACCGAGTCCGTGCCAGCGAGGTCGCTGATCCGGACGCGGACGACACCGTCGTGATGAGGACAGGATGAACCCTCTTGATCTGCCATGACCCCTCCGTGTTCGGCAGTCTGGGCCAGAGGGTCGCTGCCCAGACGACGCTCGACTGCCCGACAGTCACGCTTCCTGTAGGGCCATTATGGCGAGGTCGAAACCATCCAGGTAGTTATTGTTATGGATGTATCACGCTCCGCGAGATTGACCAAGGTCGGCATCGACACGCGCCGCCTATCAAGGGCATCCGGAGCTATGGCAGGAGGGAGGTCAGGTCGGCGGGCTTGGCTAGGAGGCCGTCTTGCAGGGCCAGGTCGGCCAGCGTCTGTACGGAGGCGCGGTTGATGTCGGGGGGCCATTTCGGGAGGGTCAGGTCGGCGATGACCTCGGGGGCGATCTGGGTGTACGTGCCGATCACCGCCCGCGCCTCGTCCGGGTGGTCGTTCGCGTAGGCCAGCGACTCACGCATCGCCTCGCCGAACCGGTTCACCAGATCGGCGTTCTGCGATATGAGCGACGTCGACGTGAAGTACAGCGCCACCGTCAGGTCGGGTGCCGCGTCCACGTAGCTGGTCGCCACCGAGCGGGCGCCCTGTGCGCGGGCCGCCGACTGGAACGGTTCGACCATGAAGGCGGCGTCGACCCGGCCGCCTTGCAGTGCGGCCGGCATGTCCGGGAACGGCATCTCCACGAACCGAAGAGAGGAAGGGTCGCCGCCGGCCTTGCGTACCGATGCCCGCACCGTCGTGTCGACGATGTTCTGGAGCGTGTTGACGGCCACCGACCGGCCGGGCAGGTCGGCGGCGCCGCGGATCGGGCTGTCGGCCTTGACCAGGACGCTGCCGAAGTCTTCGCCGTCGACGCCGGTGGAGTTGTTGCCGTTGCAAACCACCTTGAGCGGCAGCTTTCGCGACTGGGCCAGCAGCAGCGACACCACGTTGCTGAACCCGAACTGGAACTGCCCACTCAGCACCGCCGGCACGATCGCGGCGCCACCCTGTGCGTTGGTGAGCGTCAGCTCGATGTTGCGGCTGGTGAAGAAGCCCTTCTGCTTGCCCAGGTGGATCGGCGCCACGTCGAGGATGGCGATGACGCCGACCGTGACCTGGTCGCGGCGTCCCGGAGCGGGTGTGGCGCCGCCGCCACCGTCACCACACGCCGTGATCAAGCCAGCCGGGACCAGTGCCAGCAACGACCGCCGGCGCATGGTCAGTCACCCCAGACGTCGAGGGCGGTCTCGACGATCAGGCTCAGCTTGGCGACCTGGTCGTCGTACGTGAGCGCGTTGCCCTCCACGGTCGAGGAGAACCCGCACTGCGGCGACAGGCACAGCTGCTCCAGCGGCACGTACTTGGCCGCCTCGTCGATGCGCCGCTTCAGGTCGTCTTTGCGCTCCAGCTCGCCGCGCTTGGTGGTGACGAGGCCAAGTACGACCATCCTGCCGGGCGGCACGAACCGCAGCGGCGCGAAGCCTCCGGAGCGCTCGTCGTCGTACTCCAGGAAGAAGCCGTCGACGTCGAGCTGCGTGAAGAGGGCCTCGGCGACGAAGTCGTATCCGCCCTCGGCCGCCCACGACGACCGGAAGTTGCCCCGGCACATGTGGGTGGTGACGGCCATGCCGGGCGGACGCCCGGCGAGGGCGGCGTTGATCTGCCGGATGTACCGCTCGTGCTGGTGCATCGGGTCGCCACCCTGCGCGGCGACCAGCTCCCGCTGCCGGGGGTCGTTGAGGTACGCGAGGCTGGTGTCGTCGAGCTGCAGGTAGGTGCAGCCGAGCAGCCCGAGCCGTCGCACCTGCTCGGCGTAGGCGGCACTGAGGTCGTCCCAGAACTGGTCGAGGTCGGGATAGACGGTCGGGTCGATCGCGGCCCGGCCACCGCGGTAGTGGACCATGCTGGGTGACGGGATGGTGAGCTTCGGCCGGGCGCTGGTCACCTGCCCGCGCAGGTACGTGAACGCGTCGCCGAAGATGGTGTGGTCGAGCGTGACGCGGTCGTGAACCCGCAGCGCCGCCGACGTGAACTCCAGGGTGCCCGAGTCGTTGAAGAACTGGACGGTGAGCTTCTCGTCGGCGGGGTCGATGCCGCCGAGCTGGTAGATGAAGTCCATGTGCCAGGAGGTGCGCCGGAACTCGCCGTCGGTGGCCGACTGGAGCCCGACGTCCTCCTGCATGCGGACCACGGCGCGGATCGCGTCGTCTTCCACGGACCGCAGTTCGTCGGCCGTTATCCGGCCGGCGGCGCGGTCTTCCCGGGCGCGCAACAGCGCGGGCGGGCGCAGTAGGCTGCCGACGTGGTCGGCGCGGTACGGAGGCATCGTGCGCGCAACCATGCGCTAACGATAGTCCTCAATGTCGCATCCGCACCTTGACTCCGGACCGCCCGACCTCGCGAAATCCGAGGCGCTCGTACAGGGCCTGTGCGCGCGGGTTGACGGTGAGCACCTCGAGCGCGACCGGCCGGCCGCTCGCCGCACCCTCGGCCAGCACCTCGCGGATCAGGGCGGTGCCGATCCCGCGCCCCTGGGCGTCGGGGTGCAGCTCGATCCGGCCCAGGACGATCTCGTGCGGCGCGTACTCGACGATCAGCACGCCGAGGTCGCGGCCGTCGACCGTGACGATCCGGATCTTGGCCGGGTCGAAGCCGCGGACGTGGAAGTCGTGCTGCACGTCGTCGTCCCAGCCCCAGACCGCCGCCACATAGGAGCCCATCGCCGCGGCGTGCAGATCGAAGCACAGTTCAAGATCGTCCGCCGTGGCGGCGCGCAGGCTGTACACGGCACACCCCCTATCCTTGAGGAGTGGATCAGGTGCAGTGGCTGAGCGACGAGGAGCAGCGCGCCTGGCGTGCGCTCGTCGGTGTCGTCATGCTCCTCCCGTCTGCCCTCGACACCCAACTCCAGCGCGACGCGCAGCTGACCCATTTCGCGTACACGGTGATGGCCATGCTGTCCGAGTCGCCGACCAGGTCGGCGCGGATGAGCGAGCTGGCCGCCCTGGCCAACGGCTCCCAGTCGCGGCTGTCGCACCTGGTCGCCAGGCTGGAGGAGCGCGGGTGGGTGCGGCGCGAGCGCACCCCGGAGGACGGCCGCGGTTACGTCGCGGTGCTCACCGAGGCGGGGTACGAGAAGGTCGTCCAGAGCGCGCCGGGCCACGTCGGCGAGGTGCGCAAGCTGGTGTTCGACGCGCTCACGCCGGAGCAGGTCGAGCGCATGGAAGAGGTGGCACGCGCCATCCTCGCCAAGGTCGATCCCGACCAGACGTGCTGAGCGGGCGGCCTTCCGGCCGCCCGCTCAGGATGAGGCAGTTCAGATCTTGCCGGTGCCGGCGCCGCTCTGAACAGAGGCCTTCACGCTGCTCGCGCTGTCCATCTGGTACGAGTACGGGATGCTGCGGACGCTGCCGCCCTGGTCACCCGAGCCCGAGTTGACGAAGTGGTTGTTGCGCGCGACCAGCGAGCCGGCCGGCGAGCTGCCCTCGCCGCGGTGGAACGGGTCCTCGACGTTCTCGAAGTAGTTGCCTTCGACGAGGACGCCGGCCTCGCACGTGGAGGCGACGCCGTAGCTGCCGACGTTGCGGTAGTAGTTGTTGAACACGTGCACCGGGTTGCCGAAGCGGACCCGCGGGTGGCGCTGGTTGCTGCCGTCGAAGTAGTTGTTGTTGTACGTGACGCGCAGCTTGCCCCGGTCTTCGCCACCGTTGCTGTCGGAGTGCCCGAGCAGCATCGACTTGTCGTGGCTGAAGAACCGGTTCCACGACACCGTGACGTAGTCGGACGCGCGCTTGATGTCGACCGCGCCGTCGGCGCCGTTGCTGAAGCTGTTGTGGTCGATCCAGACGCGCGTCGAGTACTGCACGTTGATCGCGTCGTCGCCCCAGTTCCGGAAGTTGATGTTCCGGATGATGACGTTGCTGACGCTGGCGACGTTGAGCCCGCCGCCGGTGATCGTCGCGCCGCTGCCGACGCCGATGATCGTCTTGTTGGCGGCGACCTTCTGCATGCCGCTGATCGAGATCGTCCCGGATACCCGGATGACCCGCGAGCCGCTGGCCTGCATGTTGCTGATCAGTGCGGACGCCGTCGTGACCGTGACCGGTGAGGCGCTGCCGCCGCCACTGGTGCCGCCACCCTGGGTCGCCCAGCCTTGCATGTTGAACGTGGCCGCGTTGGCGTTCGGCATCGCGACGAGCGCGCCGGTGGCGGCGAGCCCGAGGGCGGCGGCCGCGATCAGCGGGCCGCGCCAGCGGCGTGACCGGGATTTCGGGGTGGCGGTGCCGGTCGGTTCAGGTGCCATGTGGGGAAACCCTCCCATTGGACGGAATGCCGCGAGCCGCCGGCGCTGCGGCAGAACAGCCGCTGGCGGTGCGTGCGTGCGGTGGGAGCCCGTTGCTGGTTCGTGCGGGTCGCAAGCTCCCCGCAACCGGAAAGCGCTTTCCGTAACAGCGAGATTATCGACTTCCATCAATCCTGTCAACAAGCCTCGCGAAAGCGGACGATTCCGCGCGGTACGGCCCCAGGCCTACCATCGCCCCCATGACGCTCCTCTCCGGTCTTGTCGGCGCCCTCTCCATAGGCGCCGTCGAGGTGGTCGACCTCACCGCACCCCTCTCCGCCCGGACGCCGATCATCGGCCTCCCCGAACAGTTCGGCCAGACCCGCCGCTTCGAGCTCACCGAGATCAGCCGGTACGACGCCGCCGGGCCGGCCTGGTACTGGAACAACTTCGCCACCGGCGAGCACACCGGCACCCACTTCGACGCGCCCATCCACTGGGTCACCGGCCGCGAACTGCCCGACGTGTCCCAGGTACCGCCGAGGCACCTGATCGGACCCGCCGCCGTACTGGACGTGTCCGAGCGGGCCGCCGCCGACCCCGACTTCCTCGTGGAGGTCGAGCACATCGAGGCCTGGCAGTCCAGGCACGGCCCGCTGCCGGACGGCGGCTGGCTGCTGGTGCGCACCGGCTGGGACGCCCGATCCGGCGACGACGAGGCGTACGCCAACGGCGGCCACACACCCGGCGTCTCGGTCGCCTGCGCCAAGTGGCTCGCCGAGCAGGCACCGGTCATCGGCGTCGGTGTGGAGACGGTCGGCACCGACGCGGGCGCCGCCCACTCGTTCGACCCGCCGTTCCCGTGCCACTCGTACCTGCTGGGCGCCGGCAAGTACGGGCTGACCCAGCTGCAGAACCTCGCCGCGCTGCCGCCCACCGGTGCGGTGCTGATCGCCAGCCCGCTGCCCATCGTGGACGGTTCCGGCAGCCCCTGCCGGGTACTGGCACTGGTCGAGCGCTAGCCCATGGACGTCGCCACCGCCGCCGGCCACGCCCTGCGCGCACAGGGCGTCGAGCACGTCTTCGGCGTGGTCGGCAGCGGCAACTTCCACGTCACGAACGCGCTCGTGGCGGCCGGCGCCCGGTTCGTACCGGCCGCGCACGAGGGCGGCGCGGCGAGCATGGCCGACGGGTACGCCCGAGTCTCCGGGCGGCTGGCGGTGCTCAGCGTGCACCAGGGCCCGGGCGTCACCAACGCGCTCACCGGCCTCACCGAGGCAGCCAAGAGCCGAACCCCGCTGGTGGTGCTGGCGCCCGAGGCCACCAACCCGCGCTCCAACTTCTTCGTCGACCTGCCCGGGCTCGCGGCGGCGGTGGGCGCCGAATTCCGCCGCCTCGGCGCTGACCGGGTCGCCGCCGGCGTGGCGGACGCGTGCCGGCTCGCCACCGAGGGCGCCGGTCGCACGGTGATCCTGGCCCTCCCCCTGGACGTACAGGCGATGGCTGCCCTCGACGCCGCACCGGCCGCGGAGAAGCGGCCCGAGCCGGAGCGGTACCCGCCGCGCGGCCTGGGACGGCTGGTGGACGCGCTCGACGCCGCGCACCGGCCGGTCTTCATCGCCGGGCGGGGCGCACGGCGGGCCCGCGACGAGATCGCGGCGCTCGCCGACCGGTGCGGCGCGGTGCTCGCGGTCTCCGCGGCGGCCAAGGGCCTGTTCGCCGGCGACCCCTGGTACCTGGACGTGTCCGGCGGCTTCGCGACGCCGCTCTGCGCCGAGCTGGCCGCCGGTGCCGACCTGGTGGTCGCGTGGGGCAGCACGCTGAACATGTGGACCACCCGCCACGGCCGGCTCATCCCGACCTCGGCCGTGGTCGCCCAGGTAGACCTGGAGCCGGCGGCGCTCGGCTTGCACCGTCCGGTCGACATCGAGGTGCCCGGCGACGTCGCGACCGTCGCCGAGGCGTGCGCGAAGGAGCTCGGCAAGCGGGGTACACCGGCGGCGGGCTGGCGGACGCCGGAACTGCGCGACCGGATCGCCGCCGAAGGGCGCTGGCGCGACCTGCCCTATGCGGACGAGGGCGGCGACGGCCGGATCGACCCGCGCACCCTGACGATCGCCCTCGACGACCTGCTGCCCGCCGCGCGCACGGTGGTCGTCGACTCGGGCAACTTCATGGGGTACCCGTCGATGTTCCTGTCCGTGCCGGACGCCGCCGGGTTCTGCTTCACGCAGGCGTTCCAGTCGATCGGGCTGGGCCTCGCCAGCGCGCTCGGCGCGGCGGTCGCCCGGCCCGACCGGCTCACCGTCGCCGCGCTCGGCGGCGGCGGCTTCCTCATGTCCCGGGCCCAGCTGTCGCCCGCGGTCCGGGTCGGCGTCCCCCCCTTGGGCGCCGTGTGCGACGACGCCGCGTACGGCGCCGAGGTGCACCACTTCGGGCCGCACGGGCACCCGCTGGACACGGTGACGTTCCCGGACGCCGACCTGGCGGCGGTCGCGCGCGGATTCGGCTGCGCCGGCGCGACCGTCCGCTCCCCCGGTGACCTGGCGGCGGTACGCCAGTGGCTGGCCGGCCCGCGCGAGCGCCCCCTCGTCGTGGACGCCAAGGTGGCCTCGCGCCACAGCTCCTGGTGGCTAGAGGAGGCGTTCCGGGGCCACTGAGGCTGATGCCGCTGTGGCCAACGATCAGCCCTGTTTGGCCGCCCACTCGGCGACCCGCCGGGCGCTCTCCTGCTCGGAGAGGTCCTCGACCCGGGTCATGAGCGACCAGCGCACCCCGAACGGGTCGCGGATGCTGGCGAACCGGTCGCCCGAGACGAACGTCGTGGCCGGCTCCCGCACGGTCGCGCCGGCCGCCTCGGCCCGGGCCAGCAGAGCGTCCACGTCCGGGCAGTACAGCCCGATCGAGTAGCAGTCCTGGTCACCGTCGGGCGGCGGGACCAGGCCGTACGCGTCGGTCGGCTCGCCGAGCTGGAGGTGCCCGTTGCCGAAGTCGAGGACGGCGTGCACCACGACACCCCCGAACTCCGTCACGTCCACCACCCGGGCGCCGAACACGTCCCGGTAGTAGGCGATCGCGTCGCGCGCGCCAGGTATCGCCAGGAACGGGGTCAGGCTCGTGACGCCGTGCGGTGTGCCGTTGGTGGTGTACTCGCCGTTAGCGGCCTGGTAGGTGTCAGTCATGATCACAAACCTATGGCGGCGGCCCCGGGCTGGCTTGGAGATTCGCGACAGCCCGTAGCCTGGCGTCGTGAGCCAGGACCATCGCGGCATCCTGTACCCGGCCCAGCTGCCAACCTTCGCCCGGCTGGCACCGCCGGAAGAGGTGTCGGCGCTCGTCAGGTGGTTCTGGATTCCCGAGTGGCGAATCGCCGCCGGTCGCACGTCGCGGCAGCACGTCATCGCCTTCCCCGCCTGCAACCTCGTCGTCGAGCCCGACGGGGTGAGGCTGGTCGGTCCCTCCACTCGCCGTTCGCACCGGGATCTCACCGGCACCGGCTGGGCCGTCGGCGCCCTGCTGCGCCCCGCCGCGGTGCCCTCCTTCACGCCCGAGCCGGCGCGGCTGCGCGACACCTACCTCGCCATGGACTGCTCCGACCTCAAGGCCCGAGTGACCGACGCCATGAACCGCCCCGCCGACCGGCCGGAGCGGCATCGCCGCGCGGTGGACGCCTTCGCCGGCTGGCTGGCCACGAGGGTGCCGCCGCCGGACCCGGACGCGCTGCTGGCCAACGCCCTGGCCGAGCTCGTCGACGGCGACCCGGACGTGGTACGCGTCGAAGACGTCGCCCGCCGCCTGCACGTGTCGACCCGGACCGTGCAGCGCATCGCCCGCCGGTACGTGGGCCTGCCACCGCTGACGATGATCCGCCGCCGGCGGCTCCAGGAGGCCGCGCAGCGGCTGCGCACCAACCCGAGCACCAGCCTGGCGGCGCTCGCGTCGGAGCTCGGCTACGTCGATCAGGCCCACCTGGCCACCGAGTTCCGCACGGTCCTCGGCTTCACCCCCAGCGCCTACCGGGCCTCGACCTCCGCCCCGCCTAAGCCCGCGGAGATCTTGTAGGCAGACGCGGCAAAGAGATCCGACCGCGTGCGTTCGCCCTTGATCGGCGGAAGGAGGGGCGTGCGTGGGCGCGGTCAGGGGGTGAATGCGCGGATCTCTAGGTCGTTGAAGGTCACCCTGAATGGAGGGGCGTGGTCGGGGGTCTGGGAGAAGATGCCCAGCACCGTGCGGCCACGGGCGAACGTGGTGTCTTGGACGGTGCCGACCGGGTCACCGTCGCGTTCCAGCGCGATGGTCGTGCCCTCGACAGCCACGCCGACGCGCACCGTGTCGCCGAGCGGCAGCGCGCTGGCGAACAGGATCGTGCGCAGCACGCGCACCGTCCTGCCGTCGCCGGCGCCGTGGGTGGCCAGGTGGTAGCCCTCCTGGCAGATCCGCAGCAGGTAGCCGGCGGGGCCGTCGAAGCGGAACCAGATGGCTGCGCAGGCGCCCTCGGTGCGGAGGCGGACGTCGACGGCGACCGTGAAGTCGGTGTGGGCGTCCATCGGGCCCGGGCACCGGTACGAGCCCTGCTGGGCGCGGGTGACCACCAGGCCGCTGTCGAAGCGGCAGGTGGTCTTCTCCGCCTGATCGTCGCGGACCCGCCAGCCCCGAGGCGCGGTCAGCGGGTCCTCGATCACCACCTGGCTGGCCCGGGCCGAGCCGCTCGGGCTCGACGCCGCCGGCGTCCCGGAGGGACCGGCGCCGGCCGGGTCATCGGAGCGGTCGAACGGGAGCACACCGGTCACCACGCCGGCCACGGTCAGCGAGGTGACGAGGACGGCGAGCGCCAGCGCCAGGTTCGCGATCCGCCCCATCCGCCCGCCCGTGCGAGGCGCTGGTGCGGCGACGGCGGCCGGCGCAGGCGGGGCGGGTGCGGGCTCGGACGGGACGAGTGCGGCATCGGGTGCGAACGAAGGCGGTGTGGGTTCCGCCACCGGCGAATCAAGGGCCGGCGGTCCGAGGTAGGTGGTCGCGGAGCCGGTGGGCCCGGCGGCGGCCTCCGCGAGTTCGGGCGGCACCGCCGCAGCCGTCGCCTGGCGGACCGGGTGGTGGTCGGTGGCCGCCTGGGCCTCCTCCGCGGCGACGAGCAGCGCCGGCTGCTCGGCAAGGGCGGCCGCGACCACCGCCGGCCGGTGCGGGCCGGCGGCGAGCAGCATGTCGAGCAGTTCGCGGGACGTGGGGCGCTGCGCCGGGTCCTTGGCCAGGGTCCGCTCGACCAGGTCGCGCAGCGGCGGCACGAGGCCGGTCAGGTCGGGGTGGCCGGTGAGGATGCGGGTGGCCACCACGGGCGGCGTGTCGGCGCCGAACGGCGTGCGGCCGGTGCCCGCGTACGCGACGACCGCACCCCACGCGAAGACGTCCGCCGCGGGCGTCAGGGCGGTGCCGGCGTCGGACCCGAACCGCTCCGGAGCCATGTACGCGACCGTGCCGACCATCTGGTTGGTACGCGTGTGCCAGCTGGTCGCCTCCACGGCCCGCGCGATGCCGAAGTCGATGACCTTCGGGCTGCCGGGCGCCAGCAACACGTTGCTGGGCTTGAGGTCGCGGTGGATGACGCCCGCGCCGTGGATGGCGGTCAGCGCGGTCGCGACCCCGATCGCGAGCCCGTGCAGGTTGGCGGGGGTCAGCGGGCCGCGCTCCTCCACCACGGCCGTGAGGCTGGGGCCCTCGACGTACTCCACGACGAGATAGGGCCGCTCGTGGTTCGGGTCGGCGTCGAGCACCTCGGCGGTGCAGAACGGCGGTACCTGCCGCGCCCGGTTGACCTCGCCACGGAACCGCCGCCGGAACTCGTCGTCGATCGTCAGCTCGGCCCGGATCACCTTGATGGCCACCTGCCGGCCGTTGGGGTCGCGGGCAAGGTACACGGTGCCCATGCCGCCTTCGCCGAGCCGCCCCAGCACCTCGTACCGGCCAAGCCGCCGCAGATCGCCCGGCCGCAGCGGAGCGACCCGCGGCCCTCGGTCGCCGCTCATGTACGCGTCACCCGCGGCCGACCGATGACCTCACGGCCAGCGGAAGTCAACAGGATGTCGGGCCGCACGGCGTCGACCTGGGCGGCCAGATCGGACTCGGGGTCGCGGGTGAACCGCACCAGTACCGGCGCCGCGAGCCCACGGGCCCGCACCGACTCGGCGAGCCCGGCCAGTTCGTCCATGGCGGCGGTCATCACCAGCAGCTCTTCGGACAGTCCACTGCCGACCTCGAGCGGCGTCGCGGGGTAAGGCACGAGGCGGCTCAGGACGACCTCGGCCGGTCCGTCGGGGGCGGGCGCCCCGGCGGGGGGCGGGGGGGGGGGGGGGGGGGGGGGCCCCCCGCCCGGCGGGGCGACCAGCACCCGGTAGCTGACCGGCCCGGCCGCCGCCTCGCGCTCGGCCTGAAGGATGTCCCGATCGATCCTCCGCTGTGGATAGACGAGTGCGAGCAGCGGGCCGGCCATCGCGGTGGTGACGAGCGCCATCACGACCATCATCGAGAAGACGCGCTGGTCGATGAGGCCGAGTTGCAGGCCGACGGTCAGGATGACGATCTCGGTGAGCCCGCGGGTGTTCATGAGGATGGCGAGGGCGCCCGCCTGGCGGCTCTCCACCCGGTTCAAGCGTGCGGCCACGTAGGCGCCGGCGAACTTGCCGCCGATGGCCACGGCCAGGATCGCGCCGAGCTCCAGCAGCCCGGTGCCGCCGATCGTCGACAGGTCGACCCGCAGTCCAGAGAGGACGAAGAAGACCGGCAGCAGGAGCAGGACGCTGACCTGTTCGAGGCGTTCGAGGATCTCGACGCGGAGCACGTCGCCGGTGCCGGTCTTGGGCATGACCGCGCCGAACAGGAAGGCGCCGAAGATGGCGTGCAGGCCAAGCCATTCGGTGGCCACACAGGACAGCAGCGCGCCGGTGAGCACCACCGCGAGGAGGTCCGGGGTGAGGCGTCCGGCGCGGTCGCGGGCCGCGACGAGGCGGCGCAGCAGCGGCCGCACGACCATCAGCATCACCAGCATGTACGGCACCGAGAGCAGGATCAACCACGACGAGCCGCCGTCTGCGCCGGCGATACCCACGACGACGGCGAGCAGCGACCAGGCGACCACGTCGTCGACGGCGGCGCTCGCGAGCGCGAGCCCGCCCACCGGCGTGCGGACCATGCCCCGATCGGTGAGGATGCGGGCCAGTACCGGAAACGCGGTGACGGACATCGCCGCGCCGATGAACAGCGCGAACGGCACCTCGTCGGTGACGCCGTGCCGGCCAGCGAGCCACAGTGCGAGCGCGACACCGAGCCCGAGCGGCACCACCACGGACCCGATCGACACCGACGTCGCCGCCGGGCCGCGACCGCGCAGCGAGGCCTGGTCCAGCTCGTACCCGACGATGAACATGAACAGGACCAGGCCCAGGTTGGCCAGCCCGGACAGCGCCGGCCGGATGTCCGCCGGCAGGAGGGCGTCGGTGACCGCCGTGCCGAACAGCGACGGTCCGATGAGGACACCGGCCAGGATCTCGCCCACCACCGGCGGCTGGCCGACCAGTCGGGCCAGCCGGCCCAGCACCCGGGCGAGCACGACGATGGCCGCGATCGCCAGCAGGAACTGCATGACGGCGTGTGCGCTCACCGGATGCCGTCCGCGATCCGCTCGACGCGGTCCGCGACGGCCTCGGCGGATGTACGCTCCACAGTGGGCGCCATGCAGTCCCGTACGACCGCCGCCACCGGCGCGGGCAGCGCGTCGCTGAGCTTCGGCGGGGTCGACAGGACCCGCCGCAGGGCCAGTAGGCCATCCTGCTCCGGGATCGGGCCGTAGACCCCGGTGCCGGCGACCGCCTTGTGCAGCACCATTCCGAGGGACCACACGTCGTTGGCGGGGCCGGGTGCCTCACCTAGCAGCAGTCTCGGGTCGACGTACTCGACGGCGTCGAGCCCGCCCATGCCGGTGAGCGTGACACCCTCGGCGAACACCTGGGCCAGGCCGAGGTCGGACAGCTGCGCCCCGCCCTCGTGCAGCAGGACGTTGCCCGGCTTGATGTCGCGGTGGACGATGCCCGCGGCGTGCAGGGCGGCCGCGGCCCGCGCGGCGTGCGCGGCGGCCCGCAGGGCGTCCCGAGTGGACAGCGGCGACGCCGGGTTGGCGAGGGAGCCGCCGGGCAGGTACGCCGTCGCGTAGTAGAAGACTCCGTCCTGCTGCCCGGCGTCGTACGGCGCGACCAGGTACGGCGAGCGGACCGCGGCGAACGCCTTCAGCTCGCGCGTGGCACGGCGGAAGGCGGTCTCGGTCGACTCCGCCGCCAGTACCTTGACGGCCACCTGCGCGGCCTCGATGGGCAGCCGGGACGGCCGGTTCGCCAGGTAGTAGTGGCCGTGGTTGCCCGAACCGAGCGGGCGGATGAACTCGTAGTCGGCGATGCCCCGCATGTGGTCTCCTGGGTCGGTTCGGCTCACGGGTTGCGATGTGACTCGTAGCGCAGCCACCGCGACCCGAACCGCACGCGGGTGCCGGGCGGGATCTCGGCGGGCTTGCCCGGGTCGAGCCGCCGCGGGCCGCTCTCGCCCGGTACCTCGACGTGCGTGCCGTTGACGGAGCCCAGATCGGTGGCCCGCACGGTCCAGCCGTCGAGCGAGATGCGCAGGTGATGCCGGGAGACACCGCTCACCGCGCCGGACACGCGCAGCGCCCGGCTGCCGGCGGCCACCGCGGGGTTCCTATGTGGATCGCGCCCGACGACATAGTCGGCGTCGAGCCGGAACGTCGCACCGTCGTCGAGCAGCAGCACGCCCAGCGGCGGTCGCGGCCCGAGCGTCGTCACGTGCGTGAGCTGCGCCATCGAGATGCCGCAGAGCTGGCAGTAGCGCAAGGCGGGATCGTTGAAGTGGCCGTTGGCGCAGTGCACGCCCTCGACGAGCACGACCGAGGGCCCGTCGTAGCGCACCGTTGGCGCCTCCCCCGCGCCGGGAATCAGCAGCACGGCCTCGAAAGGCGCGGTGGGATCGGGTTGGCGCGGGCTCATATCAGCCGCCCTCCGTGAAAGCGCCAGCGCAGGAACGGCACCCGCATCGGCCCGTTGGCCACCAGCCAGACCGCGATCCACACGGCGAGGAAATGGGCGGCATACGCCGCCAGCGACGGCGCCGCGTCCACAGTGGGCACCGCGCCGAGCCGCAGCAGCACCCACAGCAGCAATCCCTCCGGTACCGCCGTGAGCAGCCCGAACAGCGATGGCCAATCCTTCTCCCATCGGAACTGCATCAGCAGGTGGTACAGCAGCTCCCAGGCGATGCCGAGCACGGCGACGGCGGCCAGGATGGCGAACGTGGTGCCGTAGGGCGCGCCGACGAGCGGCGTGACGATCGCGGTGACCGCCGAGCCCACCAGGGCGAGCAGGAACAGCCGGGTCTGTATCCGGCCGAGCAGCACGGGCACCACGTCAGGCCTCCTTCACCGGGCGGCCGAGCGCCCACCGTACCCACTGGGTGGCCGACCGGATGGGGCCGATGCGGCGGCAAAAGCCGCGCCGGGCGAGGTCGTCGGCGATCTCCTGTGCGCCCACCTGGAGGCCGAGGAACGTGTCGACGCCCGGGAAGTATCCGCCGAGCGTCGCGGCGCCCGTAGCGTACAGCGCGCCGTCTCCGCTCGCCGTCCCCTTGACCTCGAAATGCCGCTCGACCTCCAACCGGCCCAGCGGGTTGCGGCCGGCGCCGGCGTGGGTGAGCAGGTCGGCGAGGATGCGGTGCTCGGCGATGTCGGCCTCCAGGCCGGTGCAGTCGATGATGTAGTTGGAGCCGACCTTCCGGGTCCCCGAGTCGCTCGCGACGATGCTGGTGAGGGTGCCGTCGACGCCGGGCTCGACGCGCTCCACCACGCCCTGGAAGGCCTCGTACCAGCCGCCTTCGCGGCCGGCGCGCATCTGCTGCTGCCACCGGCGGCGTTTCGGGGTGTTGGTGCCACCCATCTCCTTGTACAGGGCCGCGCGCTCGGCGCCGTCCAGCTTGCGCATGCGGGCCTTGAGCTGGCCGCCCCACACCGACTTGGGGTAGTTGAAGCCCTGGTACGCCCAGCCGTCGCCGCCCTTGCGGCGGGCCCAGAGGTGCGGACCGTGCGCGCCGGTGACGAACGTGCGGAAGATGTGCACGATCCTCGTCTGCAGGCCGTGCCGCTCGCGGTCGTCCATCAGCCGCTGCAGCACCCGGGACGCGACGATCCCGCCGCCGCGCACGACAACCGTGCCGGGGCGGGTCTTGAGGAACTCGTAGACGTGCTCATGCGGCTCGTAGGCGTTGACCACGCGCGTGTAGTCGCCGTACTTTTCCCGGAACTCCTGCAGGTCCGGCAGGAACCGCAGGCCGGGATAGCCGACCGCGACGTGCGTGAACCGTGACCGGTACGCGATCCGGCGCGTCTGGCTCGTGCCCTCCGGCGGGGTCAGGATCGTGAAGTAGCCGCCCTTGTCTCTTCGGCGCACCATCCGCACGACGCCTTTGTCGAGCATCCGGGGATAGCCGATGCGGGCGGCCTCCCGCGCCATGCTCGCGAAGACGTCGCCCACGCGCGGTGTCCAGTAGTCCGCGAAGATGGGCTCGCCGAGCACGTGGAGCAGGGGGCGGGCGGTGCGGTCACGCCACGCCTCGCTGAGCGCGTACGACGGGAAGCCCCAGATGTTGTCCGGCCGTGAGGAGGAGTCCGAGCGGATGCGCTCCGGCTCCGGTATCTGCGAGACGCGGGTCAGGTACTGGTAGGTCTGCCACGGCTGGTCGATATTGGACAATACCCGGATGTCGGAGGTCGGCACGCCCGCGATGCGCAGGTAGTCGACCATCACGAACGAGCCGATCCCGCCGCCCACGGTGACGAACGGCGCGTCGCGTATGGGTATCCCCGCCGACTCGACGAGCGCGTCGGACCAGACCGGTGCGTCCAGCAGTGTCGGGGTCAGGTCCCCACGACGGTGTTCCCGCTCGCCCATACACGCTCCCCGTGACGCGCCTGCGCGGCGAGGCGCGGGCGTGCTGATCCATGCTGCACACACGGATAGCACGCCCGCGCAAGGTCACTGTGGGTAGACGGCGGGTGGCGGCCGCCGTCAGGGCGCGATGCTGTTCAGGTACCGCTCGACGTTGGTGTAGCCATCCGCTGCGTAGTCGTCGCCGTCGGCGGCGTTCGCCGGGTTGAGCCCGTTGGATCGCTCCCACGCGTCCGGCATGCCGTCACGGTCGCCGTCTGGAGGTGCCGGGCCGCCCGCGAGGGAACCGAAGCCGCCCACGGCCGCCGGATCGGTGATGATCGCGCCGGTCTGGCGGGTCAGGTCGGTGATCAGCCGGCGGTCGACGGGGTCTCGCCGCAGGGACGCACCGGCCTGGTCGACAACGGCCTGGTGCGCGGCGGACGCCGAGACGGGGGTAGTCGCCCGGGACGGGAACGGTGCCGGCTCCACCACGACGTTGCCCAGGTCGGCCGCCGTCGTCGGCCGGCCGTCCAGCGCGCCGTCCTTGTCAGCGTCGTAGTAGTTGCCGGACGCGTAGATGTGGAAGTTGAGGTTACCCCGAGTGAACGGGCCGGCGGTGCCGGTCGACGGGCCCTTGACGAAGTAGTTGCCGATCACGTTGGCGTCGCTGCGCCCGGCGGAGTCGCCCTCGATGTAGGCGTCCGACCCCCAGTTGTAGACGACGTTGTTGACGAACTGGTTGCGCCCCTTGACCTTTGGATTCCGGGTCTTGTTGTGCGCGTACAGGTTGCGAAACAGGGTCACGCCGTCGCTCTGGATCAGCCCGCCGCACGAGTGTGGGTCGAGGCCCTCGGAGATGATCGAGTTCTGCACCGTGATGTTGGTGCTGCTGTTGATGGAGAAGTTCTCGTCTCGCCCCCAGGAGACCGAGACGTGGTCGAAGATCTGGTTGCTGCCCTCGTTGATGGTGATGCCGTCACGGTTCTGGCTCGGCGTCAGCCCGTGCCGGAAGCGCATGTACCGCACGATCACGTTGTCGGCGTTCGAGAGCGAGACCTGGTATCCGCGGGTGGCGACGCCGTCGCCCGGAGCGGTCTGGCCGGCGACCGTGATGTTGCTCTTGATGCTCAGCGGCGAAGCCAGGTTGATGTATCCGCCCACGTCGAATACCACGATCCGTGGCCCCTGGCTGACCGCGTCGCGGAAGGAGCCCGGGCCAGAGTCGTTCAGGTTGGTCACGTGGTAGACGGCACCGCCCCGTCCCCCGGTCACGGCCGCGCCGAAGCCGACCGCGCCGGGAAAGGCGGGTGCAGCCGCGAACGGCGCCATCGTCTGTGCGCTCACCCGCGGGGCGAGCAGCGCCGTCGCCGACGCGGCCAGCGTGACCAGCGTGCCGCCGAGGGCGACCGCCATGAGGGCACGGGATCGCTGCATGAATTGAAAGCTATCAATTCAATTGGCGAGCGTCAATCTCGTGGTCGTCCAGTGAAGGCCGGCGTGGGAATCGTCGGGCCGTTGTTGTTGTCGTTGTCGTCATCGTCGTCACCACGGCCGTCGTCGTTGTCGTCGCCGCCGCAGGCGCCCTCCGGCAGCAGCTCGCACGGGTCGACGGGCTCCTCCTGCGGCTTGACGCCGTTCGGGTACGGGCTGTTGGGGTCACCGATGTCCTTGCGCGCGGCGAACGACTCCCGGTCAAGGTTCAGGTCCTTGTGCACCTTCTCCATGAACAGCTCCCAGATGGCCGCGGGCGTGCCGCCACCACCCATCGCATTGCCGTTCGTCTCCTTGATGGCCCTGCGGGCGCCCGAGGTGCCGACCCAGACCGCGGCCGCCATCTGCTGGGTCGCGCCGACCATCCAGGCGTCGCCGCTGTCGCCCTTCTTGCCGCTCGGGCCCAGCTCCCAGGTGCCGGTCTTGCCGATCGCCTCCCGGCCACCGACGAGCCCCTTGCCGATGTTGCCGGGAATCTGCTTGAGCACCGAGTTGATGTTGTCGACCTGCGCCTCTTCGAACTTGCGCACCGACTTGACCTTCTCGCCGGTGCCCGGCACCCGGTCGTACTTGCCGGTCGCCGGGTTGCGCTGCTCGACCTTCGCGATGAAGTGCGCCTTGATGTAGAGGCCACGGTTGGCGAGCGTCGCCACACCGTTCGCGTGGTCGAGCACGGTCACCGGGTACTGGCCGAAGCCGACCTCGTTGTCGAAGTACTTCGGCGCGACGGACTTCGGGTCGGCCTTGGCGATATCGTGCACCTCGCCGGTCTCGGTGTCCTTCATCATCGTGATGCCGGCGTCGCGGGCCGCCTGCACGACCTTGTCCGGACCGAGATCTTTGGAGATCCAATAGAACGGCACGTTGTACGACTGGACCGTCGAATGCTCCAGCGTGCAGGACTTGCCGCAGGGGATGTTGGTGCGTCCCGCATTGTTGATCTTGCGGCCGCCGTCGTCGTCCTTCGTCACGTCCCAGTACGACTCGATCTGGATCTCGGCCCGCATCGCCGCCGCCAGCGTGTAGATCTTGAAGGTCGAACCGGGCGCGTGCGGCCCGGTGCCGTCACCGTTCATGCCCGCGAAGTCGGTGCCGGTGCCGTTGTCGCCGCCGTAGTAGGCCATCACGCGGCCGTTCTTCGGATTGACCGCCACCAGCGCCGCCTGGTAGTGAGCCGGCAGCTTCGACATCGGCGAGGTCTTGCTCGCCCGGCGGGCGGCGGCCTCGGCCGCCTCCTGCGCCTTCTTGTTGATCGTCGTGGTGATCCGGTAGCCGCCCTTCTTCCACTCGGCCGCCGGAATCCCCATCGCCTCCAGCTCTTCGCGCACGTAGTTGACGACGTTTCCGGTCGGCTTGTCGAGGCCGCAGCCGACCTGGCACTTCTTCGGGTCGTACTGCTTGAACTTCGGATACTGCGCCGCGGCCCGCTCCTCCGCGCTGAGCCACTTCTTCTCGACCATGTTGTCGAGCGTGTAGCCCCACCGCGCCTGCGCCTCCGGCAGGTTCACCTGCGGGTCGAAGCCCTGGTGCCCGGTCAGCGGGTCGGGCTCCGGCTGCTTGATGACCGAAGCCAGCACCGCCGCCTCGGCCGCGGTCAGCGCGTTGGGCTGACCGGGCTTGGTCAGGGCCGACTTGCCGAAGTAGCACTGGGCCGCCGCCTCGATGCCGTAGCAGCCGCGACCGAGGTAGATGGCGTTGAGGTAGAAGCCGAGGATCTCGTCCTTCGTGTACTCCTGCTCCAGCTTGCG
>NZ_JAIBNX010000067.1:0-16242 GCF_026130045.1 Micromonospora sp. CPCC 205371
CGCTGGCATGGATCAAGGGCAAAAGCACGCGGAAAAGAGATCCAACCACGTGCGTACGCCCTTGACCGGCGGAAGGGGCGGCCGGTGCCGCAGCGGGGGTGCGGCGGGGGCAGGGCGGGGCGGTGCGGTTAGGGGACGGCGCTCCGATATGGACGGACCAGGAGGTCGGCGAGCGTGGTCTGGTCGACCACATCCTGGATCGCCGAATGCACGGCCAACCAGACGTCACGCAGGCCGGTGGCCACGCCGTGGTAGGTGGCGAAGTCGGCCGGCAGCCCGCGTACCGTCGTCAATGACCCGCTTACGGCGCGCAGCACGTCGCCGACGGTGATCGTGCTGGCCGGTCTGGACAAGGCGTATCCGCCCTCGACGCCGCGGTGGCTGTGCAGGAGTCCCGCCCGGCGTAGGTCGAGCAGGATGCCCTGTAGGAAGCTGAGCGGGATTTGCTGAGCCGAGGCGAGTGCGGCTGCCTTGACCAATTCGGGGCTGTCGTCGGCGGCGATGGCGAGCATCGCCCGGACGGCGTAGTCGCTGCGCGCGGAGACGTACAAGGACTCACGCTCCTGCCTGGTCGAGCACTCCCCATCGCCGGCGTACCGCTCGGTCGGCGGCGCCGAACGCGGCGTCCACAACCAGGCCGACGACCAGGATGACGATCATGATGGACATCAGCCGCTCCGCTTCGGAGAGCTCCCGGGCGTACGTCAGTTGGGCGCCGATGGAGGTCTTGGTCGCGATGACGACGAGCAGCTCGCCGGCCATGAGGCTGCGCCAAGCGAACGCCCAGCCCTGCTTGAGCCCGGCGATGATCGCGGGCAGCGCGGCGGGCACGATGACGTACCGGTACAGGCTGGCGCCGCGCGCTCCGATGTTGCGGCCGGCACGCAGCAGCAGGGGCGGGATGTAGTCCAGGCCGTAGATGACGCCGTTGGCGATCGACGGTGCGGCGCCGAGCACCACGACGAAGAAGATCGCCTGCTCGCTGAGCTGGAAGAGCAGGATCGCCAGCGGGAACCAGGCGATCGACGGCATGGTCTGGAGTGCCGTGATCATTGAGCCGATGGCGGCGCGCAGGATGCGTACCCTGGCCACCGCCAGCCCGACGGCGAGCCCGATCGCGACCGCGGCCGCGAAACCGACGGCGGCACGCCGGAGCGTGGTGGCGAGTCCGTGCCAGAACGCGCCTTCGGTGACGTACCTGCCGAGGTCGCTGAAGACGTCGGCGGGCGGGGGCAGGGAGTACGGAGGCTTCCAGCCGCTCCAGACCACGACCTGCCAGATGAAGATGGCGATGGCGATCGCGGCGACCTTCGGCCAGGTGGCCGACCACAGCCGCCCCACGCGGCTGGTGACCTTCTGCTTGCTGGCGATCTCCAGTGCGTCGAGCCCGGAGATGGTGCTGTCGTCGCGGGTGAGTACGTCATTGGCCATGGCGGCCGACCTCCCTGCGGAGTTCCTCGGTGACCTTCGCCGCGATCGCCGCCACGTCGGACGAGTCGATGCGGCGAGGACGGGGGATGTCGACCCGGGTCTCTGAGATGACCCGGCCCGGCCGGCTGGACAGCAGCACGATGCGGTCGGAGAGCCGGGCCGCCTCCCGCACGTTGTGTGTGACGAACACGACCGTGAGCCGGCGCTCGGACCAGATCCTTTCCAACTCGTCGTGCAGGATGTCGCGGGTCATCGCGTCGAGCGCGCCGAACGGTTCGTCCATGAGCAGTACCGGCGTGTCCAGCGCGAGCGTGCGGGCGAGCGCGGCCCGCTGGCGCATGCCACCGGATAGCTCGTGCGGCTGCCGATCGCCGAACTCTCCGAGGTGGACGGTGCCGAGCAGTTCCGCGACCCGAGCCTTGCGTTCGGCCCGGGGCACGCCGGCGAGCTTGAGCGGAAGCTCCACATTGGCCCTGACGGTCAGCCAGGGAAAGAGCGCGGGCTCCTGGAACATGAGCCCGGGTGTCGTGCCACCTTCGACGGCGATGCTGCCGCCCGATGGCCGGTCGAGACCGGCCACCAGGCTGAGCAGCGTGCTCTTTCCGCAGCCGGACGCGCCCACGAGGCACACGAATTCGCCCGGAGCCACGTTGAGCGACACCCCATCGAGGGCCAGCACGGCGCTGGGTCCGCGACCGTAAACCTTCGTGATCCCGGTGAGCGCGACCGACGTCATGGCTGTACGACCTCCGGTTCGCCGGCGACCTTGAGCGCCTCGTTGAGGTACTTGAGGTCGTAAAGGCCGTTCAGGTCGACCGGTTCGGTCAGGCCCACCGCGACCGCGTGGTCGAGGCCGGTCTTGAGCGACGAGGCGATCGGATCGTTGGTGAAGGTCAGCGACGGCCATGCCTGCTCGATCAGCTTGATGTCCAGCGGCTTACCGGTGATCTTGCCGATGTGCGTAGAGATCGCCTGCTGTGCCTCGGCCGGCTGCTCGTTGACGAAGTCGTTGGCGGCCACCTGGCCCTCGACCAGCTTCTGGACCACGTCGGGGTGCGCGTCGAGGAACTTCTTGCTGACGATCAGGTTGGTGATGACGAACTTGCCGTCGGGCCACAGCGAACGCTCGTCGACGAGGACCTTGCCGCCGGCGTTGACCAGGCGGGAGACGAACGGCTCGGGCACCCACGCGCCCTGGATCGCGCCGCTCTGGAAGGTCTCCAGCGTCTGCGCGTTCTCCTGCGGCACGATGCTGACGTCACCGCCACCCTCCTTGGTGGTGGTGAAGCCCTTCTCCTTGAGCCAGTAGCGCAGCGCCACGTCCTGCGTGTTGCCGAGCTGCGGCGTGGCGATCTTCTTGCCCTTGAGGTCTTCGGCGTTGTTGATCTCGGGCTTCACGACGAGCGCGACGCCGCCGGAGGCGGCACCGGAGATGACCCGGATCGCCTCGCCCTTGGATTTCGAGAACGCGTTGACGGTCGGGTTTGGACCGATGTAGGTGGCGTCGAGCGCACCGGAGAAGATGGCCTCGACCGCGGCCGGGCCGGCGTTGAAGGTGGTCGTTTCCAGCTTGACGCCGCTGCCGAGCTTCTCGGCGAAGATGCCCTTCTCCACGCCGGCGACGGCGGGAGCGTGGGTGATGTTGGGGAAGTAGCCGAGGCGGAGGGTCACCGGTCCGGAGCCACCACCGTCGCCGCTGTCGTCGCCGCACGCGGCGGCGCCGCCGGGCGCGGCAGTGGCGGGCACCGCGACGGTCGCCAGAGCACGCAGGCTCATCCAAGGTCCCATCCCGAGTATCCCTACTTGTTTGGTAGGTCCAGTGGACTAGATCGGATATCCGCCTGTCAAGGGGGGTGCGGCAACATACGCCGAACGAGCGCCGGGTGCGGCACGCCACGGGATGACGCGCTACTGTCGCCGTGTGGCGCGGAGATCAAGGATTCCAGCGACGAAGTATCCCGTCGAGCGGCGCACGCTCGACAACGGCCTGCGGGTGGTGCTGGCCCCCGATCGCAGCGCCCCTGTGATCGGTGTGGCGGTCGTCTACGACGTCGGCATCCGGTCTGAGCCCGAGGGGCGCACCGGCTTCGCGCACCTCTTCGAGCACCTGATGTTTCAGGGTTCGGAAAACCTTGAGAAACTGGCGCATTTCCGTCATGTGCAGGGTTCAGGGGGCACCTTCAACGGTTCCACCCACCTGGACTACACGGACTACTTCGAGACGCTTCCGAGCAACGCGCTGGAGCGGGCGCTCTTCCTCGAAGCCGACCGCATGCGCGGCCCTCGCCTGACCGAGGAGAACCTGCGCAATCAGGTCGACGTGGTCAAAGAGGAGATCCGGGTCAACGTGCTCAACCGGCCGTACGGCGGCTTCCCCTGGCTGAAGCTGCCGCCGGTCATGTTCGACACGTTCCCCAACGCACACGACGGGTACGGCTCGTTCGACGACCTGGAGAGCGCGACCGTCAGCGACGCGGCCGAGTTCTTCGACCGGTACTACGCCTGCGGCAACGCGGTGCTGTCGGTCGCCGGCGACATCGACCTCGACGAGGCGATGGCGCTGATCGAGCGGCACTTCGGTGACGTGCCCGCGCGCCCGGCGCCGCAGCGCCCCAGCTTCGGCGAGCCCGACCTGACCGCCGAACGCCGCGAGTCGTACACCGACCCGCTCGCGCCCCTGCCCGCGGTGGCCGCCGGCTGGCGCGTACCGGACCCCGTGAACGACTTCGCCGGCTACCTGCCATACGTGGTGCTCGCCGAGGTGCTCACCGACGGCGACGCGTCCCGCCTCGTCGAGCGCCTGGTGCTGCGCGACCGCACGGTCACCAGCGTCGGCGGATACATCGGCTTCCTGGGCGAGGCGTACGAGGTGCGCGACCCCACCGCGTTCCTGCTCCAAGCGCACCTGCCGCCCGGCGGCGACTCCGACAAGGTGCTGCGCACGATCGACGAGGAGCTCGACCGGCTGGCCACCGACGGCCTGGCCGACGGCGAGCTGGCCCGCACCCAGGCGCGGATGGCGACCCACCTGCTGCGCGACACCGACGCGGTGCTCGGGCGAGCACTGCGGATGGCGGTACTGGAGCAGCAGCGGGGCGAGCCGGCACTGCTCAACGAGCTGCCCCGGCTGGTGGGCGAGGTCACCGAGGCGCAGATCCGGAAGGCGGCCGCAGCGCTGCGCACCCAGCGCCGGGCATCCATCGAAGTCGTACCGGGAGCGGGCGCATGAAGACGCAGGGTTTCAAGACACTGCCAGACCTCGGCCCCACCAAAAAGCTCAAGCTCCCCAAGGAGATCGAGCGCAAGCTCCCCAACGGCCTGACCGTACTGGCGATCCGGCGCCCCGCGGTGCCGCTGGTCGAGGTGCGGCTGCGGGTGCCATTCGGGAAAGCCAACCTGGCGCGGGCCGCGCTGCTGTCACAGACGCTGTTCTCCGGCACCGCCGATAAGTCCACTGTGGAGATCGCAGCCGAGCTCCAGTCGGTCGGTGGCGGGCTCTCCGCTGGCGTCGACCCTGACCGGCTGATGATCAGTGGCAACGGCCTGGTGTCCGGTCTCGACCGGCTGCTGGAGTTGCTCGCCGAGGTGCTGATCGGCGCGGCGTACCCGGCCGACGAGGTCGCCACCGAGCGCAGCCGGCTGATCGATCGCATCCAGGTCGCGCAGAGCCAGCCGTCGCACCTGGCCCGCGTCGCACTGCTCAAGCGCATGTACGGCAAGCACCCGTACGCGGTGCAGACGCCCGAGGCCGAGCAGGTCCGCGCCGTCCGGCCGACGCAGATCCGGGCGCTGCACGGCGAGCGGCTGCACCCGGCCGGCGCCACGCTCGTCCTGGTCGGTGACATCAACCCGGAAAAGGCGATCGATGCGGCGGAGAAGGCGCTCGGCACCTGGAACGGCGGCGGCAAGCAGGCCGACCTGCCACCCGTGCCGGAGCTCGTGCCGGGCCCGCTGACGCTGGTCGACCGGCCGGGCGCGGTGCAGTCGTCGCTGCGGATGGCGCTGCCGGCCGTCCCGCGCACGCACGAGGACCACGCGGTGCTCCAGCTCGCCAACCTGGTCTTCGGCGGGTACTTCTCGTCGCGCTGGGTGGAGAACATCCGCGAGGACAAGGGCTACACGTACGGGCCGAGCTCGGGCATCGAGCACTCGGATGCCGGATCAGCCCTGATCGTCGCCGCCGAGGTGGCCACCGAGGTCACCGGCCCCGCGCTCCTGGAGACGTTCTACGAGCTCGGCCGGCTGGCCTCGCTCCCGCCCAAGGACGAGGAGCTGGAGCAGGCCCGGCAGTACGCCCTGGGCACCCTCCAGCTCGGCATGTCGACCCAGGCGGGTCTGGCGAGCCTGGCCAGCACGTACGCCGGCTCTGGGCTGCGTCTGGACTACCTCGCCGAGCACGCGGTGCGGCTGGCCAAGGCGACGCGCGACGACGTGGCAGCGGCCGCCGCGCGGTACCTGGCGCCCAGCCAGGCGGTCGCCGTGCTGCTCGGCGACGCGAGCAAGGTCGAGCGGCCGCTGCGCGCGCTGACCGCGGTCGAACGGGCCTGACGTGGCGCTGCCGCCCCTCGCGAGATCCACGCTCGACCGGGCGGCGCACCACCGCACCGACCCCGAGTGGCTGGCGGACGCCTGGACGCGTGCCCGCGTACTGGTGATCGACTCGGTGGGCGGGGGGCGCGCGCTGCTCGACGACGGCGGCCTGGTCGTCCTGGACGCCAAGGAGGCGCCGGACGGCGATCGGCTCTTCCTCGGCGTGGAGCCGGACGGCACGCCCGTCTTCGCGGTCGACGCGCCGCTGCCCGAGCGCCCGAGCGCCACGGCGGTGAGCCTGCGGGAGGTGGGGCACGAGCTCAGCGACCGCGACGCCGGCCTGTTCGTCACGGCACTCGCCCTCGCCCAGTGGCACGCCGGTCACCCGTACTCGTCGGCCACCGGCCTGCCCACGACGCTCGCCGAGGGCGGCTGGGTGCGTGTGGACGAGGGCGGCGCGCAGAGCTTCCCGCGCACCGACCCCGCGATGATCGTGCTGGTGCACGACGGCGTCGCCGGGCCGGACGGCCGGTGCCTGCTTGGCAACAACGCGACCTGGGGACGGAGTTCGACCATCCGGCGGTTCTCGTGCCTCGCCGGGTACGTCGAGCCCGGCGAATCGGCCGAGGCCGCCGTCGTGCGCGAGGTCGTCGAGGAGGTCGGCGTCGCGGTCCGGGACATCGTGTACGAGGGCAGCCAGGCATGGCCGTACCCGGGCTCGCTGATGCTGGGCTTCACCGCGTACGCCGACCCGAGCCAGCCGGTGCGCGTGGATCCGGCTGAGATCGCGTACGCCCGCTGGTTCACGCGCCGCGAGATCGGTGCGGCGCTGGCGGGTGAGAGGGTCGACGCCGGCGACGGCCTGCGGCTGACGCTGCCGCCGCCCGCGTCGATCGCGTACTTCCTGGTGACCCGCTGGCTAACCCCTGATCACTGCTGAGCGCGGTCGAACTCGCCGTCTTTCGTGCTCGCCACGAAGTCGCGCCACCGCTGCCGTTCGAAGACCAGCATGGGGCCGCCACGGTCTTTGCTGTCCCGCATGGCGACCGGCGCGGCGTTGCTCCGCCCGAGCGCTGCGACCTCGACGCAGTTGGTGTTCTGGCTGCGGGAACTTGTCCGCCAACGAACGTTCTTGGCGTTCGACCGGGCAGACCTCATGTGGCCACTCCTCTCTGAGCTGAGCGGTGCACGTGTGGCCGGCGCTGTGCCGGCCGCTTCGGGGGGCGGATCGCGGCGGCGACCTCGGCGATGAACGCGAGGGAATCGTCGGGTGGCAGCGCCGCCGCGCGCAGCCACTCCGCTACCCGAAGGTATCGGGTGAGCGTGGGGTCGTCGGCCAGGATCATGTCCGCCGCCAGCGTCTCCACGGCAACAGTGTCCGGGTCGTCGGGGTCCGCGAACCGGTAAATCGAGAATGCCGTCTCCGGTACGAACCAGTTGGCGAGGGGCACCGCGTGTGGCAGCACCCGGATCGTGACCGTGGGTGACTCGCCCAGGCGCAACAGGCGGTGTAGCTGGACGGCCATGACGTCGGCCGATCCACCGCGCGGGCCTAGGGCGCTCTCGTCCAGCACCGCCTCGTACCGGGGCGGATCTTCGCGGGTCAGGGTCGCCTGTCGTGCGCTGCGTGCCGCGATTTCGGTCTCGGTCTCGTCGAGCGCGGTGGCCTCGTCGTCGTCCGGCGCGAGCAGCGGGCGCGACGAAAGCAGCCGGACACGGGTGTACTCAGGCGCCTGGAGCAGGCCCGGGATGATGGCCGGCCCGTACTCGAAAATCTCGGCACACCCGGCTTCCAACTCGGCGTATCCGCGCTGGCGCTGCGTCATGACGGGGTACGACCGCAGCCAGCCCCGCGTGTTGCCGGCGTCGCGCGTGATCGCGATGAGGTCGTCGCGGGCAGAGCCCGTCACCTCGTACAGGTCGAGCAGGTCGAGCACGTCGCCCAGGTCGGGGCGGCTCCGGCCGTTTTCCAACCGGGAGAGCTTGGATGCCGATGCCCAGCCGATCCGCGCCACCACCTGGTCACCGGTCAGCCCGGCGGCCTCCCGCAGCCGGCGCAGCTCCGTTCCCAACCTTCGGCGCCGCACCATCGGGCTGGGGGCTGGCGGCACGACTGGTCTCCCTCGATGAGGAACACTGTGGGCCGACTCAGTATGAACCCGGCGGGGCCCGATTGCCGGTCCCCGCCAAAAGCTTCTTCGATTAGAGAGTTATCTGCGTCAACCGGTCCTTGACCTGCGTGATCGACGGGTTTGTCAGCGCGGTTCCGTCCGGGAAACGCACCGTAGGCACCGTTTGGTTGCCACCATTGACGCTCATGACGTATTCCGCGGCCGCCAGATCCTGCTCGATGTCCACCACGACGTACCCGATGCCCTCCCGATCGAACTGCGACTTGAGCCGGTGGCAGTAGCCGCACCAGGTCGTCGAGTACATGGTCAACATCGAGTAAGTCCTTTCGTCGGGGTTGTGCCGGTTGGCGCTCGCTCCGCTCACGCGGGCCCTTGGGCCTAAGAGGCGGTGCCTTCCCTCGCGCCGCGCAGCGACTTCGTCGGCGCGTCGCTCGGTCCAGGCACCGCCTGCCCAGGGGCCTCACGCGGGTCAACGTCGGGGGTTGGTGTCATGATTCCTAGCTGTGGCGGGTGACTCACGGGCGAGGGGAGTGCTGGCCGGGCTAGACCCGGAGCAGTGCACGGCTGTGACGGCGCCCGCGGGTCCGGTGTGCATCCTCGCCGGCGCGGGCACCGGCAAGACCCGGGCCATCACCCACCGCATCGCGCACCGGGTGCTTTCCGGCGAGATCGTCGCGCGGCATGTGCTCGCGGTCACGTTCACGGCGCGGGCCGCCGCCGAGATGCGCGCCCGGCTCGCCGAGCTAGGCGTCGGCGGCGTCCAGGCCCGCACGTTCCACGCGGCGGCGCTACGCCAGGTGCGGTATTTCGCGCCCCGGCTGCTCGACGGTCGTGCCATGCCTGAGCTGCTGGAGAGCAAGGCGCGCCTGATCACGCTGGCCGCTAGCCGCGCCGGGCTGCGCGTCGACCGCACCGGCGCGCGCGACCTCGCCAGCGAGATCGAGTGGGCCAAGTCGTCGCTGGTCGAGCCGGCCGAGTACGCCGTCGCCGCGGCCAAGGCCATGCGCGAGCCGCCATACGAGCCGGCGAAGGTGGCCGAGGTGTTTGCGGCCTATGAGCGGGTCAAGCGTGCCGGTGGCGTCATCGACTTCGAAGACATGCTCCGCGCCGCTGTCTGGGGCATCGAGGAGCACGCCGACGTCGCCGAGCAGGTGCGAGCTCAGTACAGGCACTTCGTGGTCGACGAGTACCAGGACGTCAACCCGCTCCAGCAGCGGCTGCTCGACGCCTGGCTCGGTGGCCGCGACGACCTGACCGTGGTGGGTGACGCCAGCCAGACCATCTACTCGTTCACGGGCGCCACATCCGGATACCTCATCGACTTTCCGCGCCTGCGGCGCGGCGCCGTCGTGGTCCGCCTGGTCCGCGACTACCGCTCCACGCCGCAGGTCGTCGGGCTGGCCAACGCGGTGATCCGCCAGGCCCGCGGCGCCGAGGCCCGGCTGCGGCTGGAGCTGGTCGGGCAGCGACCGGCGGGGCCCGAGCCTGACCTGCGGATCTTTCCGGACGAGCCGAGTGAGGCGGCGGCGGTCGCGGTGCGCTGCAAGCAGCTGATCGCCGAGGGCGTGCCGGCCAGCGAGATCGCCGTGCTGTTCCGCATCAACGCGCAGTCCGAGGCGTACGAAGAGGCGCTGGCGGCCGCCGAGGTGCCGTACGTGGTCCAGGGCGCGGAGCGGTTCTTCGACCGGGCCGAGATCCGGCAGGCGATGATCGCGCTGCGGGCGGCGACCCGCGCCACACCGGCCGACGCGCCGGTCGTGCCGGCGGTCGTCGAGGCGCTCGCGGCCACCGGCTGGCAGCGCGACATGCCGCCGTCTGGTGGCGCCGCACGCGAGCGCTGGGAGGCGCTCGCCGCCCTCGTCACGCTCGCGGAGGGCGCGGCGTCATTCGCCGACTTCGTCGAAGATCTCCAGCGCCGGGCCGCGCAGCAGCACGCGCCCACAGTAGAGGGTGTGACGCTCGCCTCACTTCACTCGGCGAAGGGCCTGGAGTGGGACGCGGTGTTTCTGGTCGGGCTGTCCGATGGCACGCTGCCGACGACGTACGCCAAGACACCGGAAGCGGTGGAGGAGGAGCGCCGGCTGTTGTATGTCGGCGTCACCCGGGCGCGGCAGTGGCTGTGGCTCTCATACGGCCAGGCGCGCTCGCCGGGAGGCCGGGCCCGCCGCCCGTGTCGTTTTCTGCCGCAGTTCGAGCGGGGCGGTGGAGCTTCTTCGGGCGGCACGGCGCCGCTGAGTCGCAAACCCGACCGTCGCCGCGCGCAGATCGTCTCCTGCCGGGTGTGTGGCGCGACGCTCATGTCCGGCGCCGACCGCAAGCTGGGGCGTTGCGCGGGCTGTCCGTCCGATTTGGACGAAGAGTTGCTGGAGCGCCTCCGCGAATGGCGGGTTCGAGTAGCGGGTGTGCAGAAAGTCCCCGCATACGTGGTTTTTACCGACGCGACACTCGTCGCGCTGGCTGAACGACAGCCCAGCAAACCCGCCGAACTCGTGGCCATCGCGGGGATCGGCCCGCGCAAGCTCGGCCTGTACGGCGAGGCCGTGCTCGCTCTGGTGGGCGGCGCGAGCGTAGATGATCTTGCTCCGGAAAAAAGTTCCGCAACATAGCCGTAAAACCGTTTGCCCTCGCCCAGGGCAGGGGCTTAGCCTCAAGGCACACCTCGCGCGCGGCGGCCTTGACGCTGCTCGCAAGGCACCGGAGACCGAAGCTGACGACGAGTAAGAGACAGGAGGTGGCCCCGGTGAAGATCTTCAATCTGATTGAGCGACCGTCGGCGCTGCCTGCTGCCCTCGCTCCGGTGTCGGCCGAATGCGCCACTTGGCTCATGCGTGTCGACGTCCCGCAGGTTCCGCAGGTGCACCAGGTCCAGGCCGTAAACCCGACGCAGACCGTGGTGCTCATCGATGGACGCTACGGGATCAGTGGGTTCACGGCTAAGGACGTCCCGGCTGGCGCCAAGAAGCGGCTGGATGTCCGCGGTGTTCCACCTCGAGGAAGGCCGGTCTGAAAAGACCATCACCGGCTCACCTCGAGGCCGCGGAACCCGCACACCGGGATCCGCGGCCTCAGTTATTTCCGCCACAAAGCCACAAGCGAGAGAGAGGTGACCGGGCGATGAGTCTGGCCTTGGCCCCACTCGACGAGCGTGTCGAGTTGGAGGCGAACCTGCCTTGTCGGAAGTTCGACCCTGACCTGTGGTTCTCCGACTCGCCCACCGAGCTGGAGCTGGCCAAGTCGCTCTGCGGGGACTGTCCGCTGCGCGTCGAGTGCCTGGCCGGTGCGGTGGAGCGGGCCGAGCCCTGGGGTGTCTGGGGCGGCGAGATCTTCGAGCGTGGCGCGGTGGTTCCGCGCAAGCGGCCCCGTGGCCGTCCACGCAAGGAGGACGTCGCGCGTGACGCAGCCCTGCGGGTCGAGGTCGAGGCGCGGATGGCGGCCACTGGGCTCGCCGAGACGCGCGACAACGTTCGGCTGGCGGCCTGACATGAACCCGATCGTCGGAACATCCAAGACTTCCCGAGTTGGAGACACCAAAATGCAACATCTACTTCACGAAGCGCTGTCCCGGGCTCGAATGCTTAGGCCTCAGGCCGGCAAGACCACGAGCGCTGAGGCAACCGCAACCCGATCCGCCCGTCGCGTAGCGATGCGGGCCCGCCAGCAGGCGGCCCGTGAGATGGGCACTCTCTAGACCGCTACCTAGGGGATCTCGCCCCGGCGCCGCGCGCCGGGGGGGGCCCCTATCCCACCCGGGCCCGGGCGGGCTGGTCACCGCTCTTAAGGGAGCGGGGCGAAGCCGGGGAGCCAGCGTTCGAGGATGGAGCGGTACGGGGCCCTGGCTTCCAGCTGGCACAGGACGCCGATCGAGCCGAGCGTCACCCGGTGGATGAGCAGGTAGTTGGGCGGCAGGTTGAGATGGCGGCTCAACTGGTACGCCGGGCTCTTCGGGCTGGCCAGCCGGGCGGCTTCGGCGCGGAGCCAGGCCCGGGTGAACCGGAACTCCTCCGCCGCCACCGGCTCCAGCATCGGCAGCAGGAAGTCGAGCAGGGCGTGCGCGTCGATCGGGTCGTGCTCCTTGACGAAGCCTTCCGCCATCAGCCCGTCCAGTACCCCGTCCGCGTCACCGGCGAGCGCCAGTCGCACCAGCCGCCCGATCGGCTCGGGGTGGCCCTCGGGCAGGCGGGCGACGGCGCCGAAGTCGATCACGCCGAGCCGGCCGTCGGGCAGCATGCGGAAGTTGCCCGGATGCGGATCGGCGTGCAGGAGGCGGGCCCGCTCCGGCGCCGAGAAGTGCAGGGTTGCCATCAGTCGCCCGGCCTCGTCGCGTTCGGCCTCGGTGCCCTCGCTAATGATCTTGGCCAGCGGCACGCCGTCGACCCACTCGGTGACCAGCACACGGGGTGCGGCCGCGACGACGTGCGGTACGAAGATCTCATCGTCACCCGCGTACGCGGCGGCAAACGCGCGCTGCGCCTCGGCCTCCAGTTCGTAGTCCAGCTCTTCGGTGATCCGGTCGCGCAGCTCGGTCAACAGCGGCTTGACGTCGATGCCGGGCTGGATCACGCGGAACATGCCGCCGAGACGCGAGAGCTGCTTCAGGTCGGCGACGAGGGCGTCGCCGGCGCCCGGGTACTGCACCTTGACGGCGACCTCGCGCTTGCCCTTCTTCCACACCGCACGGTGCACCTGGCCGATGCTGGCGGCCGCGGCAGGCGTGTCGTCGAACTCGGTGAACTTCGCGCGCCAGCCGTCGCCGAGCTGTGCCGCGATCGCCTTGTGCACGCTGGCTGCGGGCATCGGCGGCGCGGACTCCTGGAGCTTGGTCAGGGCCTGGCGGTACGGCCCGGCCAACTCGTCGGGCAGCGCCGCCTCGAACACCGAAAGGGCCTGGCCGAACTTCATCGCACCGCCCTTGAGCTGCCCCAACACGCTGAAGAGCTGCTCGGCTGTGCGCTGCTGGATGTCTGCCGAGATCACCTCGGAGGCCAGCCCGGTGACCCGCTTGCCCAGCCCGAGGACGGTGCGCCCGGCGAACCCGAGCGGCAGTGCGGCGAGCCTGGCGGTGCGGGACACGGCGCGGCGAGGGATGTCGGTCACCGGATCATTGTGACCGACGGTGCACGGATTTGACGGCTGTGAATGTCATCGGGGCGTCGTGCGGGCACACCCGCATCCCGGGTGGGGCGGCCAGGTGCGGCGCCGGCTGCGCCTGGGCGTGCTGATCTCCACCGCGGCGCCGACCGTCTCCGGCGTCGCCCCGTCGAGGTAGGCGAGGGCTTCTGCGGCCGCGTACGCGACGGCGGCGAGCAGCGTCGGGGTCGTGCACGTTTCGGGTACGCCACCGGCGGCGAGCTGGGCCGCGATGGCGGGCCACGCGGGATCGCGGTCCTTCCGGTGCAGGTCGAGGCAGTTCAGACACGGCGCACCACCAGGCGTCACCAGCGGACCGATGACGGCGGTGCCGTCGCGTACCCCGACCGCGAGGTGCGCCTGTCGCCGCTGGGCGAACCCGGCGGCCACCAGGGCGGCCGGCCGGTCGGTGCCGGCCTGTACGACCAGGGTGGGTCGTCCGTTTCGTACCGGACCGGTGTCGGTGTCCGGTGTGGCGCGAGCGACGGCGTCGGCGGTGGCGGCCCCGCGTGGCCGTTGGATGTCGTCGGCGGAGAGGGGCCCACCTGGCATGTCAGCGGCTTCGACGGTCCCGGCGAGCGCCGGATGGACGTGCCCGACGCCGGCCTGGGCGAGCGCCACCGCCAGCGGTGCTGCCAGCCGGCTGTGCCCCGTGAGCACCACCTGGGTGGCAGCGCGGCGACGCAGCACCTGAGCGGGGCTGGCGGGCGCGTCCGTGCCCCGTAGGGCCATCGCTGTGGCCTCTGGGACGAGCCTGCGGCGTACGGGCTCAGGAAGGCTCGTGGGCACCAGGCTCGGTGCCGCTACGACGAGCCCGGCGCCCCTGAGCGCGTCGAGCAGCAGCCGTGCCTCGTCGCGGCTCACTCCGATCTTGCTGGCCTCGTCGAAGAAGGCTCGCTCGGGATGCGCCCCGTCGAGTAGGTCGAGCAGCCGGGCGGCGCTGGGGTTGGCGACCTCCAGTAGCACGGCGCGAGCCGGGTCGAGGCCGAGCTGAAGGGTGTGCCGGTCGCGCCAGATCCGGTGCAGGCCGGGCAGGAGGGTGGGCCGGAGGAAGGGCGGCGAGCTGCTCATGGATGACAGGGTGTCACCGTTTCCTCGCACCACGTCGTTCGTTGTCCACAGGTGGGCAGGCCCAGGTTCAGGGTTATCCACAGACTTTCGCCGCTTGTCCACAGGCGGTGGACACGTGACGGTGTGTGGCGGCGTGCTCACATCAGCCAAACGAAAGGGGCGGCCGGGAGGCCGCCCCTTTCCGTGTGTGCTGGCTAATTACTTAGCTTTGCCAAGGATCCGGTTCACGGTCGTGCCGCAGACCGGGCACTTGCCCTTGGCCATGTTCATGCCGGTCTTCGACACCTCGACGGTGCCCTCGAAGTCCCGCTTCTCCTTGCACTTGACGCAATACCCGTTGTAGGTCTGGGTCTTGGTGGCCACGGTGCCCCTCCTTGTGCTCTTTGCCGGTTTTGCGCTCCGGCGTCCCCCCAACCGGTGCCCGGACGGCGCCGGCGCTGAGACCCCCTCCGCGGCCACCGTTGTGACCGCCGGTTCCGCCGGACCCTACCCATGTTTGGGCAGTTCCATGTCGACAACGCGTCGACACTGTGAGGAACCCGACGACGTGAGTGTGCACGGGGGAATGTACCGGATAAGTCAGTTTCGCCGGGACACGCCGGAGGAACCGCTCAGAACACCCCTGATTCAGTGATCACTAACTGTAATCATGCAAGATTTTTTCAGGATAAAACGTTCAAACACGGACTTTCCCGGCAGGGCAAGATGCCTTGACTCTTGCGGCCACCTGGCACGTACGGATTAGCGTGCCATCGTGAACGTTGCCCGGGGCTGCGCGGGCCAGTAATGGCTGCGGCGCGCAAGCCAGTCGTCGAAGTACGGCGCAGCCAGCGCCGGCGGCGGACGGTGTCCGCGTACCGCGACGGCGAGCGCGTAGTTGTGCTCATCCCGGATCAGTTCTCCCGGGCCGAGGAGACCGAGTGGGTCGACCGGATGCTCGCCCGGCTCGCCGCCCGCGAGGAACGCCTGAGCCGCTCCGACGACGAGCTGCTGGTCAGAGCGCGCCGGCTGATCGGGCGCTACCTGAGCGAGCACACCCGGATCGTGGTACCGACGAGCGTGCGCTGGGTGACCAACCAGAACGGCCGCTGGGGCTCCTGCACGCCGGCCGACCGCACGATCCGCATCTCGCATCGCATCCAGGAGATGCCCGAGTGGGTGATCGACTACGTGCTGCTGCACGAGCTCGCCCACCTCGTCGTGCCGAGCCACAACGCCAGCTTCTGGGAGCTTGTGGGCCGCTATCCGAAGGCCGAGCGTGCCCGGGGGTACCTCGAAGGGATAGCGGCCGCGACCGGCGTCGTCCTGGCGGATTGAAGCTGGGATAGCCTTCTGGCGTGGTACGACGCGTGATCATTGCGGTCCTCGGACCGGTGACCTGGCATCCTCCGGGCGTCGACCACGACACGTGGCGGGCCGCGCTGGCGGAAGACGTGGTCGACCTGCTCGCGACGCTCAACGAGGTCGAGCCGGCCATCGCCGCGACGGCCGGCGACATCGCGCTCGCCGAGTCGGTGGCCTGGCCGAGCATGCCGGTCTACGAGGTGCCCGATCTGAGTGCCTCGGCGATCTTCGCGGCGGCGGCCAAGGACGGCTTCGAGCAAGCCGCGGCGGTGGCCGGTGACGCTCCGGACGTACCCGGATTGCTGCTCGGGAAGCTCCTGCGCCCCCTGACCACCCGGCCGCTGGCCGCGGCGCCGGCCGACCCCCGGCCCCGCCTGCTGGGTCTGGCGGCCAGGCGGCCGGCCGCCGACTGGCTGCCAGCCGTCGATCTCGACAGCGGTTCGGTGGCCGTGCTGCGCGCCGCGGCACCGCGCGGCGCGAACGTGGGTGTCTCGCCCGCGTGGCGCCGCATGCGCGGTCCAGCCGACCTGGCGACGCTCGACCCAGCCGTGGAGGGCTGGGACACCACCCGGGCCCTCCTCAGCCGCCCGTGAGCAGGACGCCCTGA
>NZ_JAIBNX010000067.1:16252-21782 GCF_026130045.1 Micromonospora sp. CPCC 205371
ACCGGGCGGGGGCGGCGGGGACCCCCCCCCGGCCCCTCCCAGCCCCCCCGACAACGGCCCCCCCTGACCACGGGGGAGTGCGGCCTAGAGCAGGTCGTCGAGGTTGCCCAGGTCGAGCTGGGAACGGGCGTAGCCCTCGGGGTCGGCGAAGTCGTCTCCGGAAGGGAGCAGGTCGGGGTGACCCCACAGGGCGTCGCGGCCCGCGATGCCCCGGTGCTCGGTGAGCGCGGCCCAGAGCGCCGCCGCCTCGCGCAGCCGCCTCGGCCGCAACTCCAGCCCCACCAGCGCCGCGAACGTCTGCTCGGCCGGCCCGCCGGCCGCGCGGCGGCGCCGGAACGCCTCGCCGAGGCGGGCGACGTTGGGCAGCCGCTCACCGGCCGCGCTGTCGACCACGTGGCACACCCAGCCCTCGACGAGCGCGAGCGCGGTCTCCAGCCGGGCGAGCGACGCCTTCTGCGCCGGCGTGTCTTCCGGCGTGAAGATGCCTTCGAGCACGATCGCCTGCATCGACTCCGGGTTCATCGGGTCGACCCGGCCCATCGCTTCTTCGATGGCCTCGCGGTTGACGGTGATGCCGGCCGCGTACATCTCGACCGCCGTCAGCACGTGACCGCGCAGCCACGGCACGTGCTCGAAAAGCCGCTGGTGGGCCGCCTCGCGCAGAGCGACGTACAGGCGTACCTCGTCGAGCGGCAGCTCCAGCCCCTTGCCGTACTGGTTGATGTTGGCGGGGACGAGAGCGGCCGTGCCGGCCGGTCCGAGCGGCAGGCCGATGTCGCCGGCGGAGAGCACCTCCGCGGCGAGCGACCCGAGCGCCTGGCCGAGCTGGCCCCCGAAGAGCGCGCCGCCGAGCGTGGCGACCATCGACTGCATCGGGCCGAGCTGGGCGCGGGCCTCCGGCGGCACAAGGTCACCCATGGCGGCGACCATGCGGCCGGCCACCGGGTCGCACAGCTTCTTCCACACGGGGAGCGTGTTGTAGATCCACTCGTTGCGGTTCCACGCGACCGAGGTGTGGATGCCGGAAGGCAGCGCGGACGTCGGCTCCAGCCACAGGTCGGCCAGGCGCAACGCCTCGTCGACCGCGTTGCGGTCGAAGGGGTTGACCGCCGGGTCGCCCGCGGGGGAGAGCTGGCTCACCGCGACCTGGCGCGCCAGGTCCCAGTTGACCGGCCCGGTGCCGGGTGATGCGAGCAGCTGCTGCAGTTGCGCCATGAACTGCTGCATCTGCTGCGGGTCGTTGGGGTCGGGCGGCTGTGCGCCTGGGAGAGCGAAGCCGAACGGGATATCAGGCACGCAGTCCACGGTACGCGCGGCATCTGTGGGCTGCCCGGCTACGTCCTTAAGCTCAGGGTGAAACCGGGGTGGGTACGCTTTCGCGCATGAGACGTCGCGGTGTCACTGTCCTCCTCGGCGCGGTGATCACCGCGCTGTTGAGCATAGGCGTGCTTGCGGCACCCATCCCCTACGTGGTGCTGGGGCCAGGACCGACGGTCGACACGCTAGGCAAGGAAGACGGCAAGGAGGTCATCCAGGTCTCCGGCACCGAGACCTCGACGTCGAAGGGGCAGCTCCGGCTGACCACCGTCGGGGTCCAGCCCGACGTGAAGCTCCTCGCCGCGATCGCCGGCTGGTTCAACGACGAGAAGGCCGTGGTGCCGCGCGAGCTCGTCTACCCGCCGGACGAGAGCGAAAAGCAGGTCGAGGAGCGCAACGCGCAGGAGTTCGCGGCGTCGCAGACCAGCGCCGAGACCGCCGCGCTGGTCGAGCTTGGCTATCCGGTACAGGTAGCGGTGAAGAACGTCGTGGCCGGCGGGCCTTCGGAAGGCGTACTGCGTGCCGGAGACGTGATCACCGCGGTCGACGGTCAGGCAATCAGCACCGCGCCCCGGCTGACCGAGCTGATCCAGTCGAAGCCGGCGGGCACCGTCTTCAACGTGGAGTTCACGCGAGACGGCAAGGCCACCAGCGCCAGGCTCACGACGCGGGCGGAGGAAGGCCAGCCGCCACGCATAGGCATCGAGATCGAGCAGAAGCAGCCGCACCCGTTCGAGCTCAAGATTGACCTGGACGAGATCGGTGGTCCGAGCGCGGGGCTGATGTTCGCCCTCGGCATCATCGACAAGCTCGACACCGACGACGATCTCACCGGCGGCCACATCATCGCCGGCACCGGCACCATCGACGACGAGGGTCGCGTCGGTCCGATCGGCGGCATCGCGCAGAAGCTGGTCGGCGCCAAGGACGCCGGTGCCACGGCGTTCCTCACGCCCGCCGACAACTGCGAAGAAGCCAACAACAACGCGCTGCCGGGCCTGCCGTTGCTGAAGGTCGGCACGCTGGACGACGCGCTCGCGGCGCTGAAGGCGGTGCGTGAGGGAGCACAGCCGAGCCTCTGCTGAGCCGCTCCAGGTACACCCCGTACTGTAGGTGGCCTGATCGGAGCAGATCGGACCCTAACATTGCGGAGCCTGCCGTGGTCATGCGTAGTAGTCCCCTTCCAAGGATGAGCCGACGCGGTCGCGTCACGGTCGGCGTACTCATAGGGGTGTTCCTACTCTTCACCCTGCTGGGCTGGGCGGTCGATGCGTGGACCGACTGGCTCTGGTTCGACGAGGTGCAGTACACGCAGGTCTTCACAGACGTGCTGACGACCCGCACCCTGCTGTTCCTGGCCGTCGGCCTGGCGATGGCGGTCGTCGTCGGCGGCAACCTGTACCTGGCCTACCGGCTCCGCCCGCTGCTGCGGCCGCACTCCGCCGAGCAGGCCACGCTGGAGCGGTACCGGATGGTGCTCAGCCCGCGCATCGGCACCTGGATCGCGGCGCTCGCCGCCATCATCGGCCTCTTCGCGGGCCTCTCCGCGCAGGGCCGGTGGAGCCAATGGATGCTCTTCCGCAACGCCCAGCCGTTCGGGGTGAAAGACCCGGAGTTCGGCGTCGACATCGGCTTCTACGTCTTCGAGTACCCGTTCTGGCGCTATCTGCTCGGTGTCGGCTTCACCGCCGTCGTGCTGTCGGTCCTCGGCGCGCTCGCGGTCCACTATGTCTTCGGTGGCGTGCGCCTGCAGGGCATCGGCGACCGCATGACCACCGCCGCCCGCGCCCACCTCACGTCGCTGGTCGCGGTGTTCGTCCTGCTGAAGGCGATCGCGTACGTGCTGGACCGGCGCGCGCTGCTGCTGTCGTACAACGAGGGCACCAAGCTCTACGGCGCCGGGTACTCCGACATCAACGCGCTGCTGCCGGCGAAGGAAATACTGGCCTACATCTCGATCGTCGTGGCGATCGCGATAGTGCTGTTCTCCAACGCGGTCATGCGCAACCTCGTCTGGCCCGGCGTCTCGCTGGCGCTGCTCGGCATCTCGGCGGTCGCGATCGGCGGCATCTACCCGTGGGCCGTCCAGACGTTCGAGGTCAACCCGAGCGTGCGGGACAAGGAGCGGGAATACATCGAGCGCAGCATCACCGCGACCCGTGAGGCCTTCAGCATCAAGGACGCGGACAGTACGGCGTACGGCGCGACCAACCTGGTGCCCCCGGCCACCCTCGCCACCGATACGGCCGTGGTCCCCAACATCCGGCTGCTCGACCCGGAGTTGGTGTCCCAGGCGTACACCCAGCTCCAGCAGGTGCGTGGCTTCTACGACTTCGGCGAGAAGCTCGACATCGACCGGTACACGATCGGTGGCAAGACCCAGGACTACGTCGTGGGCATGCGTGAGATCAACTATCGGGAGCTGACCGAGCAGCAGGGCAACTGGATCAACCGCCACACCGTCTACACCCACGGGTACGGCCTGGTCGGCGCGCCTGCCAACCGGGTGGTCTGCGGCGGGCAGCCGTACTTCGTCTCTGGCTACCTGGGAGAGCAGACCGGCGAGGCGTGCGCCGCGCCGCAAGAGCAGATACCCGTCGAGCAGGCGCGGATCTACTACGGCGAGCAGATGGGCCAGACCGGCTCCGACTACGCGATCGTCGGCCAGGGCGACGGGGGCCGGAACGTCGAGTTCGACCGGCCAATCAGCAGCGGCGGCGAGCAGTACTACACGTACGACGGTCAGGGCGGCGTGGAGATCGGTTCGTTCATGCGCAGACTGCTTTACTCGATCAAGGAGCGGGAGTCGAACTTCCTGCTCTCCGAGGCCGTCAACGACAACTCCAAGTTGCTGTACGTACGGAATCCGCGCGACCGGGTAGAGAAGGTGGCGCCGTTCCTCACCATCGATGGCGACCCGTACCCAGCCGTGGTCGACGGGCGCATCACGTGGATCCTCGACGGCTACACCACGTCCGGCACGTATCCGTATTCCGAACGGATCAACCTGCAAGCCGAGACCCGCGACCAGCTCACCGGTACCGGTACCTTCGCGCTGGCACGAGAAGACGTGAACTATATTCGCAACTCGGTCAAGGCTACCGTCGATGCGTACGACGGCACCGTGACGCTGTACCAGTTCGACGAGACCGACCCGGTGCTCAAGGCGTGGAACAAGGCCTTCGGCGGCGAGCTGGTGCAGCCCAAGTCCGAGATCCCGGCGGAGCTGGCACAGCACTTCCGGTACCCGGCCGACCTGTTCAAGGTCCAGCGCAACCTGCTGGCTCGCTATCACGTGACCGACCCGGGCGACTTCTTCTCCGGCTCGGACTTCTGGGAGGTGCCCAACATCCCGGACGCCCCAGACACCGAGGAGAAGCAGCCGCCCTACTACCTGTTGACCCAGTTCCCCGGTCAGGAGGCACCCCGCTTCCAGCTCACCTCGGCCGTCACACCGCTCGGCCGTCAAAACCTGGCCGCTCTGATTGCCGGCTCCTATGTGGACGGCAAGCCCGAGCTGGCGGTGTGGGAACTGCCTGATCAGACGGCGATCTCTGGCCCGGTTCAGGTGCATCAGCGCATGACGAACAACGCCACGATCCGGCAGCAGCTCAACCTGCTGTCGTCGAACCAGGCCCAGGTGGAGTACGGCAACCTGCTTTCCCTGCCGTTCGGCGAAGGCATGCTCTACGTCGAGCCGGTCTACGTGAAGAGCAACCAGGAGAACGCGTACCCACTGCTCCAGAAGGTGTTGCTCTCGTACGGCGACGGCGGCTCATACGTGGTGCTCGCCGACACCATCCAGGACGGCATCAAGGAACTCGTCAGACAGGGCCAGCAGGGCGGGGCGCCACCGCCGACAACGGGCGGCGAGAATCCGCCGCCGACAACCGGCAACCAGACGCTGACCCCCGAGCTGGCGGCCGCCGCCGACCGGGTGGGGAGCGCCTGGGCCGAGGTCAAGGCCGCCCGCGCGGCCGGCGGCTTCGGGCGGGGGGGGCGGGGGCTCAAGGCGTTCCACGTCGGCCTGTCGGGGTTCCAGGCCGCCCTGAACGCCGCCGGCAGCGCACCGTCGACACCAGCGCCATCGGGAACCCCGTCGGCCCCACCAGGCACTCCATCCCCAACACCAGGCGGCTAGATACAGGGGGGGGGCGGGGGCGGGGGGCCGCCGGGGCCCCCCTTCCCCTCTCCTCCCCACAGCCCCCTCCTG
>NZ_JAIBNX010000067.1:21792-28196 GCF_026130045.1 Micromonospora sp. CPCC 205371
CGCGGGCCGGGGGCGCACCGGGCCGGGGCCCCCGCCCCCCCCTCGCCCTCCCCCCCTTTCCTTGATCCATGCACATGGCCTTGATCGGCGCCGCCAGCGGAACACCCTCTTCAAGCGCGGGCTCCCCACCGTGGGGCACGCCACTGGGGGCCGTTTTGGAGGTACAGGGAGCCGTGCGCTACTGTTAACGAGCCGACGCGGGGTGGAGCAGCTCGGTAGCTCGCTGGGCTCATAACCCAGAGGTCGCAGGTTCAAATCCTGTCCCCGCTACAAGGGAAAGGCCCCTCAGAGATTCTCTGAGGGGCCTTTTTTTGCACGCACCGTGCCCGGTGATGATCCATACCGTGCAAGCCGGCGCGCGACACCTTGCCTGTCGCGTTGTGGACATGTCCCGGGGGTCGGAGCGAGCGGCCACTGTAGACAGCCCGAACGGTTGGCAGGCTGACCTGATGCCCCGATGAGGCAGGCGTATCCGAGACCGTTTTATGAGGCCATGGCGCCTCCGGCACGCACACCTCGTCGCATCGTCACGGCTGCGCTCGCGGTCATCGCCGTTGTGCTGACGTTCCTGCCGGTGCCGCCGTCCGCGGCGGCGGCCGAGCCGGACTGGCTCGCGGAGATGAACCTGTACCGGGGGGCCGCCGGGCTGGGCCCCCCCCTGGGGGGTCCCGCGCCGGCCCCCCGCATCCACGAGCATCTGACGTACCTGCGTGAGACGCCCCAGCAGTACCTGACCGGCCAGTACGCCAACCTGCACCTTGAGAATCCGGCCAGCCCGTTCTACACGCCGGAGGGCGACGCGGCGGGCCGGGCGAGCCTGCTGGTCTTCGGGGCCGGCACCCATGGCGTCACGAACGTCCGAATCTGGCTGACCGGGCCGTTTCACGGGTTGGGGATGCTGCGTGCTCAGCTGACGAAGGTGGCCTACGCCGCTGACCCGCTGACCGGCACCGCAGCCCTGAACGTGCTCAGCGGCCTGGACTACACGGTGCCGGCGGCCGAGGAGCCGATCGTGTTTCCCGGGCCGGGCGTGACGACCAACCTGATCGCGTACTCCGGCAACGAGCGTCCAAGCCCGCTGGAGACGTGCGGCTGGGAGGACGACGGCTGGGGCGGTGGCGTCGGGCTGCCCATCATGGTGCTGCTGCCGGAGGCGCCGGTAGCGGGCATCACGGCCACCCTGGTCGCCGACAACGGGCCCGACTTCAGCACAGCCAACGGCAGCCTCTGCGTCGTCGACCAGCACACGTTCCGGACCACCGACACCGTGTACGGGCCGACGGGGCGCGCGATTCTGGAGGGCGACCGGGCGGTCTTCCTGCTACCGCGCGACGGGCTGACGTGGAGCCGGTACCACGTGAAGCTGCAGCAGCCGGGGCGTGACCCGATCGAATGGTCGTTCGTCGGGGCGCCGCCGTGGTCAGTGAGCGCGGGCCGGTCGCTGGTGCTGCACGTGGGTGAGGCGGGCGGCGGGACCGTGATGGGCAACCTGACGGTGACGAACCCGTACCGCGCCGGCTACACCACGGTCTACCCATGCAAGGCCGGTCGTCCGACGGCGTCGAACAATAACTACGTGGCGGGCCAGACGATCCCCAACTTCGTCGTGGTCCAGCCGGATGCCAATGGCGACATTTGCGTGTACACGAGCGGCGATACGAACCTGATCTGGGATCAGGTGGCGGAGACCGGCACGCTGGCCGCGCACAAGGCCACTCGCCTGCTGGACACCCGGGCGGGGGCCAAGCCTCGCGCGGGTGCGGTGGTCAAGGTGCGTGCGACCACCGGGAGCGAGGAGACGGTACTGGGCAACCTGACCGTCACCGAGCCGGTGGGTGCGGGGTACACCACGGCGTATCCGTGCTTGGAGGGGCGTCCGACGGCGTCGAACAACAACTACGTCAAGGGCGAGACGATCCCGAACTTCGTGGCGGTGAAGCCGGATGCCAACGGCGAGGTGTGCGTTTATACGAGCAACAGCGCGCATCTGATCTGGGATCAGGTCGCCGAGACGGACGCGTTCACCGCACACAACGCTCTACGCGTACACGATACGAGGACCGGGGCCAAGCCCGCGAAGGGCGGCACTGTGCGCATACACGTGGCCGACTCGGCGGTCGGCACCGTGATGGGCAATCTGACGGTGACCGAGCCGGTGGGTGCGGGGTACACCACGGCGTATCCGTGCCTGGAGGGGCGTCCGACGGCGTCGAACAACAACTACGTCAAGGGTCAGTCGATCCCGAACTTCGTCGCCGTGCGACCGGACGCGAACGGTGACATCTGTGTCTACACGAGCAACAGCGCGCATCTGATCTGGGATCAGGTCGCCGAGACCGACGCGTTCACCGCACACAACGCGGTGCGCTTCTACGATACGCGCGTGCCGCGGTCGTTCCGCTGACATCCGATATGGAGGGCGCTTCCCGGCTCGCCCGATGTGCGCGAGTGTGCCGTAACGGCCTTCCGATTTCGGCGTTTTTCCCTTGGATGCATCGTTCGTATGCGAGGGGGAAGCCGGATGGCCGGCATTGGGGCCGAAAACGCCGAATATCGAGCGGCAAGGCGCCGCATGAACCAGTTCCGCTGGACCGCGATGGGCTTGGCGGCGGCGGGCGCCGCGGGTCTTGTCTTCGCCAGCGGCATCGCCAGCGCTGTTCCGCCGCCGCCGCCGGCCCTCGTCGGGGGCAACATCACCACGTGTCAGGCGGCCGGGCTCAGCGGCTCGATTCTGTTCAGCAGCACGGCGTCGAACCCCGCCGCCGGCAGCGGCGACGTGAGCGACGATGGCCTGTTCATCGATGTCACGATCAACTCCGGGTACACCGCGAGCGGCGTCGTGGTCAAGGGCGGACCGAACGCGTACGTGTACAAGGGCCCGTTCACCGGGCCTGTGACCATCGACGACATGCGGGCGCCGGACAACGATGGCGGCCAGCAACCGCAGATCAGCCACTGGTACGTCTGCGGCGACGAGTCGCCCACGACGACGCCGCCCGCGACGCCGACCACCGCGCCGCCCACCACGGGGCCGGCGACCACGCCGCCGACCACGCCGCCGACGACCGGTCCGGCGACGACGCCGCCCACTACTCCGCCGACGACGCCTCCGACCACGGCGCCGGTCACCACACCGCCGACCACGGTGCCTCCGACGGACTTCGTGACGACACCGCCGGCGACCACCCCGCCGCCAGCGACCGGAGGCGAGCTGCCGACCACGGGTACCCGCGTCGGCCTGTACATCGGTAGCGCGGTCGCGCTGCTCGGCGCCGGCGTCCTGCTCATCGCGTTCGCTCGCCAGCGCCGCCGGTTCGTCGCCTGACGCACCCGATCACCGCTGATCCCGAGGGCCGGCCCGCGTGCGGCGCCGGCCCTCGGCCATAACGGTTTCGCCATAGCAGGTCGCTGACCCGTAACGATGCGGCGGGGGTCCGGAATGACCCTTGCACCGGTTCGCAGCGCAGAGTATCCACGCATGCAAAGGCGTGTATTTGGGGGACTCATGCGAAGCGTGCTCGCCGTTGCCGTCGTCGTCGCAGGATTGATCGTCCCGGGAAGCGCGGCGAGCGCCGCGCCGTCCGCCCCGGCCCTGGCGGCGGGCCTCGCCGCCGAGACTCACGAGTCCAAAGACAAGGACAATCGCGCCGGTCGGGTCGCACCCTCCGTCCAGCAGCGCGGCCTCGCGAGCGGCGCGCGCTTCAACGCCCTGGGTACGCCCAGCGCACTCGGCCCGGCACGCGAGCCGCTCGCGACCGGGCTGCCCGCCGAGCCGGTGGCCGCCGCTCGCGAGTACCTCGTGCGAAACCAGGGCCTCTTCGGGCTCGACGAGTCGGCCGTCGCCCGCCTTGACGTGCTGCTCGTCCAGAAGATCGGGTCCGGTGCCGTCGTCACGCTGCGGCAGCGCTTCGGTGACCTGCCCGCCGGGTACGACGGTCTCGCGTCGATCCTGGTGAACGGCGGCACGGTGGTGCGAGTGACTTCGTCCCTGTCCCGCGACACCAGGGCGCCGGAGCCGGCGACGCTCGTCGCGGCCGACGCCGTGCGGGCGGCGCGCGACGACGTGGGGCTCGCCGCCGAGCAGGTGGCGTCGAGCGCGGTGCGGCTCGTGGCGGTGCCGACACCGCTTGACGGCCCCCGCGCGGCGTACGCCGTCACGCTCAACGGCCGCGACGCCGCCGATCCCACGGCCGTCACCACGTACGTGGACGCTCGCACCGGCAAGGTCCTCGTGCGCGAAGACCTCGTCGACTTCGACTCCGACAATCCAATGTGGGCGGTGTTCCCGAGTACCCCGCCGAGCACCATCCCGCCGAACCGCGACCCTCGGGTGTTGTGGTGCCTTTCGCCCGCGCCCCGGTGCGTGCGCGCCGCCAGTGACCCGGCCACTGGAGAGGCGTGGGACGTGCTGAACGGCGCGCCGACGTTCACGTCGCGCGGCAACTCCGCCGACACCGTGCTGTTCCTCGGCGGCACCACGACGCCGGTGCCCGCCACACCGAGCGCGACCCGCGACTACATCTACCCGTTCACCGACCAGTGGCGGCAGGCCCGCTGCAACCCAAGCGTGTACACCTCCGCCCGGCGTAACGACGCCGACGCCGCCGTCACGAACCTCTTCGCGATGCACAACCGGATGCACGACTGGGCGTTCCACCTCGGCTTCACCGAGGCGGCGTGGAACCTCCAGACGGTCAACGTGACCGGTGAGGGCCTGGGCGGCGACGCCGAGCTCGGCCGGGCGCAGGCCAACGCGCTGGGCGGCAGCCGCAACAACGCCAACCAGAACACCCCGCGCGACGGCCTGGTCCCGGTCACGAACATGTTCCTGTGGCAGCCCGTCGCCGGTGGCGTCTATCCGCCGTGCGTCGACGGCGACTACGACATGACCGTGATTGCGCACGAGTACGGCCACGCGATCACCAACCGCATGATCGCCGGGCCGGACGCCGGCATCGGGTCGGCGCAGGGCGGCGCGATGGGCGAGTCCTGGAGCGACCTGCTCGCCGCCGAGTACCTGCACGAGTACGGGTACCGCGCGCAGGGCGACAGCCCGTTCGTGATCGGCGCCTACGTGACCGGCAACAACGCCAACGGCATCCGCAACTACGACTCCAGCAAGAGCCCGCTCAACTACTCCGATGTCGGGTATGACCTGGTCGGGCAGCAGGTGCACGCCGACGGCGAGATCTGGAGCGCGACGAACGTGCGGCTCCGGGCGGCGTTCCTCGCCCGGTACGGCAAGGGCACGCCGTCGCTGCAGGCCCGGTGCGCCGACGGCCTGGTGCCGGCGGACGCGTGCCCGGGCAACCGGCGCTGGGTGCAGCTGCTCTTCGACTCGTTCCTGCTCCAGGCCAGCAGCCAGTTCAGCATGCTCGACATGCGCGACAACATGCTCGCCGCCGACCTGGTCCGCTTCGGCGGGGAAAACCAGCAGCTCATGTGGGACGTGTTCGCCGAGTCCGGCATGGGCCAGGACGCCACGAGCGGCCCGAACGACGCCGACCCGGTGCCCAGCTTCGTGTCCCCGTATGCCCGGAACGCCACCGTGACGCTGCGCGCGGTCGGCGACTCCGAGGGCGCGTCGATCAAGCTGTATGTGGGCGGGTACGAGGCCCGCGCGACCCCGGTCGCCGACACCGACCCGGAGACCGACCTGCCGGACACCTTCGAGATCGTGCCGGGTAAGCAGTTCCAGCTCGTGGCGGCGGGCGCCGGTTTCGGGCATCGCAAGTTCACGACGCTCTTCCTGCCCGGCCGCGCGCAGGAGCTCAAGCTCAACCTGCCGCGCAACCTCGCGTCCGGCGCGTCCGGCGCCGGCGCATCGGGACCGGGGCTCAACGTCGACAAGCTGATCGACGACACCGAAGGCACCAACTGGGCGTCTCGTGACGGCGTCGCCGGCCGCACCCTGACCGTCGACCTCGCCGGCGAGGGCCGGCACCTGGTCAACACGGTCAACGTCAGCGCTCTCCTGCGTCCCGCGATCGAGGGCGACGTCGACGACGGCCCGCAGAACAGGTTCACCGCGCTGCGTTCGTTCGCGGTGTGGGCCTGCGACGCGACCGTGGTCGACTGCGCAAGCGACGCCAGTTGGCGGCGCGTGTACCGGAGCGAGTCGAACGCGTTCCCGGCGGGCGCATTCCGGCCCACCGCGCCGGCGCTGAGCCTGCGCACGTTCCGGTTCGCGCCGGCCGCGGCCACACACCTGCGACTGGAGGTACTGGCGAGCCAGTGCACCGGCGGTCCGCTGTACGCCGGCGAGCAGGACGACGACCCGACGGCCGCGACCGACTGCGCGACGGCCAGCGCGTTCGCGCCGCAGGTCCGGATCTCAGAGTTCCAGGCGTTCACCCGATAGAGGGACGCTCCCTACGCCGTGCCCGGTGTGGCGTACGCCGCAC
>NZ_JAIBNX010000067.1:28206-36069 GCF_026130045.1 Micromonospora sp. CPCC 205371
GATCCCCCACCGGTGGTGGGTTGACCCGCCCACCCTACACGTGCACCTGACCTGGTTGCGGGCAGGGGGCACCATGGGGGCATGTCGTCTTTGACCCGCTGGTGGGTGCGGTTGGCCGCGGCGGTCACCGCCGTCGTGGCCGCTGTGCTCGTGCCGGCCGCCGCGTGGGCCGCCTCGAACGAGACCGTCCTGGAAGCGGCGCGCCGGCGTCCGCGTTCCAGTGGCTTTGGCATCCTCGGCGGCCTGTGCTGCCTGATCGTGGTGGCGATCGTGGTCATCGGACTGTTGCTCGTGGTCCGGGGGCGCAACCGCCGCCGCTGACGCCGGCAGACCCGCGGTCAGGACAGGCCGCGGTGCTTCCAGCGCAGCCGGAACGGCATGACCGCGCTCTCGATCTTCGTGCGCGTGGTCATCTTGGACGCGCCGATCGTGCGCTCCTCGAAGCGGATCGGCACCTCGATGATCGTGTGGCCGAGCCGGGTGGCCAGGTAGTGCATCTCCACCTGGAAGCTGTAACCGTTTGACTGCACCCGGTCGAGGCCGATGGCGCGCAGGGTGTCGGCCCGCCACACCTTGAAGCCGGCCGTGAGGTCGCGGATGCGCACGTTGAGCAGCGTGTGCACGTAGAAGTTGGCCCAGCCGCTAAGCGCCCGCCGGTACAGTGGCCAGTTCTCGTCGAGCTGGCCGCCCGGCACGTACCGCGAGCCGATCACGGCGCCCGCGCGGGTGGACAGGAGCGTGCCGAGCAGGCCGGGCAGCGCCTCGGGCGGGTGGGACAGGTCAGCGTCCATCTGCGCGACGAACTCGGCGCCGCTGTCGAGCGCCCGGGTCATCCCGTCGACGTACGCCCGGCCGAGGCCCTCCTTGCCGGCCCGGTGCACCGCGATCACCCGGTCGGGGTGGCGGGCGGCCAGCTTGTCGGCGACCTCGCCGGTGCCGTCGGGGGAGTTGTCGTCGGCGATGAGTATCCGCAGCTCGGGCAGCGGCAGCGCGAGGAGCCGCTCGACCAGTCGCGGCACGTTGCCGACCTCGTTGTAGGTCGGCACGACGACGGTCAGGGCGGAGTCGCGCCAGGGGGCGGGCAGCTCGACGGGCTGTGCCAGCGGTTGGGGACCTGTCACCGCGCTAGGGTATCGCTGCCGGCCGTCAGCCGTCTGTAACGCTGGGCCACAGGGGCATCTAGCAGCGCATAAGGAGTGACGTGGAGCTGTTGCACTCGGGCAAGGTCCGTGACGTGTACGCCGACGGCGACGATCTGATCCTGGTCGCGTCCGACCGGGTGTCGGTGTACGACACCGTGCTGCCGACGCCCATTCCGGACAAGGGCGCGGTGCTGACCAAGCTCTCACTCTGGTGGTTCGAACAGCTCGCCGACCTGGTGCCACACCACGTGATCTCGGCGACCGACGTGCCGGAGGAGTTCGCCGGGAGGGCGATCCGGTGCCGGCGGCTGCGGATGGTGCCGGTGGAGTGCATCGCTCGGGGTTACCTGACCGGGCTGGGGTTGAAGGAGTACGAGAAGTCCGGGTCGGTGTCCGGTGTCCGGCTGCCCGAAGGGCTGGTGGAGGCGGATCGGCTGCCCGAGCCGGTGTTCACACCGACGACGAAGGCGCCGGTGGGCGAGCACGACGAGTTCATCACGTACGACGACGTGGTGGCCGAGGTCGGTGCCGACACGGCTGCGGAGCTGCGCCGGATCACCTTGGAGGTGTACAGCAGGGGCGCCCGGATCGCGGCCGAGCGCGGGATCATCATCGCGGACACGAAGATCGAGCTGGGGTGGGCGCCCGACGGCACGATAGTCCTGGCCGACGAGGTGCTCACGCCGGACTCGTCGCGCTTCTGGCCCGCCGATTCGTGGGTACCTGGTCGGGTGCAGTTCTCGTTTGACAAGCAGTACCTGCGGAACTGGGCCGCGGGTACGGGGTGGGACAAGCAGGCGCCCGCCCCCGAGGTCCCGGACGACGTCGTGGCGATGGTCCGCGCCCGGTACATCGAGGTCTACGAGCGGTTGACAGGAGATAGCTGGGATGCGTGACATCGCGGTGTTCAGCGGCAGCGCCCACCCTGACCTTGCGGATGAGATCTGCGCTCACCTCGGCGTGCCCCTGCACCCGGTACGGGTCTCCCGGTTCGCGAACGACTGCCTGGAGGTCCAGCTCGACGCGAACTGCCGGGAGCGGGACGTCTTCCTGATCCAGCCGCTCGTGCCACCGGTACAGGAGCACCTGGTCGAGCTGCTGTTGATGCTGGACGCCGCACGGGGCGCCTCGGCGGGCCGGATCACGGTCGTCATGCCCCACTACGCGTACGCCCGGTCGGACAAGAAGGACGCGCCGCGTATCTCGATCGGTGGCCGGTTGGTCGCCGACCTGCTGAGGACCGCCGGCGCCGACCGGGTGTTGGCGCTGACCCTGCACTCGCCGCAGGTGCACGGGTTCTTCAGCATGCCGGTCGACCACCTGCACGCGCTTCGCGAGCTGGCGGCGTACTTCCGGCAGTACGACCTGAGCGAGGCCGTGGTGGTCTCGCCCGACCTGGGCAACGCCAAGGAGGCAGCGGCGTTCGCCCGGATGCTGGGCACGCCCGTGGCGGCGGGTGCCAAGCAGCGGTTCAGCGACGACCGGGTGCAGATCAGCGCGGTCATCGGCGACGTGGCGGACCGTGACGTGATCGTGCTCGACGACGAGATCGCCAAGGGCAGCACCGTGATCGAGCTGATGAACCACCTGCGCGAGCTGAAGGCACGCTCGATCCGGCTGGCCTGTACCCACGGGCTCTTCGCCGCCGGCGCGCTCGACCGGCTCAGCGAGCCCGACGACGTGCTGGAGATCGTCTGCACCAACACGGTGCCGATCCGGGCCGACAAGCGGGTGTCGAAGCTGCGGGTGCTCTCGGTGGCGCCGGCGCTGGCCGAGGCGATGCGCCGCATCCACAACGGCGAGTCAGTGAGCGCCCTCTTCAGCTAGGGCGGCGCTGATGCGCACCGTCGTGCCACCCGGACCGGTGCGGACCTCCATGCGGTCGCTGAGCTGGCGGGCCAGCCACAGCCCCCAGCCGCCGGCGGTGTCGAGCCGGGGGCGGTCGTGGTTGCCGAGCCGGGCGTCGTCGATGCCGGCGCCCTCGTCGGAGATCTCGCAGAAGACGTCGCGGTTGGCGCGCCACAGCCGGATGCGGCCCCTGCCGCCGCCGTGCCGGACCGCGTTGGTGATCAGCTCGTTGACCGCGAGGACGAAGTCTTCGAGGCGCTGACCAGCCAGTCCGGCGGCACTCGCGCAGGACGTGACGGCATGGCGCAGCCGGGTGACCTGGCTGCGATCGAAGGTCTGAGCGAGCAGCGCGGCAGTCTCGATGAACAACACCGTACGCGGTGGGGCGTTGCAGAGCACGCCGTGGGCACCACGCGGGGGTTGCAGGGGGCTTATCGTCTAGGCGTGCCGGACGCCCTTCAGGTGCCGCTGTGGCGGGCCATCGCGGTCTTCCGGTTCGCGTCGATGGCGTTCGTGGTGGTCTCCGTCATCCGCAATATCCGCGACTACACGCACCCGGTCGCGGCGGTGCCCGCGGTGGCGGTACTCGTGCTGTGGAGCGCCGCGACGGCGGCCCTCTACGCGAGGCCGGCGTGGCGGAAGTGGCCGCTGCTGGTCGCAGACCTGTTGGTCACGCTGGCTCTGCTCCTGGCCACGCCGTGGGTCGTCGGCCGCGCGGCGCTCGACGCGGGAGCGCCCACGCTGGCCGTGGCCTGGCAGGCCGGCCCGGTGTTGACCTGGGCGGTCTCCGGCGGGCGGCGGCGCGGCGCGGTGGCCGCGCTGATCCTCGGCGCGGCCGATCTGATCGTGCGCGACAAGCTCACCCAGTCGTCGATCACCGGCCTGATGCTGATGCTGCTGGCCGGCGTGGCGGTCGGGCATGTGGCGCGGCTCACTGTGGAGTCCGAGCAGCGGCTTCAGCGCGCGGCCGAGTTGGAGGCCGCCGGCCGGGAACGCGAGCGGCTGGCGCGCGGCATCCACGACTCGGTGCTCCAGGTGCTCGCCATGGTGCAGCGGCGCGGCGCGCACCTGGACGGCGAGGCCGGCGAGCTGGCCCGGCTCGCGGGGGAGCAGGAGGCCGCGCTCCGCGCCCTGATCGCGACGTCCGTCCCGGCCGGCGAGCTGGCCGGTCCGGACGTCGACCTGCGTACGGTGCTCGACCGGTACGCCGCGCCGGAGGTGTCGATCGCCGCGCCGGCCACGCCCGTGTTGCTGCCGGCACAGCTGGCGAAGGAGGTCGGCGCGGCGGTGGGCGCGGCGCTCGACAACGTCGCCCGGCACTGCACCGCGGGGACCCGCGCCTGGGTGCTGCTGGAGGACGAGCCAGACGGCGTCATCGTCTCGGTCCGCGACGACGGCCCGGGTATCGCCGAAGGGCGGCTCGCCGAGGCGGCAGGGCAGGGTCGGCTCGGCGTGGCGCAGTCGATCCGCGGCCGGATCGCCGACCTGGGCGGCACGGTGGAGATCGTTTCCGGCCGGGGCCAGGGCACCGAGGTGGAGCTCCGAGTCCCTAGGGTTACCCCATGACACGCGTGATGGTGGTCGACGACCATCCGATGTGGCGGGAAGGCGTCGCGCGCGACCTGACCGAGGCCGGCTTCGAGGTGGTGGCCACCACAGGTGAGGGGCGGCAGGCGGTGCGCATCGCCGGCGCCGCACTGCCCGATGTCGTGGTGCTCGACCTCCAGCTGCCCGACACCTCCGGCGTCGAGGTGATCAGCGGGCTTCTCGCGGCCGTGCCAGGCGTCCGGGTGCTGATGCTGTCCGCGAGCGGCGAGCAGCAGAGCGTGCTCGACGCCGTCAAGGCCGGCGCCACCGGTTACCTGGTCAAGTCGGCCAGTTCGCAGGAGTTCCTGGAGGCGGTGCGGCGCACAGCGGCTGGCGACGCGGTCTTCACGCCGGGCCTCGCGGGCCTCGTGCTGGGTGAGTACCGCAGGCTGGCCACGGCCCCGGATGAGGCCGACGACGACGGCGCGCCCAAGCTGACCGACCGCGAGACCGAGGTGCTGCGCCTCGTCGCCAAGGGCCTGTCGTACAGGCAGATCGCGGAGCGGCTCGGCCTGTCGCACCGCACGGTCCAGAACCACGTGCAGAACACCCTGGGCAAGCTGCAACTACACAACCGTGTGGAGCTGACCCGGTACGCGATCGAGCGCGGGCTCGACGACGCCTGATCACGGAGCGCGGGTCTCGTGGATTGCCCGCTCCTCGGCGGTCGCGCCGCCCGCGTCCGCGCCCACGTCGTGCGCCACCGAGTCAGGCTCCTCGTCGGTGTGCGCGCCTTCGTCGTCTGCGACCAGCCGGCCGACCGGCTCGTCTTCCGGGATGTCGTACATGGAGACCGCCGAATCGGTATTCGGTTCGATCGGTGCCTCGGCGAAGACCTCGGCGTCCCGTGCGGCCTGCCGTGCGGCCTCCTCGCTCACCGCCTCGCCTGCGATCAGCGGATCGGCGGGTGCGGCCAGCGGGTCGTCGACCGCCGGCTCCAGCGACTCGCGGGCGATCTTCGCATCGAGCGACTCGCCCTGCCGCTGCTCCTCCGCCGTGGTGCCGAAGCGCTCTATGGCCTGCGGCTCGTCGCCTGGTAGGGCGGCCGGGTCGGCGCCGTCCGCCGCGCGCACCGACTCCACGTCGCCGCGCGCCGAGGAGTCGTCGTCGGCGGTCTCCGGGAGCCCGTCGCTCTCCGGGTCGGACACCGGGGTCGGGAAATCGTCGTCGCGCATGCCCGCGATGTACCCCACACGGGAGGTGCCAACCCGGTTTCCGTGAATCAACTGCCGCACGCCGGACGCCGACGTATGGTCGCCGGAAGGGGACCGTCAGCGAGCGCCGAGGAGCGCTATGACGCGGGCATCAACGCGGCCGAGCGAAGACCTAGCCCTGATCGACACCGTTGCGGTGACGTATGCGGACCGGGTCGCCGGCCTTGAAAAGACCGACGCCGTACGGCGTACCGAGCGCGATCGTCTGGTCGCGGCGGCCATGCCGTTCGCGGGGCGGCTCGCGCGCCGGTACCGGGGGCGTGGCGAACCGCTCGAAGACCTGGAACAGGTCGCGCGGCTCGGCCTGCTGAAGGCGGTGAACGGGTACGACCCGGCGCGCGGGTCCTTCACGGGGTACGCGGCGATCACGATCACGGGTGAGTTGCGCCGGCACTTCCGCGACCGTACGTGGGGAGTGCACGTGCCGCGGCGGATGCAGGAAATGAGCCTGGAGGTGAGCCGGGTGGTCGGCGACCTGACCCGGGAGCTCTCCCGGTCGCCGACGATCGCCGAGGTGGCGCACCGCATCGGCGTCGGTGAAGACGACGTGCTGGTCGCGCTGGAGACCGCGACCGCCTACGCGCCGGTGTCGCTGCAGGCGCCGACGGCGGGCGATTCGGGTACGCCGCTGGCCGACCTGATCGGCGGGCTCGACGTCGACCTCAGCGCCGTAGACGACCGGGTGACCGTCAGCTCACTGTTGTGCCGGCTGCCGGTGCGGGAACGGCGGATTCTCGCCATGCGCTTCTACGGCAACCGCACGCAGAGCGATATCGCGACCGAGCTGGGCATCTCCCAGATGCACGTCTCGCGACTGCTGTCCCGGGCGCTCACCTGGCTCCGCGAGGCGATGCTGAGCGACGCACCGCACGAGTGGGAAGCCGGGCCCGCCCCGTCCGACCGGCACGAACTGGCCATCCGCGCTCTGTCGAGGGGTTCGGCCGTCGTCGTAGAGGTCGCCGGCGAGGTCGACCGCGACACGGCACCACGGTTGCGTGACGCGCTGCTGTCGGCCCTGCGCGGCCGGCCGGACGAGGTACGCGTGGACTTCGGCGGGGTGTCCTTCGTCGACGCGGCGGGCATCCGCGCGCTGCTCTGCGCGCTGGAGGCGGCCCGTGGTGCCGGCACCCGGCTGACCGTGGCGGGCACCCGGCAGTACGTCCGGCAGGCCCTGCGAGTCGCTGGGGTGGGCCGGTTCCTAACGCCGTGACAACGTGCCACGCGGCCCGGAGGCCTCAGACTCAAGCGGCTCGTGCTCGGGACTGAGCACCGCCCACACCACCTTGCCGTCGGCCAGCGTGGTACTGCCCCAGCGGCTGGCCACCGTGTCGATGAGCAGCAGGCCGCGACCGCCGTACGAGGTTGGCGGCACCATCCCGACGAACCGTGGCTCGGCCCGGGAGTGGTCCCGCACCGCGATGAGCATGTCGGCGCCGCGCAGCGCCACGCTGACCATCATGGGCGTCATGGCGTGCGCCACCACGTTGTTGACCAACTCGGTGACCACGATGCAGGCCGAGCCGGCCAGCTCCGGGCGATCCCACCGGGCGCAGGCCTCGGTGACCAGTTCACGGGCCCGCCGCGCCGCTCCCACCGCCGGCTCCATGTCGGCGGCCATCCGGTTGTCAGGCCCCGGTGCGCCGAGGCGCGCCACCGCGTCCCGGCGGGTGGGCGCGACCGCCAGACCCGAGCCGCGCCACGCCGCCACGTCGCGTGGTGGCGGCTCGCAAAAGATCAGGCGGGCCACCGGCCACTCGGCGGCCTCCTCGGCCACCACGGTGAAGACCGACAGCGCCTCGGGATCGGCGACCGTGAGCCCGGAGACGTCGACGACGACGGCCTCGGGCTGGTCGGCAAGGCACCCGAGGAGTGCGTCGCGGGCCGCCTCCATCGAGTGACCGTCGAGCGTTCCGACCAGGCTCGCCACCGGGTACGGCTCCCAGCTCACCACCTGGCAACGCACATCGGTCGGCATGATCGCTCCATTGTGCATGTCTGCCCCCGGTCGCGCACGCTACCGGCGCACGCGCCGAGCCACCGCGGCTACCGTGCCGGCCGCCGTGCCTGCGGCC
>NZ_JAIBNX010000067.1:36079-38358 GCF_026130045.1 Micromonospora sp. CPCC 205371
GCGGCGTGCGCCCCGGGGCGCGCCCCCGCCCCGGGTGTCCCCCCCAGGGGGCGCCGCCGCCGCCCGTGCCTTCCGCCGTCCTGCCGCGCGTCCGCCGTCCCCTCGGCGAAGAGAGCGCCGGTCGTGGGAGCGGCGGGAGAGAGGCCGAACTGGAACCGGGCGGCGTACATGCCCAGCAGCCGCTCGGTCAGCGCGGGCGCCATCCGCCACTGGAACTCCAGAGCCCGCGCGGCCGCACCCGCGTACGCCTCACGGGTCGGCCGCTGGATCGCCCGGACGATCGTGCGTGCGGCCACCTCGGGTGGGTACACCGGTGGAGGCGGTCGCAGCTCCCGACCCGTGTGGTTGGCGGCGTGCCGGAAGAACGGGGTGTCGATGGACGCCGGCAGCACCGTACAGACCGAGATCGTGTGGTCGCCCGTGGCCCGAAGCTCCTGCCGGACGGTGTTCGAGAGTCCGCGTACCCCGTGCTTCGCCGCGTCGTAGGCGGTGATGTACGGCATGGTCACGGCCGCGAGCACCGACGCGTTGTTGACCACGACGCCACCACCCGCGGCGCGCAGGTGGGGAAGGGCGGCGCGCACGCCGTAGGCGCTGCCCATCAGGATCACGTCGATCACCCGGCGCCACTGGTCGACCGGTACCTCGTCGATCCGCCCATACACGGACACCGCGGCGTTGTTCACCCAGGCGTCGACACGGCCGAAAACGGCCGCCGCCCGGGCCGCCAGCCTTTCGACCGCGGCCAGGTCCGTGACGTCTGTTGGTACTGGGACAGCCCGACCGCCCAGCGAGTGGCACTCGTCGGCCACCGTCTCCAGGGCGTCCGCGCTGCGCGCGGCGAGCACCACGGCGGCGCCCCGGCGCGCCAGCTCGTGCGCTGTGGCGGCGCCGATACCGCTGGAAGCCCCGGTGACCACCACGACGGACTCGTCGAGACTGCGCATGAGTGGCATAGACAGCCGATACCCACTCAGCCCCCACTCATACCCGGCGCATGTTTCGCCTTGCCATCGTGCGGAAACCTGAGCCCTCATGCGCGTCGGTCTTGTCAGCTCCGAAGGGCCCGTAGGCCCCACCCAACAGCTAGCCCGGATCGCTGCCGAGCTGAGCGCACGGGGGCACGAGGTACGGGTGTACGAGCGCCGTGACGGGACCGGCCCGCCCGAGGTGGCGAACGTGCCAGCCGGGTACCGCGTCGAGCGGCTCCCCGCGGCACCGTCGGCGCGTGCGCCCGCGTACGTGCCCGAGTTCAGCCGGCGGCTCGCCGAGAGCTGGGCCCGCGGCTGGACCCCAGACGTGGTGCACGGGCACTTCTGGATCGGCGGTCTCGCCGCGGCGAGCGCGGCTGGGACCAACGGCATCCCGGTCGCGCAGACGTTCTACTCGCTCGGCGCCGCCGAACTGCGCCAGATCGGCCAGGGCGCGGACGGGGTCGGCCAGCGGATCGCGCTCGAACGGGCGCTCGGCAGGGCCATCGACCTCGCGGTCGCGCAGTCCGAGGAGGAGGTCGGCGAACTGACCCGGATGGGGGTGCGCCGCGCCGATGTCGCCGTCGTACCCACTGGCGTGGACACCACGCGGTTCACACCGGACGGGGAGTCGGAACAACGCGACCGGCGCCGGCCCCGAATCCTCTCGGTGGGCGGACTCGCGCCGTGGCACGGCCAGGACGACATGATCCGAGCACTGCGGCTGGTCGGCGACGCCGAACTGGTGATCGTGGGCGGGCCGCCGCGGGCCGGGCTGGCCGCCCATGCCGAGGCGCGCCGGCTCCGCGACCTCGCGCGGCGCACGGGCGTCGACGGCCAGGTACGCATGGTCGGCGCCGTACCGAACGACCGCATGCCCGGCTGGTACCGCTCGGCGGACGTGGTGGCGTGCGTGCCCCGGTACGCGCCCGTGGGCCAAGTGCCGCTGGAGGCGATGGCGTGCGGCGTGCCGGTGATCGGGTATGCGGTCGGTGGCATCGCCGACACGGTGGTCGACGAGGTGACCGGGCGGCTCGTGCCGCCGGGGGACGTTCAGGGGCTGGGCACCGCGCTGCGCCGGCTCCTGCGTGACGACACGGGGCGGTTCGCGTTTCGCCACGCGGCGGTGGACCGGGTCCGCTGCCGGTACACGTGGGACCGCACGGCGGCCGCGCTGGAGCGCCTGTACGAACGCATCCTCCGTCGCCGCGGCCGCACAGCCCCAGCTCACGCCTGAGCCGCCCGGGGGCGCTCCGCGCCCCCTCTCCCCGGCCGATCAGTCGTAAACGCGCTCCGCGCGTTTACGCG
>NZ_JAIBNX010000068.1 GCF_026130045.1 Micromonospora sp. CPCC 205371
GTGGCCCCCGGCCCCCCGACGTTGCTGCCGGCGTCCACGCCAGCGTCGCGGTGCAGGAAGATGACGTTGCCGCAGCCGACCGCCGTGCCCCGCGCGTGCTCGGCTGGCGCCGCGACGTCGGCGGCGTTGCCGGCCACGACCGGCCGCTCCACACCCAGATCGGTGGCCAGCTCGGCGGAGAGTGGTGCCGCGATCTGCTCGGTCGTGAACGTGAGCCGGGGCAGCCCGTCGTCGCGGCGCATCATCCGGCACACGGAGACGCCGCAGCCTACGTACAGGGCGTCGTCGGGCACCGACTGGTGCAGTTCCTTGACGAATTCGGCTAGCAGCGGCACGGTGTCGGTCGCCGCCAGCCCGGGTGGGCGCTCGTCGGCGCGCAGGTCGAGCACCTGGCCGCCGAGTCCGACGCGGGCGGCGCGGATCTGGTCGACCTCGATGCTGAACGCGTACGCGTAGACGCGGGCGGACTCGGGCCGGACGACCAGTGATGGCCGCCCAGCCCGACCAGACTGCCCGGCCCGTCCGCTTTGTCCTGGTGCCGCTTCGGTAACGAGGCCGGCGCCCGCGAGGTCTGCGGTCAGGGCACCGATGGTGCTGCGGTTCAGCCCGAGCTCCGACGTCAGCTCGGCCCGCGACGTCGGTCCATGGATGTGCACGTACCGGAGCAGAGCGCCGAGGTTCTGCCGGCGAACCTCCTCTTGACTCGGTCCGGTGCGCATCGGTTATCGCGTACCAGTTGCCGCCGCTCGGCGCCTCGACAGTGCGTCGACGCCCGCCGCCAGCAGCAGCACCACGCCGGTGAACACGAACTTCTGACCCGAGCTGAGGCCCATGAGGCCCATTCCGTTGTCGATGACCGCGATCACGGCGCCGCCAAGCAGTGCGTCGAGTACCCGGCCCTTGCCGCCGAAGAGGCTGGTGCCGCCGATGACCGCCGCACCGACCGCGTACAGGAGCACGTTGCTGCCGCCGGTGTTGGCGTCGACGGAGTTTGCCCGGCTGGCGGCGACGATGCCCCCGATCGCGGCCATGCCGGAGCAGATCACGAACACCGAGATGCGGATGCGGTCGACGTTGATGCCCGCCCGGCGGGCCGCTTCGCGGTTGCCGCCGACGGCGTAGACGTGCCGGCCGTAGGCGGTGCGCCGCAGGACGAACGTCCAGATGATCAGCAGCGCTGCGATGATCGGTACGACGATCGGCACGCCCTTGAGCGAGACCACCACGACGTTGCGGCTGCGTTCCTGATTGAGCACGAAGACGGCGATGCCGAGGATGACGGCCAGCGCCGCGATCCGGCCGATGGCCACCGCGAACGGCTCGGTCACGAGGCCGCGCGCGACGCGCCGGCGGCGGCTGAGGAGCACCACGACGGCGTACCCGGCGACGCCGATGACGGTGAGAATCCAGCCCAGCCACGGGACGATGTTCTTGTTGGCGATCGCCAGGATCACGTCGTCGCGGATGGAGACGTTCGTGCCGCCCTTGATCAGCAGCAGCACGGTGCCCTGGAAGGCGAGGAATCCGGCCAGCGTCACCACGAACGACGGGATGCCGACCTTGGCGACGAGGAAACCGAGTACCAGCCCGATCACCACGCCGGTCGCGATCGCGGCGAGCATGGCGACGTACCAAGGAGAGCCCTGCTCGGCCATGAGCTGGGCCAGCACGGCGGCGCACACGCCGCTCGCGAAGCCCGCCGAGAGGTCGATCTCGCCGAGCAGCAGTACGAAGATCAGGCCCATCGCGATGATCGTGATCGCGGCGCCCTGGGTGAAGAGGTTCGCGAAGTTGCCGGCGGAGAAGAAGACCGGCCGCATGATCGCGAAGAACACGCAGAGCACGATCAGACCGAGTACTGCCGGGAGAGCGCCGAGGTCGCCGCCGCGTACCCGGCCCAGGTAGTCGCGGACGTGGCTGCCGACCGTCGGTTTGGGTGCCACGGCGACCGGCTCGATGTGATGCGCGGTGGTGGTCATTGCTCGGCTCCCGGGGTCGTGAGGGTGTCGGCGTACTCGACCCCGCTGTCGATCTTCTCAGTCGGCAGGCCAAGGTCGCCGCTGCGGCCCGCCGTGATCAGTTCGACAACCTGCGCATGCGTCACGTCGGTGGTCTTCACCTGGGCCACCATCTGGCCGAGGTACAGCGCGGCGATGCGGTCGGACACCGCGAAAACGTCGTTCATGTTGTGTGAGATCAGGACGACGGCGAGGCCCTTGTCGGCCAGCCGCCGGACCAGTTCGAGCACCTGCGCGGTCTGCGCAACGCCAAGCGCGGCCGTCGGCTCGTCGAGGATCACAAGCTTGCTGTTCCACAGCACGGCCTTGGCGATCGCGACGGTCTGCCGCTGCCCGCCGGAGAGGCTGGCGACGTGCTGGCGCAGCGACTTGACCGTGCGCACCGAGAGCCCGGCCAGCGTCTCGGCGGCCATCTGCTCCATGGTCGGCTCGTCGAGCACCAGGCCGGAGCGCTTCTCCCGCCCGAGGAACATGTTCTGGACGATGTCGAGGTTGTCGCACAGCGCCAGGTCCTGGTAAACGACCTCGATGCCCAGCCCGGCGGCGTCACGCGGGCCGTGGATGGTCACCGGCTGGCCGTCGAACTGGAACTCGCCGGCGTCGATCGGGTAGATCCCGCTGATGCACTTGACGAGCGTGGACTTGCCAGCGCCGTTGTCACCGACGAGTGCGGTCACCTCGCCGGGCGTGACGGCGAAGTCGACATCTTTCAGGACCTGGACGGGACCGAAGCGCTTGTCGATCCCGCGCGCCTCCAGCAATGGGGTGACGGACACGAGTGCTCTCCTTCGCCATGTGCGCCTGGGCGCCGCCCGGCACGAGGCCGGGCGGCGCGCCGTGGCGTCTTTCTAGCTGATGCCCGCCTGCGTGCACAGGGTGGCGAAGTTGCCGGTGCACAGTTGGGCCTTCGTCACGAAGCCGTCGGCGACGACGTCCTTGACGGTGTCCTTGGTGATCGCCTTGGGCGTGAGCAGCACGGAGGGCACGTCGCGGTTGCCGTCGGGGTCCTTGACGGTCTGCGTGGTGTCCTTCTTCTCGCCCTTGGCCAGCGCGATCGCCAGGTCGGCGGCCGCGTCGGCCTCCTGCTTGATCGCCTTGTAGACGGTCATGCACTGGTCACCGGCGAGGATGTTCTGCAGGCCCTGGACGGTGGCGTCCTGGCCGGTCACCGGCACCTTGCCGTTGAGGTTGTTCTTCTTGAGCACGGAGATCACCGCGTTGCCGAGGCCGTCGTTCGCCGCGAGCACACCGTCGATCTTGCCGCCCTTCTCCGTAAGCATCTGCTCGAAGATGGTGCCAGCCTGTGCGTTGTCCCAGTCGGGCACCCACTGGTCCGGACCCTGCACGTACTCGCCCGAGGTGTACTTGGGCTTGAGCACCGAGTCGTAGCCCTCCTTGAAGAGGGTGGCGTTGTTGTCGGTCTGCGAGCCGTTGAGTTCGGCGACGACCGGCTTCTGCTTGTTCATGTCGGTGAGGCACTTGACCAGGCCCTCACCCTGGAGCTTGCCGACCGCCACGTTGTCGAAGCTGACGTAGTACTGGGCGGAGCCGCCCAGCGTCAGCCGGTCGTAGTCGATCGTGGCGACGCCCTGCGACTTCGCCTTGTCGAGCACCGCCTTGCCGGTGCCGGAGTCCAGGTTGACGATCATCAGGACATTGACGCCGCTGGTGATCATCTGGTCGGCGATGGTCTGGAACTGGGTCTTGTCGCCCTGCGCGTTCTGGATGTCGTACTGCACGCCAGCGGCCTTGAACGCCTCTTCCAGGTACTTCCGGTCGGCCGTCTCCCAACGCGCCGACGAGGCGCTGTCGGGCAGGATGACGCCGATCTTGGCCGTCTTGGTGTCAGTGCCGCTCCCGCTGTCACCGCTTCCCGAGTCGTCGCCGCAGGCGGCGAGGGTGCCGGTGACCATGAGGCCAGCGGCGGCGATGGAGAGGATCCCTTTGCGCATCGCTCGGGTCCTTTCGATGGTGGGGTCAAAAGTGGGTGTCAGTTTGTTTTGTTGTGCCCGGCAACGTATTGCGGCCGGATGTGTCCGCACAAGAGCCGCGAGGCCGCGAGTTTGTTGGCGGCGATAACAATTCTGCAACGTGATCGACATCTGACCGTCCGTCGCGGGGACTCCCTCGATCTAGGACATTAATCCCGATCACGGGCGAATGTGTGCGGAAAGTTAAAGCGCGATGGGTGCCACGGTCGCGCCGGTGAGGCGTACCAGGTCGGCGGGCGCCAAGCGCACCTGCAGGCCGCGGCGGCCGGCGGAGACGTACACCGCGTCGAATCTCTCCGCCGACGCGTCGATGACGGTGACGAGCCGCTTGCGCTGGCCGAGCGGGCTGATGCCGCCGCGCACGTACCCGGTCGTGCGCTCGGCCACCGCGCGGTCGGCCATGGTTGCCCGCTTGCCACCGGTGGCAGCCGCGAGCGCCTTCAGGTCGAGGTCGCCGGTGACCGGTACGACGGCGACGGTCAGGACGCCGTCGACCTCGGTGACAAGGGTCTTGAAGACCTGCTCGGCGGGGACGCCCAGCGCGGCGGCCACCTCGGCGCCGTAGTTGGGAGAGTCGGGAGAGACCGCGTACGGGTGGGTCGTGTGCGCCACCCTCTGCTTCGTCAGGAGCGACGTCGCCGGAGTTCCCTGCCCTGCCATGCCCTGACCCTACGGCGCGGGCGGGTACGGGGGAGCGGCGGAGCAGGGTACCCCGGAAAGGAGCCCACCGGCGGGCCCTCCCCGAACAGGTGCAGCAGCGCGGCGACCGCTCGCTCGGCGGCCCGGCCATCGCCGTACGGGGACACCGCCCGGGCCATCCGCGCGTACTCGCCGTCGTCGTGCAGCAGTCGCCGGGTCTCGGCCACGATGCGTTCCCGGTCGGTGCCGACCAGCCGGGCTGTGCCGGCCGCCACGCCCTCGGGTCGCTCGGTGGTGTCGCGCAGGACCAGTACCGGCTTGCCGAGGCTCGGTGCTTCCTCCTGTATGCCGCCCGAGTCGGTCAGCACCAGGTGGCTCCGGTTCATCAGGCGGCAGAAGTCGGCGTACCTGATCGGGTCGGTGAGCCACACGTTCGGCAGTCCGTCGAGCGCCGGGAGCAGAGCCGCGCGCACGACCGGGTTGCAGTGCGCGGGCAGTACGAACAGGACGTCCGGCTCGGCGGCGGCGACCTCAGCGAGCGCCGCGGCCACCTCGCGCATCGGGGCGCCCCACGACTCGCGGCGGTGCGCGGTCACCAGCACCACGCGGCGCGGGTCACGGTCGAGCATCGCGAGCCGCGAGTCTTGGTACCGGGTCGCGTGCCGCACCGTCCACTGGAGAGCGTCGATCACCGTGTTGCCGGTGACCACGACGCTGTCGCCGCTGGCGCCCTCGCCGAGCAGGTTGCGGGCGGCGAGCGGCGTTGGTGCCAGGTGCAGCGCCGCGAGCTGGCCGATGACCCGCCGGTTGCCCTCTTCCGGGTACGGCGAGTCGATGGTGGTCGTGCGCAGTCCCGCCTCCAGGTGCACGACCGGCGTCCGGTTGTAGAAGGCCGCGAGCGCCCCCGCGAAGGCGCTCGTGGCACCGCCCTGTACCAGTACGGCATCCGGCTGGCGGACGTCTAATATGGACTCCAGCCCCGCCAGCGCCAGGACGGTGATCTCGGTGAGGCTGGCACCGTGCCGCATCACGCCCAGGTCGGCGACCGGGTTGATGTCGAAGTGATCAAGCACCTGGTCGAGCATGAAACGGTGCTGCGCCGTGCTCACCGGCAGGCAGTGGATACACGGATCACCCGTTAGCCGCTGGATCAGCGGCGCAACCTTGATCGCCTCGGGTCGCGTGCCGAAGATGACCATTACGGTATGCATAGGCTTACCCCATTTCGGGGGATTTGCGTGTTACAACGCAGAGCTTATGATCCGTGACGCTGCGTGTCAGTCGGGCGTACAGACCAGGCTTATCGGGCGCCCGGCCACCCTGGTCAGGACGACCGTCGCCGAATTGGGCCCGGTCAGCCGCAGGTCGCGGCGAAGCTGGTCCGGGTCGAGGGCCGAGCCGCGTTTGAGGATCTCGAGCCGGCCGACGCCCCGATCGCGCAGCAGGGCGCGCAGCCGCTTGAGCGAGAACGGCACCTCGTCCTGTACCGCCAGCCGCCGCGCGTATGGGGTGTCGATGGCGGTGTCGGCGTACACGTACGCGATGTCCGGATCGGCGAGCGCGCCGTCCACTGTGGAGGCGAACTCGGCCACCAGGTGGGAGCGCACCACCGCCCCGTCCGGGTCGTACAGGTACGGCTGCACCCGCCCGACCGGCGCCCGCGCGGCGCCTGTGCCGGTCAGCATGGCGCCGGACGGCAGCAGGGTGGCCCTCCGGGGCACCTCGGCGAGGAGGCCACACCAGAAGGCCGCCTCGACCACCTCACCCGCCACGCTGACCCATTCCGCCTCGGCGCCCGGCGGCACGAGCGCGTGGTCGATGCCGGGCGCCAGCTTGAGCACCACGTGCGGCACGCGGCCGGGGAGGGCGGCCACGAAATCCCAGGGCGGCGAGTAGGCGGCCGGGTCGAACACGCGGCGGCCACCCTTGCGCCGGGCCGGGTCGCAAAACGCCGCGTCGAAGCCGGTCAGGTCGACGGACGTCGCATCGGCGCAGGTCACCGTCAGGTTCGTGAGGCCAAGGGCGGCGGCGTTGGCGGCGGCCACGCCCGCGGTGCCGGGGTCGGCCTCCACGGCGTACACCTTGATGCCGGCTCGGGCGGCGGCGATCGCGTCCGCGCCGATGCCGCAACCGAGGTCGGCGAGGGTGCGCACCCCGGCGGCGCGCAACCGCGCCGCGCGGCGCTGGGAGACCGCCGCGCGCGTGGCCTGCTCCAGGCCAGCGCGGGTGAAGAACATGCGGGCGGCGTCGGTGCCGAACTTGCCGGTCGCGCGGCGGCGCAACTCGGCCTGGGTGAGGGCGGCGGACGCCAGGTCAGCGGGCACGCCACGGCCGGGGGGGGTGGCCGCCGCGGCCTGGGGGAGGGGGCCGGCCAGCTCCGCCGCCGTCGCGAGCGCCCTTTCCCCTTCGGGGGTGCGGAGCGCGTCGATCACCTATTGAGTCTGGCTGCGCTCGATCACGCTGTCGGGACCGGGGTACACCAGACTCTCGTGTCCGTCCGGGAACCGGACGAGGTAGGGCGGATGCCCCTCGGCGCCGCGCACCTCGACGATCTCGGCGACCCGGTCCTTGGCGCCGACCGTGCGGCTGTGCACGTGCAAACGGTCTCCGACAGTGGCCTGCATATCATCGCCTCCGCGGTCGGGCGGGCAGGTGCTTCCTCTGAGAATGCCGTAAATCGCTCCGCTCCGCCATCGGATCGTGTCGCGTTGGCACTCTCCTTGACGGAGTGCTAGCGGTCGGCATAACCTTCGGTTAGCACTCTCGTGTCGAGGGTGCTAGCTTTCGGGCACGCCGGCACCCGCGACGACGGCATCGCCCGGTGGCATGAGGCAGCAGATTGACGCTGGCTGAAGTGAATATGGCCGGCAACCAACCAGTACCCCAGGAGGGTATGCCCGTGACTACCGCGACCAAGGTTGCGATCAAGCCGCTCGAGGACCGCATTCTGGTCCAGGCGAACGAGGCTGAGACCACCACGGCGTCGGGCATCGTGATTCCCGACACCGCCAAGGAGAAGCCGCAGGAGGGCACCGTCCTCGCTGTCGGCCCGGGCCGTATCGACGACAAGGGCAACCGCATCCCGGTTGACGTCAAGGTCGGCGACACGGTCATTTACTCGAAGTACGGCGGCACCGAGGTCAAGTACGCCGGCGAGGAGTACCTGGTGCTCTCCGCCCGCGACGTCCTCGCGGTCATCGAGAAGTGACTGACTGATCGCTGACATCGCCCCGGGCCGCGGACGTGGTCCGGGGCGTTGCCGCTCGAAGGGATATTCATGGCTAAAATCCTGAGCTTTTCGGATGACGCCCGGCACCTGCTCGAGCACGGCGTCAACCAGCTCGCGAACGCGGTCAAGGTCACTCTCGGCCCGCGCGGGCGCAACGTCGTGCTCGACAAGAAGTTCGGCGCACCCACGATCACCAACGACGGCGTGACGATCGCCAAGGAGATCGAGCTCTCCAACCCGTACGAGAACCTTGGCGCACAGCTCGTCAAGGAGGTGGCGACGAAGACCAACGACGTCGCCGGTGACGGGACCACCACCGCGACCGTGCTCGCACAGGCCATGGTCCGCGAGGGCCTGCGCAACGTGACCGCCGGCGCCAACCCGGCGGGTCTCAAGCGGGGCATCGACGCGGCCGCGCAGGCCGTCTCGACCGCTCTGCTGGAGAAGGCGGTCGAGGTCGCCGACAAGCAGGCCGTCGCACACGTCGCCACCATCTCCGCGCAGGACGCCACGATCGGCGACCTGATCGCCGAGGCGATGGAGAAGGTCGGCCGCGACGGCGTCATCACCGTCGAGGAGGGCTCCACCCTCGCGACGGAGCTGGAGGTCACCGAGGGTCTCCAGTTCGACAAGGGCTTCGTCTCCCCCCACTTCGTCACCGACCCGGACGCCCAGGAAGCGGTGCTCGAAGACGCGTACGTGCTCGTCACGACGCAGAAGATCTCGGCCGTCGAGGAGCTGCTGCCGCTGCTGGAGAAGGTGCTCCAGTCCAGCAAGCCGCTGCTGATCATCGCGGAGGACGTCGAGGGTCAGGCGCTGGCCACGCTCGTGGTCAACGCGATCCGCAAGACCTTCAAGGTCTGCGCGGTCAAGGCGCCCGGCTTCGGCGACCGGCGTAAGGCCATGCTCCAGGACATCGCCATCCTCACCGGTGGCGCGGTCGTGGCGCCCGAGCTCGGCTACAAGCTCGACGGCGTCGGCCTCGAGGTGCTCGGCCAGGCGCGGCGGATCGTCGTCGACAAGGACAACACCACGATCATCGAGGGTGGCGGCCGCGCCGACGAGGTCGCCGACCGGGTCGCCCAGCTCCGCAAGGAGATCGAGGCCACCGACTCCGACTGGGACCGCGAAAAGCTCCAGGAGCGGCTGGCCAAGCTCTCCGGTGGCATCGCGGTCGTCAAGGCGGGCGGCGCCACCGAGGTGGAGCTGAAGGAGCGCAAGCACCGCATCGAAGACGCGATCTCGGCCACCAAGGCCGCGGTCGAGGAGGGCACCGTGCCCGGCGGCGGCGCCGCGCTGGCGCAGATCCTGCCGGTGCTGGACGGCGACCTCGGTTACACGGGTGACGAGGCCGTGGGCGTGTCGATCGTCCGCAAGGCGCTCGTCGAGCCGTTGCGGTGGATCGCGCAGAACGCCGGCCACGACGGCTACGTGGTGGTCGAGAAGGTGCGCGGCTCGGCGTGGGGCCACGGCCTCGACGCCGCGATCGGCGACTACGTCGACCTGGCCAGCTCCGGCATCATCGACCCGGTAAAGGTGACCCGCAACGCGGTCACCAACGCCGCGTCGATCGCCGGTCTCCTGCTCACCACGGAGAGCCTCGTGGTGGAGAAGCCGGAGAAGGCCGAGCCCGCTCCCGCGGGTGGCCACGGCCACGGTCACGGCCACCAGCACGGCCCCGGTTTCTAAAGCACTGTCTAACCGGTTCCTTACGTAGTCTCCCGCACCATCGGGTTCGCCCCGGCGGTGCGGGAGACTTGCGTTATGCGGGACGCGGTGCGTGGCGGGCTGGTCGGTGTCGGCGCGGCCGCGGTGGCGCTCGGGGTCGCCGAGGTCGTGGCCGTGTTCACCGGTGCGCGCAGCGCGCCTCTCGTGGCGGTGGGCGGCGTCGTCGTCGACCACGTGCCCGAGCCGCTCAAGCAATTCGCGATCGACGCCTTCGGCGTACACGACAAGACCGCCCTGCTCGTCGGCACCGTCGTGCTACTCGCCGCGTTCGCCGCGGCCATCGGCGTCCTCGCGCTCCGCAGCTTCTGGTACGGCGTCGCCGGCATCGCCGCGTTCGGGCTGATCGGAGTCGCCGCCGCCCTGACCCGGCCGGACGCCGGCCCGGCAGCGGCGCTACCCTCGCTGCTCGGCGCGCTGGTCGCCGGCGGTGTCCTGTGGGCGCTGATCGAGCTGCCCGACATCGGCGAGCATGAGGTCGACCGGCGGCGGCTGCTCACCGGCGTCGCACTGGCCGTGGGCGCGGCGGCCGTCAGCGGGTTCGGCGGGCGGTGGCTCGCTACCCGGCGCAGCGTGTCAGAGGCGCGCAACGCCGTCGTGCTGCCGACGCCGGCCAGCCCCGCCCCCGCCGTGCCCGCCGGGGCCGACCTGTCGCTGACCCAGCTCGCCCCGTACGTCACCTCGAACTCCGCGTTCTACCGCATCGACACCGCGCTCGTCGTGCCGCAGGTCGATCCGGTCGACTGGGTGCTGAAGATCCACGGGCGGGTGCGCAGGCCCATGACGCTCACCTTCGAGCAGCTCCTGGCCCGGCCCATGATCGAGCGGTACGTCACGCTGGCCTGCGTCTCCAACGAGGTGGGCGGCGACCTCATCGGCAACGCGCGCTGGCTGGGCGTACCGCTGAAGGACCTGCTCGACGAGGTCGAGCCGCAGGCCGGTGCCGACCAGGTCGTGGGCCGGTCCGCGGACGGCTGGACGTGCGGCACGCCCACGGCCGTACTGCGCGACGGGCGCGACGCGATGCTCGCCGTCGGCATGAACGGCGAGCCGCTGCCGGTGGAGCACGGATTCCCGGTGCGCATGGTCGTGCCGGGCCTCTACGGGTACGTGTCGGCCTGCAAGTGGGTCACCGAGCTGGAGCTGACCAGCTTCGCCGACTTCGACGCGTACTGGGTACCGCGCGGCTGGGCAGCACAGGCGCCCATCAAGACCCAGTCCCGCATCGACACCCCGCGCGGGCGCAACAACCTCGTCGCCGGGCCGGTCACCGTCGCCGGTGTCGCGTGGGCGCAGCACCGTGGCATCGCGAAGGTCGAGGTACGGGTCGACGGCGGCCCATGGCAGGAGGCCACGCTCGCGCGCACGGTCTCGATAGACACCTGGGTGCAGTGGTCATGGCAGTGGCAGGCGACGCGGGGAGAGCACACGCTCCAGGTACGCGCCACCGACACCGCGCGTGCCGTGCAGCCGGAGGAGCAGCGGCCGCCCGACCCCGACGGTGCTACCGGGTGGCACTCGGTCGACGTTGAGGTGGAATAGCTCTTTGGGGTGGCAGAGCCGGCACCGACTTGTGCGGCTTACCGAGCCGGGCCTCCAGGCGCTCGATGTCGACCCGCGTGCGGTACCGGTTGGCCAGGTCTTCCCAGCCCACCGCCAGCAGCCGCAGCCGCTCCGACTCGCTGAAGCCGCCCCACACCCCGTATGGCTCCCGTACCGACAAAGCATGCGCCGCGCACTCGGCCCGCACCGGACACGCGCCGCACACCGCCTTCGCCTTCGCCTCGCGCTTGTTGCGGGTAGATCCCCGCTCGCCATCAGGGTGGAAGAACTGGGCGCTGTCCCGACCTCGACATGCGCCAAGCAGTTGCCAATCCCAGATATCCGCGATGGGCCCAGGCAGTCTGCTCACGTTGGCCACTGCGCCCCCTCCTCCCGACTCGAGCCCCTCGTACCCGGTCGGACCGAGGAGGAAACAACGAGCGAAGGCCCCTCCGAGAACTGTCGGGAAGTTTCAACTTCTTTCGCGCCAAAAGACCGTAATGATCACTTGGTTGCGTGGTCTCCTCCTCAGAGGATTTTGAGGAGGATGACTGTGCGAACCGTCCTCGTGTGCGTCCGGACACCGCTCGCCGCGCAGACCGTGGCGGCAGCCGCGGCTCGGCTCGGCCTGAGCGGCGCTGTCCGTACCGCCGTGACCGAGACCGAAGCGCTTCTCCGGCTCGCCGAACGGCCTGCGGATATTGTGCTCGCCGACACCGCGCTGACCCGGCGGGACAGCGTGGGATTCACCCGGCGGGTACTCGTCAGAGCGCCCAGCGCGATCCTCATCCTGTTCGGCACCGAAGATCCACGGGTGTCCGCAGCGGTGATCGCGGCCGGTGCCCGGGGCGTACTCCGCGGCGGCGACCACGATCTCGTCAGCGTGGTCGCGAAGGCGCTGCTGCTGTGCCTGCCCGACCGCTCGTCCCCGGGTGGGGTTGGGCGTACCTCGTCCGCGGCGCCCGCACCCCGGGAGACGCCCGGCGGCCCATCGAACGGCCTGCCCGCCGTCGCCACGACGCCCCGCCCGGCGCCGTCGGCCGGCCCACCCGGACCTCACGGCCCGCACACTCCGCAGGGCCCCCACGGCCCGTCCGTGGTACCCGCGCAGCGCGATCAACCCGAGCTGAGCCCCAACCGCCCCACGGTCCCCGGCCCCAACGCCGGTCCCGCCTGGCGCGCCGGCCAACGCAACGGCGACCGCACCGACGCGGTGGCCCGCCGGATGGCGCTGACCGAGCGGGAACTCCAGGTGCTGCGCGGAATGGCCGACGGCAAGAGCAACGCCGAGATCGGGCGCGAACTGTTCGTCTCAGAGGACACCGTGAAGACGCACGCCCGGCGCCTGTTTCGCAAGCTGGGCGCGCGCGACCGAGCCCACGCGGTAGCGGCCGGCTTCCGTGCCGGCTTGGTCGCCTAGGTGTCATCGGACTCGTCGGAGAGGGTGTCGTGTACGCCGTCGGCGTAGCCGCGGGCGTACTCCCACGTCACGTAGTGGTCCGGGTCTGGGTCGTATGCCGGCTCGTGCACCCGGGGTCGCCCGGAGCTGAGTAGGTGCCGAAGGTTGCCCCGGAGCAGGTCCCAGTCGAAGTAGTGCGGCTCGTGACAGTCTTCGCACTCGATCACCAGGCCGCGGACCCCGATGGGGCTCAGCAGCGCCTGGTAGATCTCGAGGTCAGCCAGATCCTCCAGCACGTCCTGCCGCTCGGTGTCGGACAGCGGGTCGAGCTGGCCATCCTCACCGAGGTCGTCCAGTCCGGCGGACGGGTCAGCGGGGTCTCCGCTGAACGGGTCGATCGGCTCGTCTTGCACCCCTCCACCGTAGTCGTAACCCCGCTCTCCGCGCCGACCTGAACCCGACCTGAACTGCCGTCCCGGTAGGATGAACCATCGCGTCACCAAGGAGATCAACTGTGGAGAATGCGCCCAGCTTCGAGACCGTGCCGATCGGGCTGACGTTCGACGACGTGCTGCTCCAGCCAGCGGAGTCTGACGTGGTGCCCAGCAAGGTCGCCACGGCGACGAGGATGAGTCGCAACGTCGACCTCACCATCCCCTTGCTGTCGAGCGCGATGGACACCGTCACCGAGGGGCGGATGGCGATCGCGATGGCCCGGCAGGGTGGCATCGGGGTGCTCCACCGCAACCTCTCGATCGAGGATCAGGCGCTCCAGGTCGATCTGGTCAAGCGCTCCGAGGCCGGCATGGTGACCAATCCCATCACCTGCAGCCCCGACGACACCCTCCGCGACGTCGACGCGCTCTGCGGGCGATACCGGATCTCCGGGGTGCCGGTCACCGACACGAGCGGCACGCTCGTAGGCATCGTTACCAACCGCGACATGCGGTTCGTGACCGACGGCGCCACCCCCGTGCGCGAGATCATGACGCGGATGCCGCTGGTCACCGCGCCGGTAGGGGTCTCGAAGGAAGACGCGCTGGCCCTGCTGCGCCAGCACAAGATCGAGAAGCTGCCGATCGTCGACGACGCGGGGCGGCTGCGCGGCCTGATCACGGTCAAAGACTTCGCCAAGAGCGAGCAGTTCCCCAACGCCACCAAGGACGACGCCGGCCGGCTGCGGGTCGCCGCCGCGGTGGGTGTGGGCGACGATGCGTACAAGCGGGCCCGGGCGCTCATCGACGCCGGGGTCGACGTGCTGGTCGTCGACAGCGCGCACGGCCACAGCCGCAACGTGCTGGAGATGGTCGCCCTCCTTAAGAAGGACACCTCGGTCGACGTGGTGGGCGGCAACGTGGCGACCTACGCGGGCGCCAAGGCTTTGGTCGACGCCGGCGTCGACGCGGTCAAGGTAGGCGTGGGGCCGGGCGCGATCTGTACGACCCGGGTGGTCGCGGGGGTTGGCGTCCCCCAGATCACCGCGATCATGGAGGCGACGCGGGCCTGCCGGCCGGCGGGCGTGCCGGTCATCGGCGACGGCGGCATCCAGTACAGCGGCGACATCGCGAAGGCTCTGGTGGCCGGCGCGAGCACCGTCATGCTCGGCAGCCTGCTCGCCGGTTGCGAGGAGAGCCCCGGCGACCTGCTCTTCATCAACGGCAAGCAGTTCAAGTCGTACCGTGGGATGGGCTCGCTCGGCGCCATGCAGTCGCGCGGCCAGGCCCGTTCCTACTCCAAAGACCGCTACTTCCAGGACGACGTGCTCAGCGAAGACAAGCTCGTGCCGGAGGGCGTCGAGGGCCAGGTTCCGTATCGCGGGCCGCTCTCGCAGGTCGCCCACCAGCTCATCGGCGGTCTCCGCGCCGCCATGGGGTACGTCGGCGCGGAAAGCATTCCCGAGTTGCACCGCCGCGGCCAGCTCATCCGGATCACCGCGGCGGGGCTCAAGGAGAGCCACCCCCACGACATCCAGATGACCGTCGAGGCGCCCAACTACCACACTCGATAGGAGAATCCGCGTGCGAGACGTGGTCGAGATCGGGTTGGGTAAGACCGCGCAGCGCGGCTACCACCTTGACGACATAGCAATCGTGCCGAGCCGGCGCACCCGGGATGTAGATGACGTATCGACATCCTGGCAGCTCGACGCGTACCAGTTTCAGATCCCCTGCGTCGCGCACCCCTCAGACGCGACCATGAGCCCGGCGACGGCCGTGACCCTCGGCCAGTTGGGCGGCCTCGGCGTGCTCAACGTCGAGGGCCTGTGGACCCGCTACGAAGACCCGGTCAAGGTGCTCGACGAGCTGGCTTCGCTCGACGACGACGCGCCGACGACGCGGCGGCTGCAGGAGGTCTACGCCGAGCCGATCCGTCCCGAGCTGATCGCCGAGCGGGTGCGGCACATGCGCGAGGGCGGCATCACCGTCGCAGTGCGGGTGTCGCCGCAGCACACGCTGGCGCTGGCCCCGGTGATCCTCGACGCCGGCGTCGACATCCTGGTCATCCAGGGCACGCTGGTCTCGGCTGAGCACGTCTCGACAAACGACGAGCCGCTCAACCTCAAGGAGTTCATCGCCGACCTCGACCTGCCGGTGATCGCCGGGGGCTGCACCGACTACAAGACGGCGCTGCACCTGATGCGCACGGGCGCTGCCGGTGTCATCGTCGGCATCGGCGGCGACGAGTGGTCGACCACCGACACGGTGCTGGGCATCCGGGTGCCGATGGCCACCGCGATCGCCGACGCCGCCGCGGCTCGGCGCGATTATCTCGACGAGACCGGCGGGCGATACGTGCACCTCATCGCCGACGGTGACATCTCGACCTCCGGCGACATCGCCAAGGCTCTTGGCTGCGGCGCCGACGCGGTGATGCTGGGCGAGCCGCTGTCGCTGGCCGCCGAGGCGCCGGCGCAGGGTGCGTGGTGGCATTCGGCGGCGAGCCACCCGAAGCTGCCGCGTGGCGGATTCGGCACCGCTGGCGACGACCCGCTGGGATCGATGGAAAGGGTGCTGTACGGCCCGGCCGACGAGCCGCACGGCCAGCTCAACCTGTTCGGCGGGCTCAAGCGGGCGATGGCCAAGTGCGGATACCGCGATCTGAAGGAGTTTCAGCGAGTCGGGCTCGTGCTCGATCGGTAAGTACCCTCGATCGGGTGAACCGTAGGCCGATCGCCGCTGCCGTACTCCTCGTCACACTTGCCGGGTGCACCGGGCGCGCCCCGGCACCCGAGGCATCGCCTGCCCGTAACTTCCAGCCCGGCGCCGACGGCGTCGGCGACACGTACTTCCCGAAGTACGGCAACGGCGGGTACGACGTGAAGTCGTACGCGCTCAAGCTGCGATACGACCCGGCGAAGGACGAGCTGACCGGCACAGCGACGATCACGGCGACCGCGACGGCCGACCTTTCGCGGTTCAACCTCGACCTGTCGGGGTTGTCGGTGACCGCGCTGTCGGTCGACGGGAAGCCCGCGCAGGACAGCCGCGACGGCACCGAGCTGGTGATCACGCCGGGCGCGGGCCTCGCGAAGGGCGCCGAGTTCACTGTGGAGATCGGGTACGGCGGGAAGCCGGAGCCGGTCAAGAGCGCCGACCTGGGCGAGGGCGGCTTCCTCCACACCGACGACGGCGCGATCGCGCTCGGCCAGCCCGAGTCGGCCAGCACGTGGTTCCCGGTCAACGACCACCCGAGTGACAAGGCCACGTACGACATCGAGGTCACCGTGCCTCAGGGCGTGGAGGCGCTCAGCAACGGCGTACCGGGCGGGTCCACTGAGGACGGCGGCTGGACCACGTGGAAGTGGTCCGAGAAGGCGCCGATGGCGAGCTACCTGGCGACCCTCGTGATCGGCCAGTACCGGGTGGTGAGCAGCACGCACAACGGCAAGCCGATCGTCACGGCGGTGCCCGAGTCGTTGCCCCGAAACGGCCGGGCCGAGGCGGCGATGCTGTTCACGGCCGAGATCGCCGACTTCCTGGAGACCCAGTTCGGGCCGTACCCGTTCGACGCGTACGGCGGTGTGGTGGTCGACGACGACCGGATCGGGTACGCGCTGGAGACGCAGTCCCGGCCCGTGTACGGGAACGTGTGGTTCAGGCAGCGCGTGAACACCGACGTGGTGGCGCACGAACTGGCGCACCAGTGGTTCGGCGACAGCGTGTCGATCGCGCGCTGGGAAGACATCTGGCTCAACGAGGGCTTCGCCACGTACGCCGAGTGGCTGTGGGCGGAAGAGCAGGGGCGCGAGTCGGTGCAGGAGAGTTTCCAGGCCGAGTACGACGCGACCGACGACTGGTCGCAGCCGACCCTCGACCCGGGTCGCTCGCAGATCTTCAGCCGGGCGGTCTACAAACGGGGCGGACTGACCGTGCACGCGCTGCGCCTGGCCGTGGGCGACGACGACTTCTTCAAGATCCTCAAGACGTGGACGGCCGAGAAGCGCAACGGCACCGCGCAGACGGCCGACTTCATCACCGTCGCCGAGCGGGTGAGTGGCGAATCCCTCCGCCCGTTGTTCGACGAGTGGCTGACGTCGCCGACCCCGCCGAAGATTCCCGCCTAGCGCTTGATGAGGAGCTTCGGGTGGGCCGCCAGGTACGTGTCGGCCCGGCCCGCCCGCAGCTCGGAGATGAACTTCCTGCCCTCCGCGGTCAGCTGCTCGCCCCGGTAGGCGCTGCCCCGGCCGACGCCGCTGCCGGGCAGTCCCACGAGGGTCAGCGACGACGGGCGGAGGCCACTGAGGGCGTACGCGAAGTCGATGGGCCTCCGCCCGCGCCCGTCGAAGACGAGGGTGTCGCCGAGGGCGCGCAGCACGCGGTCGATCTCGAGTGGGTTCTTCGCCAGGTTGAGCGAGCCGACCTTCGCGAGCACCGCGCGGATGAGCTGCTGGTGGTGGCGCTGCCGGGTGTAGTCGCCGCCGGGCAGGTACCGCTGGCGCGAGTAGTCCAGCGCCTGCCAGCCGTTGAGGTGCCGGTTGCCCACCTCGTACACCATCGCCGGGCCACCCCTCGACAGTCCGCGGCCGCTCTTGTCGAGGTGGATCGAGGTGACCTTCTGGTCGACGTACAGGTCGATGCCGCCCACCGCGTCGACCAGCTTGCGGAATCCGCGGAAGTTGAGCACGACACCCGCGTCGAAACGCTGGATGCCGGTGTAGCGGCTGACCGTCTGCGCGAGAAGCTGGAACCCTTGTGCGGCGCTCGGCTTGGCCTTGCCCCGCCGGCTGCCGTAGCTCATCGCGTGGGTGAGTTTCGTGCGGCCGCCGCGGTAGCCCGACTTGGGAAACGCGGGGACGTCGACCACCAGGTCACGGGGGAGGGAGAAGAGGTACCCCTTCGTGAGGCCGCGCGGGATGTGCAGGATCGTGACCGCGTCCGCCTTGGGCTCCCAGTTGGGCACGCTTTCGCGGGTGTCGACACCGACGATCAGCACGGTGAGCGGGCCGGTGATGTCGGCTCCCGGCTCGGGTGTGGGGCTCGGCGTCGGGGAAGGGCTGGTGGACGGCGAGGGCGTCGGCGATCCGAAGAGGTCGGCGGTCGGCACCTCGTACCGGTCGCGGAGCGCGTAGTTGGCGGCGACCGCCCCACCGCCGAGCAGCACCACGGCCGCGAGTACCGCCGCGCCGATAAGGATCAACCGACGTCGAGTCATAGAGTGGCATCGTGCCTGTTGACGGTCTGGTGTGCTAGCTACTCGTGAGTAATGATGAGCCGTATGCGGTATGACGTGGTCGTCATCGGGTCCGGATTCGGTGGCAGCGTGGCCGCACTGCGGCTGGCCGAAAAGGGATACTCGGTCGCCGTGCTGGAGGCGGGCCGGCGCTTCGCCGACGACGAGTTTCCCGAGACCTCCTGGCGCACCAGGCGCTTCCTGTGGGCGCCGAAGCTCGGCTGGTACGGCATCCAGCGGATCACGCTGCTGCGCTCCGCCAAGGGAGAGCCGGGCGCCGGCGTGCTCGTGCTGTCCGGTGCGGGGGTTGGCGGCGGATCGCTCGTCTACGCCAACACGCTCTACGAGCCGCTGCCGGCGTTCTACGAAGACCCCCAGTGGCGCGGCATCACCGACTGGCGCTCCGAGCTCGCCCCGTACTACGACCAGGCGAAACGGATGCTGGGTGTCACGACGTACCCGAACCAGACGGCGGCGGACCGCGCGATGCGCGCGGTGGCCGACCGGATGGGGGTCGGGCACACCTTCCACCCGACCCCGGTCGGCGTCCACATCGGGCGTCCCGGTGAGCGGGTCGCCGACCCGTACTTCGGTGGCGCTGGGCCTGAGCGCACCGGCTGCCTGCACTGCGGCTCGTGCATGACCGGCTGCCGGCACGGCGCCAAGAACACGCTCGTCAAGAACTACCTGTGGCTGGCCGAGCGGATGGGCGTCGAGGTGCACCCGCTCACGACGGCGGTCTCGGTCCGTCCTTCCGGCGGCGGCTACCGGATCGAGACCGTGCGCACGGGCGCGTGGCTCAGTAAGAAGAGGCGCACCTTCGAGGCCGATCAGGTGATCTTCGCGGCGGGTGCGCTCGGCACCCAGCGGCTGCTGCACGAGGCGCGGCAGTCCGGGGCCCTGCCGGACCTGTCCGCGCGGGTCGGCGCGCTGACGCGTACCAATTCGGAGGCCATTCTCGGTGCCGCGCTGCTGCGGCCGGACGCCAAGCGGCGCGGGGTCGACTTCACCAAGGGCGTGGCGATCACGAGCTCGTTCCACCCCGACGAGCACACTCACATCGAGCCGGTCCGGTACGGGCGGGGCTCGAACGTGATGGGCTTCCTGCAGTCGGCGCTGGTCGACGGCGGGCCGCGCCGCCCGCTGCGCTGGCTCGCCACCATGGCCGCCCGGCCGCTGACCTACCTGCGGCTGCTGTCGGTGCGCGACTGGTCCCAGCGCACCGTGATCGCGCTGGTCATGCAGTCGCTCGACAACTCGCTCACCACCCACTACCGGCGCGGCAAGCTGCGCACGACCCAGGGCCACGGCGCGCCCAACCCGGCCTGGATTCCGGCCGGCAACGAGGCGGTGCGGCTGCTCGCCGACGAGATCGGCGGGGTACCGGGTGGAGCGGTCACCGAGGCGTTCAACGTGCCGCTTACCGCGCACATCCTCGGCGGCTCGGCGATCGGCGCCACCGCCGCCGAGGGCGTCATCGACCCGTACCACCGGGTCTTCGGGTACCCGGGACTGCACGTGGTGGACGGCGCCGCCGTCACCGCGAACCTCGGCGTGAATCCCTCGCTGACGATCACCGCCCAGGCCGAGCGGGCGATGTCCTTCTGGCCCAACAAGGGCTCGGAAGATCCGCGGCCTCCGCAGGGCGAGCCGTACCACCGGATCGCACCTGTCGCACCCGTCGCACCGGCCGTGCCACGCGGCGCTCCCGCCGAACTGCGCCTGTAGGCTCCAGTCGCATGAGCACACCGCGTCCGGTACTGGTTGTGGACTTCGGCGCACAGTACGCCCAGCTGATCGCCCGCCGGGTGCGCGAGGCCAAGGTCTACTCCGAGATCGTCCCGCACTCGATGCCGGTGGCCGACATGCTGGCCAAGGACCCGGCCGCGATCATCCTTTCCGGCGGGCCGGCGAGCGTGTACGCGCCGGGCGCGCCGCAGGTCGACGCCAAGCTCTTCGACGCGGGCGTGCCGGTCTTCGGCATCTGCTACGGCTTCCAGGCGATGGCGCGGGCGCTCGGGGGCACGGTGGCGCACACCGGCGACCGCGAGTATGGCCGCACGGTCCTGGCGGCCCGGCCCGAGGCCGGCGTGATGCTGCGCGATCTGCCGAGCGACCTGCCGGTCTGGATGAGCCACGGCGACTGCGTCACCGAGGCGCCGCCCGGGTTCGCGGTGACCGCCGGCACGGCTGTCGTGCCCGTCGCCGCGTTCGAAGACGTCGCCGGCCGGCGTGCCGGCGTGCAGTTCCACCCCGAGGTGGCGCACACCGCGCACGGGCAGGAGATGCTGACCCGCTTCCTGTACGACATCGCTGGCATCGAGCCGACCTGGACGATGGGCAACATCATCGACGACCAGGTGGCCGCGATCCGCGAGCAGGTGGGCGACAAGGAGGTCATCTGCGCGCTCTCCGGCGGCGTCGATTCGGCGGTCGCCGCCGCGCTCGTCCACAAGGCCGTCGGCGACCAGCTGACCTGCGTTTTCGTCGACCACGGCCTGCTGCGCGCGGGCGAGGCCGAGCAGGTCGAGCAGGACTACGTCGCCGCCACGGGCATCAAGCTCAAGGTCGTCGACGCTGCTGACCGGTTCCTGGGCGCGCTCGCGGGCGTCACCGACCCGGAGGACAAGCGCAAGATCATCGGGCGGGAGTTCATCAGGGTCTTCGAGGCCGCCGCCCGCGAGGTCGCCGCCACCGGCGACGTCGAGTTTCTGGTACAGGGAACGCTGTACCCGGACGTCGTTGAGTCCGGCGGCGGCACCGGCACTGCCAACATCAAGTCGCACCACAACGTGGGCGGCCTGCCGGACGACCTTCGCTTCTCCCTGGTCGAGCCCCTGCGCACCCTCTTCAAAGACGAGGTGCGCCAGCTTGGCCTGACATTGGGGCTGCCGGAGGCGATGGTGTGGCGGCACCCGTTCCCAGGGCCGGGTCTCGCCATCCGGATCATCGGTGCCGTCTCCAGCGACCGGCTGGAGGTGCTGCGCGCCGCCGATCTGATCGCCCGCGAGGAGCTGACCGCCTCGGGCCTCGACCGGTCGGTGTGGCAGTTCCCGGTGGTGCTCCTCGCTGACGTGCGGTCGGTGGGCGTACAGGGCGACGGGCGCACCTACGGCCATCCGATCGTGCTCCGGCCGGTCTCCAGCGAAGACGCCATGACCGCCGACTGGTCGCGCCTGCCGTACGACGTCATCGCGCGGATCTCGACCCGCATCACCAACGAGGTGCCCGAGGTCAACCGGGTCGTGCTCGACGTCACCAGTAAGCCGCCGGGCACCATCGAATGGGAGTGATCAGCTTTTCGGAGATCCCGGCCAGGCGGGGGCGTCGACGGGCTCTTCCGGCATCAGGAACCACATGATCGGATACGCGATCACGGCCAGGCCAGCCGTGACGACCGCGGCGAATGCGAAGAGCACGCGGACGAGGACCGGGTCGACGTTGAAGTAACGGCCGAGACCGCTGCACACGCCGGCGATGATCCGGTCGGTGATCGGGCGTCGGAGTTCCTTGTACGGGGGCGTTGCGTTCATGACTCAACGGTCCGCTTTGAGGTCTTGACTGACCTCGGTGAGCGCCCGGATCCTTACCCTGAGCGTCCCCTGACGGGCGATCATCTGTCAGGAATCTGACGGTGTTCATGGACTTGTCATCTCATTCGGGAAGAATGCCCCCCTGTGACCCCCGCCCTTGAACCACTTCGCCGGATCGCGGCGTACGCAGTAGTCACCAACCCCGAAGGGCAGGTGCTGCTCGTTCGCGCATCGCCCAAATCGGGCACGCCGGGCGTGTGGTCGCTTCCTGGCGGAGCGGTGGATCACGGCGAAGACCCCAACCACACGGTCGTCCGCGAGACCGCCGCCGAGACCGGGCTCTCCGTGACGGTGGTGGGGCTGCGCGACGTGCTCGCCGACATGCGGGCGCTGCCGCACCGGGGCATCACGATCCACACCGATCGCCTCATCTACGAGGTTTCGGTGCGCGGCGGCACACTCTGCGACCGCATCGGGCAGCCGACCGACCTGGCGCGCTGGCACACCATCGAAGCCGCCCAGGGGCTGCCGCTGCGGCCGTTCACCGCGAGCGCACTCGGGCTGCCCGCCGGGCCGATCGACCTGCGGCCCGAGGAGGCGCCGGACTTCCCGTCGTTCTATGCGGTGCCGGGGCCTGACGGGCTGCACCGTGCCCAGCGGTTCGCGGCGTACGCGGTGGCCACCGACCCCGACGGCCGGATGCTGCTGACCCGGATCGCCCCCGGGTACCCGGGCGAGGGCTGCTGGCACCTGCCGGGCGGCGGCACCGACTACGGCGAGCAGCCCGGCGCCGCCCTGATCCGCGAGCTGCTCGAAGAGACCGGGCAGAGCGGGCGGCTGGTCGAGCTCCTGGGCGTCGCTAGCCACCGGGACGCGGCGTCGCTCGGTCCCGAGGGGTACCCGATCGACTGGCACGGCGTGCGCGCCTTCTATCGGGTGGCGGTCGACGCGCCGGTGCCGCCCGCGGTGGGCGATGTGGGCGGTTCGACGTCCGAGGCGCGGTGGTTCAGCAGGGGCGAGCTGACCGTACTGCGGCAGCACGAGTTCACCGAGGTGACCGCCGAGGCGATGCGGGCGGTCGGTTTCTAGGCTTGGTCGGTGAAACAACAACGCAGGATCGCCGCGTACGGGGTCTGCTGCGGCGACGGTGACCGGTTGCTGTTGGCCCGCAGTTCGGACCAGTCCGCGTTCCCGGGCATCTGGCAGATCCCCGGTGGCGGCATCGACCACGGCGAGCACCCCGCCGACGGCGTGGTCCGCGAGTTCGCCGAGGAGACGGGCCTGGCCGTCGAGGTGATCGGGCTGCGCGCGGCGGTGTCCGACGTGCTGGCGCTCCCCGGCGTGGAGACGGCCGAGCACACCGACAGGATCGTGTACGACGTCCGCGTGACCGGTGGCGCACTGCGCGACGAGCCGGACGGCACCACCGACCTGGCCGCCTGGATCACCCCGGAGGAGTTGCGAGCGCTCCCGCTCATGCCGTTCACCGCCGAGCTGTTCGGGCTGCCGGTCGACCCGCTGCCCGGAGCGACGCACACCACACCGGCACCACCGGCCTCACGGGTCACCCGTGGCCAGCGGTTCGCCGCGTACGGGCTCGCCACCGATCCGGCCGGCCGGGTGCTGCTGACGCTGATCGCGCCCGGATACCCGGGAGCCGGCCGGTGGCACCTGCCCGGCGGCGGCACGGACTTCGGCGAGCAGCCCGCGGTGGCCCTGCTGCGCGAGCTGGCGGAGGAGTCCGGACAGGTGGGGCGGGTCACGGGCCTGCTCGACGTGAGCCACCACCGAAACCCGGCGGCGCGCGGGCCCGAGGGGTACGCCATCGACTGGCACGCCGTGCGAGTCCTGTACCGCGTGGCGGTCGACTTGCCCACCGAGCCGGTGGTGACCGAGGCGGCTGGGGGCTCGACGGCCCGGGCGGCCTGGTTCGACCCGGCCGAGGCGGCTCGGCTCGACCTGACCGACGTGGCGGCAGCGGCGCTCGCGCGGCTCATGAGCGATATTGATGTGGCGGGCTAAACTGGTGGGTCGAGAACGACTTGCTAGCTATGTCCGCTTACTTAGTTATGTCCGCGGCTATCGCCAAGCCGGACCGTGGTGTGCGATGGTGTATGCCGCGTACGACCGGGCGGCCGCCGTGGCGGCGGACACACCGACCCGGTGATGGAGGACTAGGTGCCGAGAGCCCCTTGGCGTCGGCGTCGTGCGACGGACAGCCCACGCCCAGCTGGGCGCCGGTGGGCAGGCCGCCTGCGGCGTAGTGGCACATTCGCCCGGCAGGTCCTGTTTGTCCAGCGAATCCGTCGGCGCCGCCACGAAACCGGCAGCGGCACCACGGTGGTCGTGCCGGCTCACCCCGCTGAGGTCGCCCCGCTGACCGACGACGAGATCGAGTCGCTCCTGACGCCGGCGCCGGCCGACGAGGCCGCCAGCCTGGCCATCCCGCTGCTCCCCGGCGAGCACACCGCCGCCCGGCGATTCAAGTTCGCTGTGGTCAACGCGTGCACGCTCGGCAGCCTGGCGCTCGGCGTACTGGCGATCATGCTCGCCATGCGCGGTGACGTGCGCGCCGGCGCGATCTGCCTGATCGCGTGCGTGATCTTCGACGGCGCTGACGGCCTGCTCGCTCGCCGGTTCGGCGTCGCCAGCCCATTCGGCGCGCAGATGGACTCGCTCGCCGACATGTGCTCCTTCGGCATCGCCGCACCGGTCGTCGTGTACGCCTCACTGGCCGGCACGGTGCCGACCGCGGCGGCCGCCCTGGCCTGCGTACTGGTGGCCGGCTGCGCCGCCGTCCGGCTGGCCCGGTTCAACGTGTCGCCCAAAGACGGGCGCTTCTTCTGCGGCGTACCGACCACGATGGCCGCTGCCGTGCTCGCCGTCGGCGTGCTGATCGAGCTGCCGATGTCGGGCACCGCGCAGCTCGTCGGCGTGGCGCTGCTGGCGTTCGCGATGGTGTCCAGCTTCCCGTACGCCAAGCTGGCCCGCCTCATCAAGCTGCCGCCGTGGCTGTGGCTGCTGCCGGTGGTGGGCGCGCTGGTCGACCCGCGACTGACGTTCGCGGTGGTCGTGGCTGGCTACCTAGTGAGCGGCCCAGTCCTCTGGCTCCGCCACCGCCGCGTCTAACCCTCTTTCGTGATCAGGGCGTCCTTCAAGTCGTTCTAATGACTTGAGGGACGCCCTGATCAATGCGTCTCGGCGGCCGATGCCGGCGGCTAGCGCCAGCGGGCCACTATCGTTGCCCCGCCCAGGACGCGGTCGCCGGGGGCTACCAGCGGCTCGGCGGCGTCGACGGGGAGGTAGACGTCGGTGCGGGAGCCGAAGCGGATCAGCCCAAAGCGCTCGCCCTTCGCAAGGAGCGCACCCACAGGCGCGCGCTGCACGATCCGGCGGGCGATCAGGCCGGTGCGCTGCGCGACCGCGACCCGGCCGTGAGCGGTGTCCAGCACCGTGTACGCGGCCACGTTGTGCTCCGCGTCTGGCTTCATCGCCGCGGCGAACCCGCCGTCGGTGACGAAGTAGTCGACGACCTTGCCCGCCACGGGCGCCCTGTTGACGTGTACGTCGAGCACCGACAGGAAGACCGCGATCCGCAGAAACTCGTCGGGGCCCAGCCGTTCGTCGCGCAGCCGCTCGACCGACAGCACCTTGCCGTCGCTCGCCGCGACCACGGCGGACTCGTCTTCGGGCACGTCGCGCTCGGGATCGCGGAAGAACGCCGCGACCGGGGCGGCCGCGAGCGCCGGCACCAGCCAGACCCGCGACTTGGGGCGGGCGACGCGGGCGAGAGCGGCGATGCCCAACGCGATGCCGGCCGCCGCGACTCCGTTCGAGTCGATGTGCATGCCCCGGGTCACCGGCACGCTCGACGGCCGGTACGCGGGAGCGACCTGGGTGGCCTGTGCGGCGTCGGCCGGGGTGAAACGCAGCCGGTGGACTCGCAGCGGCGGGACGTTGCGCACCACCACGTCGACGCCCACGCCGAAGAGGGCGCCCTGGCGGTCGAGCTCGGCCGCGGCACCGCCGGTGATGCCGGCCGCCGCACAGAGCACTCCGCCCTCGGCGAGGTACTTCGCCAGCCCTTCGATGGTGGCGCGGGCCTCGTCGGCGGTGCCGGTGAGCGGCTCACCGACCACCACGACGTCGGCCGCGTCGGCCTCGGCGAGGGTCTCGACGACCCGCACTCGATCGGCGACCCACCGGCCCTGCGCCTCGACGTGATCGCGAAGCGCCCGCACGGCGGTGCTCTCCGCCGGCACGACGGTGAGCGTGTCTCCTGGCAGGAGCGCCTTGCTCACCTGGGCGAGGGTGGCGGAGCCGGCGTCGACCCCGACGAGGAGTCCGGTCTTGGGACCGTTGTGCCGGGCGAGTTCGGCGATGAGGGTGCGGGCGGCGCGATCGCCGGCGCGCGGGCGCCGAGCGCCGCCAGCAGCGGATACCTGGGTCACAGGGCAAGCATAGGGTGCGCGTCAGTCACGGGGTTCGCCGCGCTCCACGGCAGTGGGCGGCTCCGGATCGACCGAGCCCTTTGCCGCGCCCGTGGGGTCGGAGTCGCGCGCCGGCTCCGGTGCAGCGGAGGGCTCCGGGGGCAGGTACGGCAGCTGCGGGCCGGTGAGCAGCTCGCGCACGATGTCGGCGTGCAGTTCGGCCGGCACGCCGCTGACTGGTACCAGCACCGGCTCCTCGGCCGGCGGTGGGGGCGCCGGCTGGTCGCCGCGCCCGGAACGGAGCGCTCCGAGCAGGCCGAGCGCGCCGATGAGGATCAGCGCCCCGGCCACGAACCAGCCGACGGCCGGCAGCGGGAGCTCGAAGAGCTGCGCGAGCAGCCACCAGACCACGAGCGACATGAAGATCAGCGCGAACGTCAGGGAGACGCCGTCGGTGCGGTGCGGTTTCATCGGTGTACCTCCAGCGACCCGCCGTTGACCTTCAACGTCATGTTGATCTTGCCGCCACCCGGCCCGTCTGTGCCGTTGTCGACGACCTCGGCCGGCACGACGTGGAAACCGCTCGACGTGTTGCCGAGTACGTCGGCGTCACCGGCGCTCACCTCGGAGTTGATCGTGACGTCGACGGTCGGCGGCAGGATTACCTCCAGCTCGCCCAGGTTGAGCTCCACGGCGATGATCTGCTCCTGCCCGGTGAAGTCGACCTGCGTCAGGTCGAGCGTCGCCGACCCGAGGCTGTGCTCGTACCGTTCGGCGACCGCCTGGATCGTCGTCGGCTGCCAGACCACGTCACTGCCCGAGGTGCCGCCGTAGTGGTCGACCTGCGACTCGGCGATCGTCGAGATGCCCAGCGCGGCGGCGGCGATCACGCCGAGCGCGATCAGCCAGCGGGCGCGGCCGAACCAGGCGCCCACGAGCAGGCCCAGCGCGACCGTGACGAGCGCTGCCGCGAAGTACGCGGACGGAGACACGCTGAATACGTTGGACAGGTCCAGCGCGGCGACAATGCCGATCGCCACGAAGATCAGCGAGAACGTGGCCGCGCCGAGTGGTGACCGCTGCTTCGGCGGCTTGGGCGGTTTGGGTTGCTGCGGCGGCGCGTACTGCGGTGGGTAGGGGCCGGGCCCGGCGTACGGCCCGTGCGGTGCGAACGGCTGGCGGTAGCCGCCGGGCGGCGGGGGCGGTGGCGCCGGAGTGTACGCCGGGTGGGCGTAGGGACCGGCGGGAGTGACGGGGCTCGGCGGCATCGGCGCCCCGGGAGGCACCGGCGGGGCCGGCGGCGCCGGCGGCACGGGGAGCACCACTGTGGGCGGCTCCGCGCCAGCCGCCGCGAGGGGCGGCTCGCCCATGGCTGGCGGGTCTGGGCCCGGGGGGCCGCCGGAAAGGGGCGGGGCCGTTCCCCCCGGTGCCGGCCCGCCAGCGTCAGCCAACCCGCTGGCCCCCGCGGGGGCGCTTGGCCAGGCGGGACCGCCGGGCCCGTCAGGTCCACCAGGACCGCCGGGCCCGCCCGGACCGGCAGCGGTGCCTGGCTTGCGGTTGAGCAGGAGCGCGACCCCGATCAGCGCCGCCGCGCCGAGCACCGCCGCGCGGAAGCCGTCGGTCACGATCAGACCGAACATGACCACCGCTAGCACGCCCAGCACGATGACCGTGACCGGCGACATGCTGGACCGGCCCCGGCCGAGCATCGACTCGACAGGTGACGCTGTGTCGCCCTCGGCGGGGATGACGAGCCAGGCCGCCAGGTACACGAGGATTCCGATACCTCCGAAGAAGCCGAGCACCGCGAGCAGCACCCGCCACAGCACCGGGTCGGTGTTGGTGGCGCGGCCGATGGCGGCGCAGACGCCGGCCACGTAACGGCCCTGGCGCGGGCGCACGAGCCCGTACCGGGTGGTGAACCCGGCCGACTCGCCGGCGCCCGCCCCGCCAGGCGGAGGCCCTGGCGGAGGCTCGCCGGGTGTGCCAGGCGGAGGCCCCGACGGCGTGCCGGGCGGTGAGCCGGGCGGCGGCGGCGAGCCGGCCGCGGACGGAGCGGCGGAGAACGGCGCGGACGAAGGCTCGGAGGTCATGCTGTAAATACTGGTCGCTTCCGCGCCTGAACAACCTCAGGCGCCAACCCTGACCCCACCCTGAGATCTTCCAGTGGAATGTCCGGGGCGTCCCCGTGGCCAGGTGAGCGCAAACCGTGTGACGATCGAAGCCAGCCACCGAGACCACGACAGGGAGTACGCCATCACCACCGTCCGGGCGGAACAGCCCCGCCTCCTCCGCGCCCGCGACCAGCGTGTCGTCGCCGGCGTGGCGTCTGGCATCGCCCGGCATCTGGGAATTCCGGTCATGCGGGTGCGCATCGCGTTCGTGGTGCTGCTGCCGTTCAGCGGCCTGGGGCTGCTGCTCTACGCGGCGTTCTGGGCCGTCCTGCCGCTCCAGCCGCGCACGGCCGAGCCGCAGCGCCGCAACCTCATGCACCTGCTGCCGTTCGTGGCGATCGGGATGGGGTTGATCCTCCTCCAGAGCCTGGTCTTCGGCTCGCTGGGCGTGAGCGGCACCGCCGGCTGGCTGGTCGCGATCATCGCGGTGGGCGCGGGCATCATCTGGCACGAGTCCGACCCGGAGCGCCGCCGGCAGTGGAGCGAGACCATGCCGCAGGTGCCCTGGCTGGGCGCCGTGGTGGCCGAGAGCGACCGCCGGGCGTTCCTGCTCCGGTTCATCGGCGGTGGCGTGCTCGTCTCGGTGGGCATCATCGGCGTCGTCGCCGTGTACTCCCCGGCGGAAAACTTCGGCGCGGTGGTCAACGGCATCATGTTCGCGCTCGTCGGGCTGGCCGGCGTGGCCGTCGTCGCCGGCCCGGTGCTGTGGCGCACCTACAACCAGCTCCGGACCGAGCGCGAGGGGCGCATCCGTGAGCAGGAGCGTGCCGAGCTGGCGGCGATGGTGCACGACCAGGTGCTCCACACGCTGGCACTCATCCAGCGCAACGCCGCCGACGTCAAGGTGGTGCAGCGGCTGGCCCGAGGCCAGGAGCGCAGCCTGCGAAGCTGGCTGTACAAGCCGGTGGCGTCGCCGACCGAGCGGTTCGCCGCAGCGCTGGAGCAGGCGGCGGCCGAGGTCGAAGACACGTACGCGATCACCGTGGAGACGGTCGTGGTGGGCGACCGGGATACCGACGAGAAGGTTGGCGCGCTGGTGGCGGCCGCACGGGAGGCGCTGGTCAACGCTGCCCGGCACGCCAAGGTGGAGAGCGTGTCGCTCTACGCCGAGGTGGAACCCGATCAGTTGAGCGTGTTCGTGCGCGACCGCGGCGCCGGGTTCGACCCATCCACCGTGGAGGACCACCGGCACGGTGTCCGTGGTTCCATCATCGGGCGGATGCAGCGCCACGGCGGCCGCGCCACCATCATCAGCGAGCCCGGCAGCGGGACGGAGGTGCGGCTGTTCTTGCCGACCGCAAAGGACAGCCTCGCCGTTGGGAAGGATGCGCAATGACGGACACCGAGGCACGGGGACGCCTGCGCGTGTTCCTCGTCGACGACCACGCGATGTTCCGGGCCGGCGTCCGGGCCGAGTTGGGGCTGCACGTCGACGTCGTGGGTGAGGCGAGCACGGTGAGCGAGGCCGTGACCAGGATCGGCACGCTCCAGCCCGACGTGGTGCTCCTCGACGTGCACATGCCCGATGGGGGCGGCCGCGCGGTGCTCGACTCGGTGCGGCGCACCCATCCGCAGGTGCGCTTCCTGGCGCTCTCGGTCTCCGACGCGGCCGAAGACGTGATCGGCCTGATCCGGGCTGGCGCCCGCGGCTACGTCACCAAGACGATCTCCCCGGACGAGCTGGCCAACGCGGTGCGGCGGGTGGCCGACGGCGACGCGGTGTTCAGCCCTCGGCTGGCCGGGTTCGTGCTCGACGCGTTCGCCGCGCGGCCGGACGCGCCGGTGGCCGATCCGGAGCTCGACCAGCTCACCAACCGCGAGCGCGAGGTGCTGCGGCTGCTCGCGCGCGGTTACGCGTACAAGGAGATCGCCAAGGAGCTTTTCATCTCCATCAAGACGGTGGAGACGCACGTGTCCAACGTGCTGCGCAAGCTCCAGATGTCCAATAGATACGAGCTGTCCCGCTGGGCCGCGGATCGGCGCCTGGTCTGACATCCATTTCCCATGATCAGGGCGTCCTTCAAGTCATAGAGCCGCCTTCGGCTCCAGCGAGGAGCCGTGGCGACCAACGACGGTGAATGACCCGAATTCCGGTTTGGGTTACTCGAAGGACGCCCTGATCATGAAGTTGACAAAACGGTGTAGGCCTCCGCCAGGCGGCCGGGCGGCAGGCCGCCGGCTTCGGCGGTGGCGGCCATCCGGGCGCGCAGAACGCCGTCGAGGTCGAGGTGCGCGGTCTGGGAGACATGTTCGCGGAGGGCGGCCAGCTTCTTCGGGTACTCCTCCGTGACGTCGACCATGTGGTCCGGGTTCGGCCCTCCGGAGTACCAGATCTCCCGGACCACCCACGGCTCCAGGCCCTCGCGTAGCAGCTCGGGATGTGCGAAAGGGTTGCGCGCGTCCGGGTATATGGCGCAGGTGGTCGCCTCGCCGACGGCGAGGTGGTCGGGGTGGCTCGGCCCGGCGATGCGCTCCCAACGGCGCAGCGGCGAGCTGGTCAACACGCGATCCGGCCGCCACCGGCGGATCGCGGCCGTGATGTCGCGGCGCAAGGCCAGCGACGGCGTGACCGTGCCGTCGGCGTACCCGTCGAGGAACTCCACGTGCTGGACCCCGACCGCGGCCGCCGCCGCGCGCTGCTCCTTTTCCCTGAGGAGCGGCATCTGGTCGCGCGGCGTGTCGTCGAAGCCGCCGGCATCGCCGCGGGTCGCTATGACGTACGTGACCTCGATGCCCGCCTTGATCCAGGCGGCCACCGTGCCCGCCGAACCAAAGTCCACATCGTCGGGATGGGCAAATACGGCAAGTACCTGGCGGACGTCGGAGAGTGCCGGCGCGGAGGGGGGAAACGTCACGAGAACCGATGGTACGTCGCATCGGGGCTGGTCAAGTATGTGGCAAAACCGCAGGTCAGGAGCTTTTGATCATCTTGAAACGTGATCTTTACTCAGTATCAGGCGCGTCCCGGGCGAATATCGGGTTGATAACGCTCCTTCACGATGCTGGCCAGGTGGTGTCACAGTGTCAGCACCTCACCCGCCCCGCACCAGCGCCCAGGAGGCATGGTCATGCTCGCGTACGCCGCACTCAAGGCTGTCCGTGACACAGGAGCTCCCTGGCGTTCCGCGCGTCGGCGGTGGTGACGGCCCGTTTGAGCGGATCATCGACCTGCCAGGACCTGGCCAGTTGCGCGGTTGTAGCGTCCCTGACTGGATGGCGGGTCGCGGCTGCTGGCCGGCACCGAACCGTAGCTGTGCGATTCACGAGGAATACCCAGCAAGAAACAAGGGAGGCCCTGAACAAATGAGAGGCTCGAAGCGTGCGAGCGTCGTCGCGCTAACCGCGGCTGTCGCGCTCGTCGTGGCAGGCTGCGGCGGCGGAGACGACGAGGACACCGGCGGCGACGACAAGACCGCGACCGGCGCCATCACGATCGACGGCACACAGCCCGAGGTCGGCCTCGTCCCGGCGAACACCACCGAGACCGGCGGCGGCGACATTCTCGACTTCCTCTGGACCGGGCTGGTCATGTACCCGGCTGGCGGCGGCGACCCCAAGAACGCTCTCGCTGAGTCGATCGAGACGACCGACTCGCAGAACTACACGATCAAGATCAAGAAGGGTACGAAGTTCCACGACGGCACCGAGGTGAAGTCCAAGAACTTCGTCGACGCCTGGAACTTCGCGGCGTACTCGCCCAACGGCGTGCAGAACGGCAGCTTCTTCAGCGACATCGAGGGCTTTGCCGACGTGCACACCGAGGACCCGGACGGCGAGGGCGCGCAGAAGGCGCCGCAGCCCAAGACCGACAAGATGTCGGGCCTCGCGATCGTCGACGACTACACCTTCACGGTGAAGCTGGCCGCGCCGTTCTCGATCTTCCCGACCAAGCTCGGTTACAGCGCCTACTACCCGATGCCCGACGTGTTCTTCACGCAGGGCATGGAGGCCTTTGGCAAGAACCCGATCGGCAACGGCCCGGTCAAGTTCGTGTCGTGGACCGACAACGTCGAGATCAAGCTGACCCGCTTCGACGACTACACGCTCGAAGACAAGGTCAAGATCAAGGACGTGACCGTCAAGCTCTACCAGGAGGACACGGCGGCCTACGCCGACCTGCTGGCGGGCAACCTTGACTACATGCAGCAGATCCCGGTCTCGGCTCTCGCCGGTGACAAGTGGAAGTCCGACCTTGGCGACCGTGCCATCGAGGTCGACATCCCGGTAATGCAGCTCATCGCGTTCCCGATCTACGACCCGAAGTTCAAGAACGCCAACCTGCGCAAGGCGATCTCGCTCGCGATCAACCGGCAGGAGATTGCGGAGAAGATCTTCTTCAACACCCGCAAGCCGGCGACCAGCTGGGCGCGTCCGGGTGCACCGGGCGGCGAGGGCTTCACCTGCACCGTATGTGAGTACAAGCCGGATGAGGCGAAGCAGCTCCTCCAGCAGGCCGGCGGTTTCACCGGTGAGCTGGTGCTGTACTACAACGCCGACGCCAGCCACAAGGAGTGGATGGAGGCGGCCGCCAACAGCATCAAGAGCACGCTGAACATCAATGTCCGCGCCGAGGGTGTCCCCACCTTCGCCGTCTTCCGCCAGAACATCAACGCGCGCAAGATGACCGGCCCGTACCGTGCCGGCTGGCAGGAAGACTTCCCGAGCGCGGAGAACTGGTTCGGCCCGCTGTACGTCACCGGTGGCTCGTCGAACGATGGTCTGTACAGCAACGCGGAGGTCGACCGGCTCTACAAGGAGGGCGCGTCGGCGGCGACCGAGGAGGCGGCGTACGCCAAGTTCGCCGAGGCGATGAAGATCGTCGACCAAGAGGTGCCGTCGATCCCGATCGTGTCGGTGGTCCAGCAGTCCGGTACCTCGAACAAGGTGACCGGCGTCAAGGCGAACAACGTCGGGTCGATCGACCTGTCGACCGTCTCGCTGGCCTAGTCATACAGGTTCCATCCCGGGTCCGGCTTACCATCAGGTAGGCCGGACCCGGGCCCGTACGTTAGCGGCCTACCGCACCCCCGATAGCCGCCGCGCTCCCCGTGTTCGGGCGTCAACCCACGACGCCGCTGTCTGGAGGACCCCATGGGCCGTTATGTGCTGAGACGGCTACTCCAACTGATCCCGGTCTTCTTCGGGACCACGATCCTTATTTACTGGTTGGTCTGGTCGGTCCCAGGCGACCCGTTCGCCGGGAAGTGCGGGGAACGTGCCTGCCCGGACTCATACGTCCAGTTCATGACTGACAAGTACCACTTGGACGACCCGCTCCCGGTGCAGTACTTCCACTACATGGCGAACCTGCTCACCGGCGACTTCGGCCAGACCTTCGGCGGCCGCGACATCGGCGAGATCATCGCCGCGGCGTACCCGAACACCCTCAAGCTCGCGCTCGTGGCTCTCACGATCGAGGCCGTGATCGGCCTCACCGCCGGTGTGCTTTCCGGCCTGCGCCGCAACGGGTTCCTCGACAACCTGGTGCTGGTCTCCACGCTCTTCCTGGTGGCCATCCCGACCTTCGTCACCGGATTCGTGCTCCAGTTCCTGCTGGGCGTCCAGTGGAAGATCATCAACCCGACGGTGTCCAGCGACGCGCCGATCAGTGAGTTGATCGTGCCGGGGTTCGTTCTCGGCAGCATCTCGATGGCGTACGTCGCCCGCCTCACCCGCACCAGCATCGCGGAGAACTCGCGCGCCGACTACGTGCGCACGGCGGTGGCCAAGGGCCTGCCGCGCCGCCGCGTGGTGGGCGTGCACCTGCTGCGCAACTCGCTGATCCCGGTGATCACCTTCCTGGGCACCGACCTCGGCTCCCTCATGGGCGGCGCGATCGTGACGGAGGGGATCTTCGGCATCAATGGGATCGGCCGTGAGGTCTACAGGGCTATCGTTACCAAAGAAGGCGCGACCGTGGTCGGCATCGTGGTCGTCCTGGTGATGGTCTACCTGCTGATGAACCTTCTGGTCGACCTGCTCTACGCCGCTCTCGACCCGAGGATTCGCTATGAGTGACCCGACATCCGGCTCCATGGTCACGACCTCACCCGGCGAGCAGCCCGGCCTGGTCGCCGAGGCGGCACCCGCCCCCGGCGCGCCGGCACCGCAGCGCGACAAGCCGCGTGGCCTCCTCGGCGACGCGTGGTACGACCTGCGCCGCAAGCCGATCTTCTGGATCGCCGCGAGCTTCATCGTGCTTTTCCTGACGATGGCGATCGTCCCGCAGCTCTTCACGTCGATGAGCCCGACCGACAGCGACCTGGGGCGCAGCCTGGAAGGGCCGGGCTCGACCGGCTGGTTCGGGTTCGACATCCAGGGCCAGGACATCTATTCGCGAACCATCTACGGCGCTAGGGCATCGATCGTAGTGGCCGTTACCGCCACGATCGGCACGGTGCTCCTCGGCAGCACGGTCGGTGTGATCGCCGGCTTCTGGGGCGGGTGGGTCGACGCGCTCCTGTCGCGGCTCGCCGACGTGTTCTTCGGTATCCCGTTCTTTCTCGGCGCGATCGTCATCCTGTTCACCTTCAACACTCAGGGCTCCGGGCGCAGCAGCGTCAGGATCGCGTCACTTGTGATCATCGCCCTGATCACGCTGACCTGGCCGGTGTCCATGCGGATCATGAGATCGTCCGTCCTGGCCACGAAGCAAGCGGATTACATCGTGGCCGCGAGGGCGCTCGGCGCGAGCAACACCCGGATCATCTTCAAGCACCTGATCCCGAACTGCCTCGCGCCTGTGCTCGTCTACGCCACGATCCTGGTCGGCGCGTTCATCGGCGCGGAGGCGACACTCTCATTCCTGGGTGTCGGCCTCCAGTCCCCGGTGGTCTCCTGGGGCGTCATCATCAACGAGTCCCAGAACTACCTCCGGGTCGCGCCGTACTGGCTGCTGTTCCCGGCCGCGTTCCTCGTCGCCGCAGTGCTGAGCTTCGTCATGCTCGGCGAGGCGGTACGCGAGGCCCTCGACCCGAAGCTCCGGTAGGAGACCTGAGTTGTCCAACGTGTTCGTATCCGAACAGTCCGAAGCGGCCGCCGCCGGGCACCCCAGCGGCCGGCTCCTCGAGGTCGAAGAGCTACGCGTGGAGTTCCGCACCCGGGACGGCGTGGCCAAGGTCATCAACGGCGTCACGTACCACGTGGACGCCGGCGAGACGCTGGCCGTTCTGGGTGAGTCCGGCTCCGGCAAGAGCGTGACCGCCCAGACCATCATGGGCATCCTGGACACCCCGCCCGGCTTCGTCACCGGCGGTCAGATCCGCTTCCATGGCCGCGACATGCTCAAGATGTCGGCCGAGGAGCGGCGTCGCATCCGCGGCGAGGGCATCGCGATGGTGTTCCAGGACGCCCTGTCGGCGCTCAACCCGGTCTTCACCGTCGGGTTCCAGATCGCCGAGCAGTTCCGCGTCCGGCGGGGCATGAGCCGCGGCGACGCCAAGAAGCGCGCCGCCGAGATGCTCGACCAGGTCAAGATCCCCAACGCGAAACAGCGGATCAACGAGTATCCGCATCAGTTCTCGGGTGGCATGCGGCAGCGCGTCATGATCGCGATGTCGCTCGCGCTGGACCCCGAGGTACTGATCGCCGACGAGCCGACCACCGCGCTCGACGTGACGGTGCAGGCGCAGATCATGGACCTGCTCGCCGAACTCCAGCAGGAACGTCAGATGGGGCTCATCCTCATCACGCATGACCTGGGAGTCGTGGCCGACGTCGCCGACCGCATCGCGGTCATGTACGCCGGCCGGATCGTCGAGGAGGCGGACGTCCACGAGCTGTACGCCAAGCCCGCGCATCCGTACACGCTCGGTCTACTCGAATCGATCCCGCGCATCGACGAAAAGGGTCAGCAGCTCCGGACGATCAGGGGGCTTCCGCCCAGCCTGCTGCGTATCCCGTCCGGCTGCCCGTTCCACCCTCGGTGCCCCATGGCGCAGCCCGTCTGCGCGGAAAAGGTGCCGCCGCTGTTGCAGCTCGGCCCCACCAGGGCCAGTGCCTGCCACTTCGCTCAGGATCTGGTGAGCCGTGACTGAAAACATTCTTGAGGTCAACGACCTGGTCAAGTACTACCCGGTCACCCGCGGCATCGTGTTCAAGAAGACCATCGGGCACGTCCAGGCTGTCGACGGGGTCTCGTTCAACCTGCGCAAGGGCGAGACCCTCGGCATAGTGGGCGAATCCGGCTGCGGCAAGTCGACGCTCGCCCGGGTGCTCATGAGCCTGGAGAAGCCCACCCGCGGCAGCGTGAAGTACAACGGCCAGGAAATCTACGGGATGGGCGCTTCCGGGATGCGGCGACTTCGGCGCAACATCCAGCTCGTCATGCAGGACCCGTACACCTCGTTGAACCCGCGCATGACGGTCGGTGACCTGATCGGCGAGCCCTTCGAGATCCACCCCGACGTGGCGCCCAAGAGCAGCCGGCGGCAGAAGGTCCAGGACCTGCTCGAGGTCGTCGGGCTCAACCCGGAGCACATCAACCGGTACCCGCACCAGTTCTCCGGCGGCCAGCGGCAGCGCATCGGCATCGCCCGTGCCCTGGCACTGCGCCCGGAGATCATCGTCTGCGACGAGCCGGTCAGCGCGCTCGACGTGTCGATCCAGGCCCAGGTCATGAACCTGCTGGAGAAGCTCCAGGACGAGTTCGGCCTGTCGTACATCTTCATCGCACACGACCTGTCCGTGGTGCGCCATCTCTCCGACCGGGTCGCCGTGATGTACCTGGGCAAGATCGTAGAGATCGGCACGGAAGACGAGATCTACGAGCGGCCGACTCACCCGTACACCCAGGCGCTGCTGTCGGCCGTGCCGGTGCCCGACCCGAGCAGCCGCGAGACCAAGGCGATCATCCGGCTGACCGGTGACGTGCCGAGCCCAGCCAACCCGCCGTCGGGCTGCCGGTTCCGCACACGCTGCTGGAAGGCTCAGGAGATCTGCGCCACGGAGGTGCCGGAGCTAACGGTGCGCAGCGGCTCCGACCACCCGAGCGCCTGCCACTTCGCGGAGAAGCGCGAGATCGTAGCCACCCACGAGGCCGGCGAGCTGACCGACCTCCCAACCCGCACGCTGTAGCAGCCCCGCCGCCGCACGCTCGCGCCGTGCGGGCGCTGCGCGCCCTGTCCCTGTCCGTCGATCAAGGGCTAATGCACGTGGTTTGATCTCATTTCCGCGTGCGTTTGCCCTTGATCGTGGGGAATGCCCTTGATCGGCGAGCGCCGTCCGCAGCGTGTGGCCGTCATCGTCCGGCCCCTTGCGCTGCGCGCGACCCGGGCCCTGTGCTGCGTTGGGGCGGGCTTAGAGGGGGCCGCGGCCTGCGCGGAGGATGAGCAGCGCGAGCTGGGTGCCGTCCGCTCCGAGGGCGGCGCGGAAGCGGTCCAGGATCTCTCGCTCCCGGGAGAGCACCAGCCTGGTACCCCCGGAGGCCAGCCGGGTGGCGCCGACCTGCTGGGAGAGCGCGGCACGCTCCTGCCAGAGCTGGATGAGCGCGTTATCGATCTCGTCGATGCGCTGCCGCATCGCGGTGATGCGGTCGGACGCGTCCTGGGCGTCGGTGCCGGTCTCGGCGCTGGCCGCCGTGCCGCCCGGTTGCTGCTCTGCCACGTCGGTGGCCATCGGTGCTCCCTGGGTCTCGGTCCCGGTGTCCTGGCGTCCGGAAGCGCGAAAGCCCCGGACTCCAGGAGCCCGGGGCTTTGGTAGGTCTTTGTGATCAGGCGCGACCTACGGCTGCCGGACTCCCGGAGCCGTAAAAGTAGAACCGTGCGTGGTGGATCACGGCGCAAGTATGCCGGCGCGTCACGTCGAGCCGCAACCCCATCCCACGATCAGGACAAATCACCGCACGGGCCGTGCGGCGCGGTACCACCCATCCGGCCTGAGCTCGCCGATCAAGGCCCTTTTCGTCGATCAAGGGCAAATGCACGCGGAAAAGAGATCATACCACGTGCATTTGCCCTTGATC
>NZ_JAIBNX010000069.1 GCF_026130045.1 Micromonospora sp. CPCC 205371
CCGCCCCCCCCCCGCCACGGCGGGCCCCCACCGCCCCCGGACCGCGTAAACGCGCGGAGCGCGTTTACGACTGATCGACGAGAAGCGGCCCGCCGGGGCGCCGACCGAGCGCGCCACGACGCAGCGCCCGTCCGCGCGGCGGCGCCGTGGCGCCGCGGCGGCCCGGGGCGGGGCGGGGCGGGTTAGGCCGCGGGAGCTGCCGCGGAGGGCTTGGACGCCGACGACGAAGAGGATGGGGAGGACGAAGACGACGAGGTCGACGACGAGCTCGAGGAGTCGGAGGACGTCGAACTCGATGACGAAGAGGACGCCGACGAGCCCGTCGACGAGCCCGACTTCTCGGCGGAGCGGGAGTCGGTGCGGTAGAAGCCCGAGCCCTTGAACACCACTCCGACGGAGCCGAACAGCTTGCGCAGCCGGCCCTCGCACGCCGGGCACTCGGTCAACGGCTCGTCGGCGAAGGACTGCACCGCCTCGAGCTGGTGTCCGCATGCGGTGCAGGCGTACTGGTACGTGGGCACGGCTCCTCCTGAACCCTGGCACTCCACCTATCCGAGTGCTAATAGTGCGGCATGACCCCGGCCAGCGTCCAGTTCAGGCGGCCAACATCACCAAGCCGTCACCCGGAGTGATCACTGCCCGCACCCGCTGGTCGTGTGCCTCGGCGGGCACCTCGTCGACGAACTCGCCGTCGTGCAACAGTGCCACGGTCAGTCCGGTGGCGCGGGCCAGGGCCCGGTCGTATGAGCCGCCGCCGCGGCCCAGCCGTACGCCGTGCCGGTCGACGGCGACCGCCGGCACCACGACCAGCGCGGCCTCGGCCACCGCGTCGACGCCGTGACGCCGGCCGCTCGGCTCGCGCAGCCCACGCGCGCCGGGCGTCAGTGACGCGTGTCCGGCGTAGTCGGCCCAGTCGAGATCCAGATCTGGCAGAAGCACCGGGAGCAGCAGCCGCCCGCCCGGCCCGAGGGCACCGGCGAGTGCGTCGGGGAGCCCGGGTCCGCCCGGTTCCGCCCCGATCGGCACGTATCCGGCTACGCAGGCCGGCGCGTGTCCGCGTACAAGAGAAGCCAGCTCAGACAGCACGGACGCTGCGGCTTTGGCCAGCGACGACGCGGGCAGCGCCCGGCGGCGCGCGAGCAGCGCGGCGCGCATGGCTGCTTTTGATGAAAAATCCGACACGCCACACTCCTGCCACAAACCGCTCGGTACCGCACTGCTGTGTCAGCATCCCATTGAGGAGGCGAGATGACGCTGCGCGGCCGGTTGACCACGGCGTTCCTCGCGGTAGTGCTCGGTCCGGTGCTGCTGGGGGCGTTCTTCGTGGGCGCTACGTTCGCCGCGACGAGCCGGGATCGGTCGGTCGAACGCCTCGACCTCGCCGCCACCGCCGTGCGCCCGTCGGGGGGCGCGGGGTGCCCGCGGCTCCACGGGGCGGCCGCCGCGGCGCCCCCCCCCGCCCCCGCCGCCACCGCGGGGCCGCGGGGGGGGGGCGCGGTGTGCCGGCGCCCCCCCGCGGGGGCCGACGCGGTCGCCCTCGCCGCGCCCGAGCAGCGCGTCGCGGTCGCCAACCAGATCGTCGCGCGCGGCCTCGCGGCGGCCGTTCACTTCGACGCGTTCACCACGCCGGCCGCCCCGGCCCAGCCGTGGGCGCGGTGCGCCGACGCCACGGCCGGCTACCAGGCGGTCAGTGCCCGTGTGGAGATCCGCGACACGACGGGCGCCGTCGTGGGTGCGGTCGAGGTCGCGGAGACCGTCGACGCTGCGTTCGTCGCGCGGCTCGCCGGCGCCTCCGGCGCGGCGATCACGCTGCGAGGCGGGAGTGCCCACACGACCGAGTCGCCCGACGCGCGCGCCGCCGTGCTTCAGGCCGCTGATCGTGTACGGCCAAATGCCTCCACCGGCACCGCTGGCGACCGGTATATCCGGCGGCTCGACGGAGCCCCCGGGCAGCCGCTGCCGCTCGTCCTCTCCGTTCCGCGCAGCGAACCGCAGGGTCTGTACGCGGTGCTCGTCGCCGCCGTGATCCTCGCTGGTCTGGTCGCCGTGCTCGCCGCCTGGTGGCTGGCCCGCACCACGACCCGGCCGCTCGCCGAGCTTGGCGCGGCGGCCGACCGGGTGGCGGGCGGTGATCTGGCGGCGCGGGTGCCCGTGCGTGCGCACGACGAGGTGGGGCGGCTGGCGGCCACGTTCAACCGGATGACCCGTGAGACGCAGGCCTACGTGCAGGCGCTCACCGCCAGCCGGGACCAACTGCGCGGGCACCTGGCGGTGCTCGGCGACACCATGTCGAGCACCCACGATCTGCAGCGCATCCTGCGGGTGCTGCTCCAGACCGCGCAGGCCGCCACGGGCGCGCACTCGGGCGTGGTGCTGCTGCTCGACCAGGCCACCGGCGTCCTCGCCGCGCAGTGCGCCGAAGGGCTCGACGACGACTGGGCCGAGCTGCGGGTGCTGCCCGGCAGCGGCCTGCTCGGCACGGTCGCGGCCACCGGCGAACCGCGGCGCGGCCGGGTCGACCGGGACGGCCCGCCGCTCGCCGAGCACGAGCCGCGCTGCCGCACCTACATCGCGGTTCCGTTCGCCCGGCCCGCGCCCGTCGGTGACGTGGAACCACCCGCGCTCGGCGTGCTGGCCCTCTACGACCGGCTGGGCTCGGACGAGTTCGACGACGCCGACCTTGTGACGCTGCGCACGTTCGCCGGGCAGGCGGCCGTCGCCGTCGAGAACGTGCGGGTGCACGAGGAGGCGCAGCGGCTCTCCCTGACGGACCCGCTGACCGGACTCTGGAATTACCGGTATCTGAAAGAGTCGATCCGGCGCGAGGTGGAGCGCGCCAGCCGGTTTGGCCGGATGCTGACCGTGCTCGCCCTCGACCTCGACCGCTTCAAGGAGGTCAACGACACGTACGGACACGCGGCCGGCGACGCGGTGCTGGCCGAGTTCGCCCGGCGGGTGCGGTCCGAGGTGCGCGAGGTCGACTTGGCGTTTCGGCAGGGCGGCGAGGAGTTCGTGGTGCTGCTCCCGGAGACCGACGCCCGCGGCGGCGCGATCGTCGCTGAGCGGCTGGGCGCGTCCGTCCGGGACACCCCGATGCCCATCGGACCCGAGTCATCCATCGACGTCACGGTCTCCATCGGCATCGCGGTCTATCCCGACCACGGTGTCACCGGCGCCCAGGTGCTGGACGCGGCGGACGACGCCCTCTATGCCGCCAAGGCCGCAGGTCGCGACGGTTACCGCGTGGCGACCGGCGGTAAGCGGGCGCCTGTCCTGGAGATCCCGGTGCCGGCCGGAGCAGCCCCACCAGACGACGATCTTCCCCGAGCCGGCGGCGCGTCACCTGGGACTCAACCGCCGCGACAGGGTCGTGGCCGATAGTCTCGGCGCATGTCGGAGCACGCAGCCACCCCAGTCATCCCCGCAGGACGGCGTGCGGTCAAGGCCGTCATTCCCGCCGCCGGCCTGGCGACCCGGTTCCTCCCCGCTACCAAGGCCGTGCCCAAAGAACTGCTGCCGGTCGTCGACCGGCCGGTCCTCCAGTACATCGTGGAGGAGGCCGCCGCCGCGGGGATCGGCGACGTTCTACTGATCACCGGCCGAGGCAAGACGTCGATGGTCGACCACTTCGACCGGCTGCCCTATCTGGAATCGCGCCTCGAAGAGAAGGGCGACGTCGAGCGGCTCGCCGCCGTCCGCAACCTCAGCGACCTCGCCGAGATCTACACCTGCCGCCAGGGTGAGCCCCTCGGCCTTGGCCACGCCGTGGGATGCGCCGAGTCCCACGTGGGCAACGCGCCGTTCGCGGTGCTGCTCGGCGACGAGTTCGTCGACCTGGCCCAGCCACTGCTGCCCGCGATGCTCGAGCTGCAAGCCCGCACCGGCGGCATCGTGCTGGCCTTCATGGAGGTCCAGCCCGAAGAGACCAAGCGATACGGCATCGCGTCCGTCCAGCCCGCCGAAGAAGGGCTCAGCGAGATCGGCGAGGTCGTCCGGGTCACCGGGCTCGTCGAAAAGCCCGCGCCGGCCGACGCGCCGAGCAACCTGGCCGTCCTCGGGCGGTACGTGCTGCCGGGGCACATCTTCGACGCGATCAAGCGCACCAAGCCCGGCAGCGGCAACGAGATCCAGCTGACCGACGCGATGGCGTTGCTGCTCGCCGAGGGCACGCCGGTGCACGGCATCGTGTACCGGGGCACCCGCTACGACACCGGGATGCCGCTCGGCTACCTCCAGGCGGTGGTGGAGATCGCGTCTCAGCGCGACGATCTCGGCCCCGCGTTCCGCGAGTGGCTGACCGACTTTGTGTCTTCCTTCAAGGGGTCTTCCGCATGACCGCACCTCTGATCCGCCTTCGGGAGGCGGTTACATGACCTCCACGGCCGATGCCGAGGCGGCCGCCAACGAGCTGACGCCGCTCGCCGACTACCTGGGCAGCGTGCTGCGCAGGCTGCGAGCGCTGCCCCCGCTCGACCTCGACATCACCCAGGCGTACGGCAACGTCCTCGCGCAGGACGTCATCGCCGCGCACGCGTACCCGGCGTTCGACCACGCGGCCGTCGACGGATACGCGGCACGCTGGGAAGACGTGGCCGCCGCCTCGGCGTCGCTCGACGGCGGCCGGGGCGGTGCCGTCCGGCTCAACGTGGTCGGCGACCTGGGCGCCGCGAGCTGGCGCCCGGTACGCATCAACCCTGGCACCTGCTTCTCCGTGGCGGCCGGCGCACCATTGCCCGCCGCCGCTGACGTGGTGGTGCCGGTGGAGTGGACCGACCAGGGCATGGCCGCGGTCGAGATTTTCCGAGCGCCCAAGCGCGGCTACGGCTTGCGGCGCGCCGGCGAGGAGTTGGCCGCCGGCACCGTGCTTGCACGCGCCGGCACCACCGTCTCGCCCGCGCTGGTCGCGGTGTTCGCGGCGACCGGTGTCGGCCACGTCGTCGTGCGTTCCAGCCCGCGGGTCGTGGTCGTGGCGACCGGCGACGAGCTGGTCGACGTGGGCCGGGCGAGCCAGCCGGGCCAGGTTGTCGACGCCAATTCGCACGCCTTGACGGCCGCCGCGGTCGAGGCGGGCGCGCTCGCGTACCGGGTGGGCATCTGCGACGACGACCCCGAGGGGCTGCGGGGGCTCCTCGAGGATCAGACGCTGCGGGCCGACCTCATCGTCACGACCGGCGGCACCGGCACAGGTCCCGGCGACATGGTCCGGCGCATCCTGTCCAGGCGCGACGGTGCCGTCATGTTCCACGAGGTGGCGCTGTATCCCGGCACCACGCTGGGATTCGGTACGGTCGGTGGTGAGGAGGTGCCGATCGTGTGTCTACCCGGTAACCCAGCCGCCGCGCTGATCGGTTTCGAGATGCTCGCCCGGCCCGCCATCCAGTTGCTCGCCGGCGCCGACCCGGTGTTCCGGCCCAGCGTCCGGGCGCACCTGCTGGAGACCGTCTCGTCTCCGGCGGGGCTTCGCGAGTTCCGGCCGGCCCACGTCGCCGAGCGTCGCGGTGGGGGCTACACGGTCCAGCCGCTGCCCGGCGGGCCGTACACGATGTCCGGTCTTGCCGAGGCAAACGGCCTGCTGGTCCTCGGCGAACGGGTCACCAGCGCGGCAGCCGGGTCCACAGTCGACGTGCTCCTGCTGGACCGGCGCAGATGAGCCTATGGTCCGCGCCCGGATGGCCCGCCGTCCTCAGCGACGGGCCGGTGACGCTGCGGCCATACCGGCGATCCGACGCCGCCGCTTGGGCCGAGGTGCGCCGCGCCAACGAGGCGTGGCTCGCGCCGTGGGAGTCGTCACCACCCGGGCCGTGGGCCGAGGTCAACTCGCCGAGCGCGTTCCGGTACGTCTTCCGTGACCAGCAGCGCTCCGCCCGGCGCGGCGAGAGCATGCCGTTCGCGGTCTGCCTCGACGGCCGGTTCGTCGGGCACATCAACCTCGGCACGATCGTGCGGAGGGCGTTCTGCTCGGCGTTCGTCGGATATTGGGTCGACTCCCGAGTCGCGGGCAAGGGTGTCATCCCGACCGCGATGGCGCTGGCCGTCGACCACGCGTTCGGCCCCGGCGGGCTGCACCGCGTCGAGGTCAACATCCGGCCGGAAAACAAGCCGTCGCGCCGCGTCGTGGAAAAGCTCGGATTCCGGGAAGAGGCCTATCATCCGCGATACATGCACATCGACGGCGGCTGGCGCGACCACATCGGATACGCGTTGACATCCGAAGATGTCGCGGCCGATGGCGGCCTCCTGGCCCGCTGGCACCGGGTGCGCGCAACGTCCTGACCTCGTCATTCGATGATCTTTATCGGTCCCGGACGGCGCGGCGCGCAATTTTCTCACTGAACCACTCGTAACCTCAGTTAACTGGGACAGCGGTGTGACGGGAGGGGTGAGGGTGCCGACCTCGGTGCTCCTCGCCGTCCTCGCCGCCGCCGGTTTGCTCGCACTCGCTCCGGCACTCGTCCGCCGGTACGACGCTACCGAGCGGCTGGTGGCGGAGCGGGCGCAGTCGACGGCTCGGGTGCTGGAGCGCCGCCGTCGACGCCGCACCGTGCCCGGCCCACGGCCCATCCGCACCGGCCGTTCCCTCGTCGTCACCCTTCGGGCCAGCGCGCCCGTCTCGGGTATTCCTGTCTCCGGCGCACCCGTGTCCGGTGCACCCGTGTCGGGCATGCCCGTGTCCGGTGCACCGGTCTCCGGTGTACCCGGACGGCGCCCTTCGCGGCTGCGCTCGGTGCCGCGACAGGCCCGCCGCCCGCGCCGCCGCCCGCCGGTGCGCCGCCACACCCCGGCCGTGTACCGACGCCGGCGCGTGCTCGCCGCGCTGCTGCTGCTCAACCTGGTCGAGCTCGTCGGCGTGGTCGTGGTCGGGCCCGGGTTCTGGATCAGCGTCTCGGTCAGCGCCACCCTGCTCGGGGTTTACGTGGTGCACCTGCGCAACCGAGCCATCGAGGAACGCCGCCGCCGGCGCTTTGAAGCCCGCGAAGCCGCCTGGCTGGCCGCACGGCAGGCCGAGGTGCGGCGCGAGCAGGCACGGCGAGCGGCAGCGCGTCGGGAACAGCAGCGCCGCCTGGCGGCACAGCGCGAGGCGGTACGGCGGGCCGCGATGGGCGTGGACAGCTCGCTGCCGGCGGCGTCCGTGTCGTACCGCCGGGCCGGTGGCCTGCGTGGCCGCGCCTACGAGGCCGGCCGCCCCGGAGCCGCCCACTCGGCCTAGCCCCGCGCTGCGCGCGCGCCCGCCCCGCGCTGCGCGCGCCCCCTGGCCCGTCGATCAAGGGCGAATGCACGTGGTTGGATCTCATTTCCGCGTGCATTCGCCCTTGATCCGTGCGAACTCCCTTGATCGGCGTAGGGTGGCGAAGCCGCCGCGCCCGGGAAGGACCGTCGCGGGCGTCATGCTCGCCGCGCCGGGATCTGATTCGCGGACCGGGCGGCGGACCTGTTAGCCTTGGCGCGGTTCGCCGGGCGTAGCCCGGCGGCGGGGCTGTGGCGCAGACCGGTAGCGCACCTCGTTCGCATCGAGGGGGTCAGGGGTTCAAATCCCCTCAGCTCCACAGAATTAAGGCTCTGACCAGGAAGAACAGCGGTCAGGGCCTTAAGTTGTCTATGCGATGTTGAATCCCCCCGCAAACGCCTGAGGACGACACTGTTCGTCGGGCGGTCGCCATTGGCTGATGATGGTTGCGGTCGGTATCGTGATCTTCACAACCTGGTGAAGGATGGAAAGCATGCGAACCGAAGGTGGCCGCGACGAGGAAGCCGTTCGCCGCTTCGTCGAGCACTTCGCCATGACCTTCGCTGACCTGGGCTTTCCTCGCATGCCCGCCCGCGTGCTCGGCACTCTGATGGCGGCCGACGAGCCGGGTCTCACGGCTGGCGAGATCGGCGACAGGCTCGGTGTGAGCGCGGCCGCTATCTCCGGCGCGGTGCGCTACCTGGCGCACATCGGCCTGATCGTGCGCGAGCCGGTGCCCGGATCTCGCCGCGACATCTACCGGATGCCCAACGACACCTGGTACGTGGCCAGCATGGTCAAGAGCGGCGCCTACCAGAAGATCGCGGACGTGGTGTCCGAGGGCGTGAAGGTCGTCGGCGACGAGTCCACCGCGCCCGGGCGCCGGATCAGTGAGATGCGCGACTTCTTCCACTTCATGCAGGACGAGATGGCCAAGCTCCTGGAGAGGTGGGAAGAACTCCGCCAGCGTGGTGTCCGGGCCTGAACGACGGGGAACCATTGCCGCATGACGGCCCAATATGTCAGCAGCGGAGAGTTCACCCGCGACCAGCGGTACATCGGCACGAGAATCACCGTCGACGGGCGGGACGGGTATCCGGTCGAGCCGGGCCGGTACCGCCTGATTGTCAGCCGGGCGTGCCCTTGGGCGAGCCGCGCCGTGGTGGTGCGCCGGCTGCTGGGGTTGGAGCACGTGCTGTCGATGGGCATCGCCGGACCGACACACGACTCCCGGAGCTGGACCTTCGACCTCGATCCCGGCCACCGTGACCCGGTGCTCGGGATCGAACGGCTGCAGGAGGCGTACTTCGCGCGGTATCCGGACTACGACCGGGGCATCACGGTGCCGGCGATGGTCGACACGCGTACCGGCCAGGTGGTGACGAACGACTACGCCCAGATCACCCTCGACCTGTCGACCGAGTGGCGGGCGTACCACCGGCCCGGCGCTCCGGACCTGTACCCGGAGGGACTGCGCGAGGAGATCGACGACGTCAACCGAGTGGTCTTCGCCGACGTCAACGACGGCGTGTACCAGTGCGGGTTCGCCGGCAGCCAGGTGGCGTACGAGAAGGCGTACCGGCGGCTCTTCGCGCGGATGGACTGGCTGTCGGACCGGTTGGAGGATCAGCGGTACCTCGTCGGCGACACGATCACCGAGGCCGACGTGCGGCTCTTCACGACGCTCGTGCGCTTCGACCCCGTCTACCACGGCCACTTCAAGTGCAACCGGCAGAAGCTGACCGAGATGCCGGTGCTGTGGGCGTACGCGCGGGATCTCTTTCAGACGCCCGGATTCGGAGACACCGTCGACTTCGATCACATCAAGCGGCACTACTACGTGGTGCACCGCGACATCAACCCGACCGGCATCGTGCCGGCCGGTCCCGACCTGTCCGGCTGGCTGACCCCCCACGGTCGGGAGGCGCTGGGCGGGCGGCCCTTCGGCGAGGGGAGCCCGCCTGGTCCGCCCAGCCCAGAGGAGACGGTGCCCGCTATGGCTTAGCGGACGCGATTCCTTCGCGTACGCCGGCGGCGTCGCGGTTGGTGCCGTACACCGGAGTGCCGGGCTGCTGCCGCCAGCTCTCGTCGAGAGTGCCCGCGTCGACCGGGTCGAAGCCGAGTTCGTCCACGAGCGCCATCACGGTTTCCTTGGCGGTCTTGTCGTCGCCGGCCACCGGAAGCGCGATGCGTTCCGGGTCGCCCGCGGGGCGGCCGTACGAGAGCAGATGGCCAGACTGGATGTTGTTGAACACCTTGACGACCTTGGCGCCGGGCAGGCTGTCGGCCGTCCAGCGGCTTGAGGTCAGCGACTTGTCGTCGAGCTGTTCGATGTTGCCATCGCGCTGGGGGTAGTAGTTGTTCGCGTCGACGACCACCTTGTCGCGGAACGCCTCGGCGGGTAGGTCTGGTACGGCCCGCACGGGTACCGCGATCACCACGACGTCACCCGAGGCGGCGGCGTCCTCCACCGTGCCGGCGGTCGCTCCGGTTTCCCGCGCGATGTCGCTTAGCGTCTCGGGACCGCGCGAGTTGGCGACCGTCACGTCGTGTCCGAGGTCTTGGAAGCGGCGGGTGAGCGTGCCGCCGATGTGGCCGGAGCCGATAATTCCGATCTTCATGCCGGGTACAACTACCCACCCCGGGCGAGGAATACCGGGATGTGAGGCGCCCGACTACAACTCCACGTCGACGCAGGCGGGGTCGTGGTCGGAGCCGTCTCCGCCGATCAGCGTCCGGCGCATCACATGTGCCGCGGCCACGGTCAGATCGGGGCTGGTCCAGATCTGGTCATACAGGTTGAAGCTCACTTCGTTCTTTGCCCGGTGCCTGTTGGTCCACATGTGGTCGCTCAGGTTACCGAACGCGTCGTCGACGAGGACGCCCTTGCGGTTGGGGCCGGCGATCGTGGTGCCGCCGCTGATCTGCTCGGTGAGGCCGAGGTCGCTCAGCGGCGAAAGGGTGGGCGCGTCGGGAGCGTCGTTCATGTCGCCGGTGAGCACGATGCGAGTGTCCAGGCGCTGGCGGCGCAGGATGGTGCGGATCGCCTTGGCCTGAAGGGTGCGGCGCTCGGCGATCTCCTTGCGCTCCTTCTCGACCTGCGCCGGCGTGAGCCGGAATTCGTCGGTGATGAAGTTGCTCTTCAGATGGTTGACAAAGACGCGTAGCGGCTTGCCGTCGGGCGCCATTATCTCGGCCTGCAGCAGGTCGCGGCCGAAGACCGCGTCGCCTGTCGGGTCAGGGAAGAAGCGCCACGAGCTGACGCGGGTGATCGGCAGCTTGGAGCAGATGGCCACGTCGATGCGGCGGGGGTCGTTGCCTTCGATCACCATCCGGAACGGGTACCGGATGCCCAGGGGTACCAGGTCGTCGCGGTGGAAGACGTCGAGCGCGTTCTGGTCCTCGACCTCCTGTAGGCACAGGACGTCGGCGTCGAGGGCGCGGATGCGGCGGGCGATCCAGGCGCGGGCCTTCGGGTCCTTGCCGCGCACGAGCTTGCCGCGGAAGGTGCGCAGCACGCCGGACACCTTGGTGCCGTCGGGCAGGGTCACCTCGACCACGTCGGGCGCGGAGACCGGCTCTTCGGTGGTCGCGGCGTGTTCGACTACGGCTTCGGCAGCGCTGTCGGCCGCATTCAGTGTCGCGAGGTTCTTCTGATTGACGGCACGCGGCAGTTCCGTCTGGAACGACCAGCGGGAGAAGAGATTATTTGCGTTGAACGTCGCGATTCTAATGGCCATCGCGCCCACCCCCCTTTCCGATCACGGTAAAGGGTGGCGGGCGCGACTGGTGTCAAATCAGCGACGTATCACTGGGTGGTCGGACCGTTCCAGTCCACCAATTGGACGATCACACCGTTGGGGTCGCGCACCTGGAAAGCACGCTCACCCCACTCCTCGGCGGTCAGCGGCATCGTGATGGTGACGCCTTCGGCTTGGAGCCGGGCCAGCTCGCCTTCGAGATCCTCGACCTCGAAGGCGAGGATCAGCCCGCTGGCGTGGTCGTCGCGCTGGTCGGCCGGCAGGGTCGGCAGCCCGCGGCGCAGAAAGATGACGTTCATGCCCGCGTCGTCCCGCGTGAGCGACGCGAACCCGTCGGCGGCCATCGCCTCGCGAAACCCGAAGTGATTGATGAGGAAACTGCTGGACGCGGCGACGTCCTCGACGTTGAGCGACACCGCGGAGGAGGTGATCTTCACCCTTTCATTATACACCGTATAAAGTGAGCGCCCTTAGCGTGTGCCGAGCACCGCCCCGCCGTCACGCAGCGCGGTTTGCCGCGGCGCGGCTGGGGAATAGACGGGCATGCGCGCGCTCGCCCAAGCACTCGTCGCCGCTCTCATCACCACCCCGGCACCGGCTTCCGGCGCACCCGGCGGCCCCGGCCTCGCCGAAGACTTCCTGCCGGCGGACAAGTCGGGCTTCGCGACCGCCGCCACGCCCAGCCCGGTCTGGCTGACCGTGCAGAAGGAGGGCGGGCTCGGGGAGATCTTCTACCCGGACCTGGGCACGCCGAGCGCCCGGCTGGTGCGGTTCGTGGTCGCCGACGGCCGGCGTGCGGTGCCTGCCAACGACGCGCACGTGCGCACCGACCTCGTCGAGGGCAGGAGCCTCAGCTACCGCCAGACCTTCACCGACCGGGCCGGCCGATGGCGGCTCACCGCCACCTACACCACCGATCCCGGCCGCGCGACCGTCCTCGCCGACGTGCGCTTCGTCGCGCTCGACCGGCGACACCACGACGTCTACGCGATCTACGATCCCGCGCTGTCCAACTCCCGCAACGACGACGCCGGAGAAACCCGCGGCGACGCGCTGGTCGCGAGCGACGCGGGCGCGGCGAGCGCGCTGGTCGGCGCGCCGCCGTTCGGCGCGACCTCGAACGGTTTCCGCGGCACCAGCGACGGCTGGACCGACCTGCGCGACGGCCGGCTCGACCACAGGTATCGCACGGCCGCCGCCGGAAACCTGGTGCAGACAGCGCGGTTGCGCTTCACGGGCCAAGGCAAAACCACGCTGGCGCTCGGCTTCGGACCCGACGCCGGGTCCGCGCTGCGCACCGCTCGCGGGTCGCTCACGGCCGGATTCCCCGCCAGTTTCAAGGGGTACGCGGACAGTTGGCACCGCTATCTCGATGGTTTGACCGCTCCACCCGTGGCTCTCGCGGGCGACTACCAGCGGCAGCTCTACCGGGTCTCGGTGATGGTGCTGGCGGCCAGCGAAGACAAGACGTACCGCGGCGCCTACGTCGCTTCGCCGTCGATGCCGTGGATCTGGGGCCGCGACGACCCGTCCGGCCCGTACCACCTCGTCTGGTCGCGTGACCTGTACCAGATCGCGACCGCGCTCATCGCGGCCGGCGACCTGGCCGGCGCCAACCGAGCGCTCGACTATCTCTTCACCGTGCAGCAGCGACCGGATGGCTCGTTCCCGCAGAACTCGCACGTCGACGGCACCCCGGTCTGGGAAGGGCTCCAACTCGACGAGGTCGCCTTCCCGATCGTGTTGGCGTACCAGCTCGGCCGGGCCGACCAGGTGACCTGGTCCCACGTAAAGCGGGCGGCCGACTTCCTGCTCGGTGCCGGCCCGGTGACGCCGCAGGAGCGCTGGGAGAACCAGTCCGGGTACTCACCGGCCACCATCGCGAGCGAGATCGCCGGTCTCGTGTGCGCCGCGCACATCGCCCGAGCCAACGGCGACACCGCGTCGTCCGACCGCTATCTGTCCACAGCGGACGAGTGGCAGGCGCGGGTCAAGGACTGGACCGTCACCACCACCGGCCCGTACTCGCCGGAGCCGTATTTCCTGCGGCTCACCAAGGACGGCAACCCCGATGCCGGCACCGCGTACACGATCGGCGACAGTGGACCGTCTAACGTGGATCAGCGACGCGTCGTAGACCCGAGCTACCTGGACCTGGTGCGGCTCGGCGTACTGGCGGCCGGCGATCCCGCGGTGGTCAACACCCTCAGCGTGATCGACGCCGAGCTCGGCGTGCACACCCCGCGCGGCTTCTACTGGCACCGCGCGTCGTTCGACGGGTACGGGGAGAAGCGGGACGGGAGCCCGTGGGAGTTCGGTCTGCCGGACGACTCGCGGATCACGCTTGGCCGGGCGTGGCCGCTGCTGTCCGGGGAGCGCGGCGAGTACCAGATCGCGGCCGGCGATCTAGCGGGCGCGCGGCGGCAGCTGAGCGCGATGGCGCGTACCGCCGGTCCGGGTTACATGCTGCCCGAGCAGGTCTGGGACGACCAGCCGCCGTCGGGCTCCCGGGGGTTCGTGCCGGGTACCCCCACGTTTTCCGCGACGCCGCTCACCTGGACGCACGCCCAGTTCGTGCGGCTGGCCTGGAACGTGCAGGCCGGTCGGGTCCTGGAACAGCCGGCGATTGTCGCAGACCGCTACGTCGACTGAGGCGGCGCCGGGAGGGTGACGGTCACCGTCAGCCCGCCACCGTCCCGGGGTTCGGCGCGCACGTCGCCGCCGTGCACACGGGCCACCGCCTGCACGATCGAGAGCCCGAGCCCGGCGCCGCTGGTGGCCATGCGCTCTCCGTTCAAGCGGCGGAACGGCTCGAAGATCGCCGGTATCTCGTACCTGGGAACCTGCGGGCCGGTGTTGATCACCACGAGCTCGGCTGAGCCGTCCGGCGTGGTCCTCGTGCGCACGCCCACCCAACCGTCGTCGTCGAGGTTGTGCTTGACGCCGTTTTCGACGAGGTTCTGCACCAGCCGCTCCAGCAGTACCGGGTTGCCTGCCGTGGGGGCCTCCGCTGCCTCGGTGTGCACCGTCACCTTGCCGGTCGGCACCTGCGAGGCGACGTGCTCGGCGACGTCGGCCAGGTCGACGAACGAGCGCTCGGCAGGCTCCTGCTCCGAGCGGGAGAGCAACAGCAGCCCGTCGATCAGCCGCTCGTGCCGGCTGTTGATCTCCAGGAGGGTCTCGCCGAGCTGCCGGGTGTCGGGGGAGGCGGCACGGCGATGGATGGCCACCTCCAGCAGGGCGCGGTTGAGGGTGAGGGGCGTACGCAGCTCGTGCGAGGCGTTCGCGATGAACCGCCGTTGCCCGTCGAACGAGTGGTCCAGCCGTTCCAGCATCACGTCGAACGTGTCCGCCAGCTCCTTCACCTCGTCTCGCGGACCGTCGAGGGCGATCCGTTCGTGCAGCCCCCGGTCGGCCGCGGGGGCGTTGGCGATCCGGCGCGCCGTCTCGGTGACCCGCTGGAGTGGCTGCAACATCCGGCCGGCGATGAGCCAGCCGAGCGCCATCGACGCCGCGCTGATCACCGCGAGCGCGATGCCGCCCTGGGTCAGCAGCGTCCACAGCGCGTCGTCCGCGACCTCAGCGACGATGCGCTGACCCTCCTTGGGCGGCGGCTGCACCTCGTCGACCGGCGACGTCCCCTCCCTGACGCTGGAGATCATGGTGGACGGGCCGCCGCCGCGGATCTGATAGGAGACCAGCGCGTACGTCACGCCGAGCAGCAGCAGGCCGGCCAGCAGGAACAGCCCGCCGTAGACCAGCGTCAGGCGGGCACGGATCGTGAGTCGCTTCATGTCGTCACGCTCTTCATGGAATCCGGTACCCCACTCCTGGTTCGGTGAGCACGATCGGCGGGTTGCCGAGCTTGCGGCGCAGCTTGAGGATCGTCATCCGCACCGCGTGCGTGAACGGGTCGGCGTGCTCGTCCCACGCCTTCTCCAGCAGTTGCTCCGCCGAGACGGCCGCGCCGTCGGCCCGCAGCAACTCGGTCAGCACCGCAAACTCCTTGCGTGACAACGGCACGTACCGCCCGTCCCGGTACACCTCGCGGCGGTGCAGGTCGAGACGGATGCCAGCGCGGTTCAGGACGGGCGGGGCGGCGGGCCGGGACCGCCGCCCCAACGCCACGACCCGGGCAGCCAGTTCCTTGAACGCGAACGGCTTCGGCAGGTAGTCGTCGGCGCCCAGCGTCAGCCCGGCGACCCGGTCGTCGATCTCGGCCGCCGCCGTGAGCATCAGCACCCGGACCGGCGAGCCGGTGTCGACGATCTCGCGGCACACCCGGTCGCCGTGCACCACCGGCAGGTCGCGGTCGAGCACCACGACGTCGTAGTCGTTGACGCCAACCCGCTCCAGGGCGGCGCCGCCGTCGTACACCACGTCGACCGCGTGCGCGTCGCCGCGCAGCCACTCGGCCACGGCCTCCGCCAGCAGCACCTCGTCTTCCACCACCAGGATGCGCATGACCCAATGGTGACCGACGGTGACGTCACCTGGGCGTCAACGAATTCGCTGACGGCCGGGAAACCCTCCGCTCGCTTTAGTCGCGGTATGGCCGGCGACCGACCGGCCGCCTGGAGGAAAGCGACATGCGTATCAGGAGAGCGTTAGCGCTCGGCCTGCTGTTGGCGCTCGCCACGGCGACGGCCGCCTGCGGTGAAGGCTCGAACGCCAACGACGAGATCGCGACTGCGGGCGGTGCGACACCGAGCCCGAGCAGCAGCACCGGCGCCAGCAGCGGCGACGAGAAGGAGCAGATGCTGAAGCATGCCCAGTGCATGCGCGAGAACGGCGTACCGGACTTCCCCGACCCGGAGTTCCAGGAAGGCGGGGGCGTCAACATCACCGTGCCGCAGGGGACCGACCGCGCGAAGCTCGAGGCCGCCGAGGCCAAGTGCAAGCAGTACCTGCCCAACGGAGGCGAGCCGCAGAAGATGGACCCGGAGCGGGTCGAGCAGCTTCGCAAGTTCGCCCAGTGCATGCGAGAGAACGGGCTTCCGGATTTCCCCGACCCGACCGACGAGGGCCTCAAGATCGAAGGCAACAACCCGGACATGGCTCCGGACAGCCCCAAGATGAAGGCCGCCGAGGAGAAGTGCCGCCAGTACCAGCCGAAGGGGCCGAACGGTGAGAGCGGCGGCAAGACGAAAAGGAGCGACGGGTGAGCGGCGTGACGCGTCGGCGCCGCCGGACGGGCCGGGTCGTCGCCGTGACCGCCGTGGTGCTCGCGGTCGGCGGTGCGGCGGTGGCCGCCAACGGGCTCGGGTTGGTACGCGAGGAGGCGAGCGGCGAGACGCGGAGCGACCTCCCACCGGCCACCGCCCAGGTGAGCCGGCAGACGCTCCTCGACACGCAGACCGAGAGCGGCACGCTCGGGTACGGGGCCGCGACCGTGGTGCCCGGGCGCCTCAGCGGAACGCTCACGTGGCTGCCCGCCACCGGTGCCACCGTCAAGCGCGGGCAGCCGCTGTACCGCGTCGACAACGAGCCGGTGCTGCTGCTCTACGGCACGTTGCCGGCGTACCGGGCCCTGTCGCCGGGTGCCGAGGGCGCCGACGTCGAGCAGTTCGAGCGCAACCTCCGGGCGCTCGGCTATGACGGGTTCACAGTGGACGACACCTACTCGTCCGCAACCGCGTCGGCCGTCCGGCAGTGGCAGGAGGATCTGGGTCTGTCCGAGACCGGCACCGTCGAGCTGGGCCGGGTGGTCTACGCCGCCGGCCAGGTACGCCTCGACTCGCACGAGGCGGCGGTGGGCGATCCGCTCCAGCCGGGCGCCGAGGTGCTCGGATACACCGGCACCGCCCGCGTGGTCACCGTCGAGTTGGACCCGTCCGACCAGCGACTGGTGAAGAAGGGCGGCGCGGTCGCGGTGACGCTGCCCGACGGCAAGACCGTCCAGGGCAAAATCGCCGGTTCGCAGACGGTGGTGTCGGCGGGCGAGGGGCAGAACCCCGACGAGACCAAGATCGAGGTCACCGTCACGCTCTCGCAGTCGGAGGCGGTGGCCTCCTTGGACGAGGCCACGCTCGATGTGGCCTTCACCGCCTCGCAGCGCGAAAACGTCCTCACCGTGCCGGTCGCCGCACTGCTCGCGCTGGCCGAGGGCGGATACGGGGTACAGGTCGTCGAGGGTGGCGTTACCCGGATCGTGGCGGTCGAGACCGGCCTGTTCGCGAACGGCCAGGTCGAGGTGACCGGCACCGGACTCACGGAAGGCACGACCGTGGGGATGCCGTCATGACCGCCCTCGTGGACCTGGAACGGGTCAGCAAGGAGTACCCGGGAGTCGTGGCACTGCGCGACGTCAGCCTGTGGATCGGCTACGGGGAACTCGTCGGCATCGTCGGGCCTTCCGGCTCTGGCAAGTCGACGATGCTGCACCTCATCGGCACCCTCGACCGGCCCTCGGCCGGCACCGTGCGGATCGACGGGCACGACGTGTCCGCGCTCTCGGACCGGCAGCTCTCGGCGCTGCGGGCGTACCGCATAGGTTTCGTGTTCCAGCAGTTTCACCTGTCCGCGGGTGTGCCCGCCATCGACAATGTCGCCGACGGCCTGCTGTACGCCGGCGTCCCGCTCGCCGAGCGCCGGCGCCGGGCCCTCGCGGCCCTGGAACGGGTCGGACTCGGGCACCGGGTCGACCACGAGCCACACGAACTGTCTGGCGGCGAGCGTCAGCGGGTGGCGATCGCGCGGGCCGTGGTCGGCGAGCCGGCCCTGCTGCTGGCCGACGAGCCCACCGGCAACCTCGACTCGGTGTCCGGTGCGGAAGTGATGACCATCCTGCGGGAACTGCACGCGTCGGGTACGACGGTCGTGGTCATCACGCACGACCGCGAGATCGCGGAGGCCCTGCCGCGTCGCGTGGCGATGCGCGATGGGCAGGTGGTGACATGAGCACGCCGGCTCCGGCGCGGCTGCGTCCCCGCGATGTGTTCAGCGTCGGCGGTGCCGGCCTTCGCACCCGGCCGTTGCGGGCGTTCCTGTCCGCGCTGGGGATCGCCATCGGCATCGCGGCGATGATCGCCGTGGTCGGCATCTCGTCGTCCAGCCGCGCCGACCTCGACCGCCAGCTCGCCGCACTCGGCACGAACCTGCTCACCGTCGCGCCGGGCGACACGTTCCGCGGCGAAGACGCCACTCTGCCCACCGAGTCGGTCGCGATGATCTCCCGCATCGGCCCCGTGACCGAGGTCGCCGCCACCGGCAGGCTGCCCAACGCCAGCGTCTACCGCAACGACCGGATGCCAGAAGGACAGACCGGCGGCATGTCGGTACTGGCGGCCAACCTGGACCTGCCCAAGACCGTAGGCGCCACCGTCGCCAACGGCGCCTGGCTCAACGCGGCCACCGCCCGCTATCCGGCAGCCGTTCTTGGCGCGGCGGCCGCGCGGCGGCTCGGCATCACCGCCGCCGGGCAGGACGTGCAGGTCTACGCGGGCGGCCGGTGGTTCACCGTCGTGGGCATCCTGGATCCGGTACCTCTGGCGTCCGAACTCGACTCTGCGGTGCTCATCGGCTGGCAAGCGGCGGAGTCCTATCTGGACTTCGACGGATACCCCACCACCGTCTACACGCGATCTGTCGAGGCCGCCGTGGAAGCGGTACGCGGCGTCCTGGCCGCCACCGCCAACCCAAAGGCGCCCAACGAGGTCAAGGTTTCCCGTCCGTCCGACGCGCTCATGGCCCAACGCGCCACCGACCGCGCCTTCACTGGGCTGCTGTTGGGGCTCGGTGCGGTGGCGCTGCTTGTCGGAGGCGTCGGCGTCGCCAACACGATGGTGATTTCGGTGCTGGAGCGCCGCGCCGAGATTGGATTGCGGCGGTCGCTTGGCGCGACGCGTGGTCAGATACGGCTGCAGTTTCTGGCGGAGTCGCTGCTGTTGTCGGCGCTTGGCGGTCTCGGCGGCGCCATCCTCGGCATCGCGGTGACCACTGTGTACGCCGCTACCCAGTCGTGGGTGGCCGTGGTGCCCGCCTGGGCGACCGCGGGCGGGCTGGGTGCGACGCTCGTGATTGGCGGCTTCGCCGGGTTGTATCCGGCGATCCGGGCGGCACGCCTGGCCCCCACGGAAGCACTGGCGGCACCGTAAGCGCCGTGTGGTTGCTTAGAGTCCGGCCGCGGCGTCGTACCGGCGCCGCAGGTCGGCCTCTTCCGAATCGGTCAGCGCCTCCTTCTGGGCCAGGTCCGCGTACTTCGGCGGGAACATCTCCCGCAGCCGGTCGATGTACCTGACCTCGGCGGTCGCCTCGACCACCTGGATGCCCGGAGGCTCGGTGGTCATGTCCATGATCACCGGGCCGGCCAGCTTGACCGCCACGTCCCAGGGGCGTTTCTGCTCGGCGATGCCGCAGAAGTGGAAGCCGTAGACCGTCTGCACATCGGCGAGGACGGTGACCTCGGCCGGCTCGTAGCCGTAGACGCGAACCCCGCAAATCACTGGCGGCTTCGCATCCTTCGCGGTGGCCGCCTGCTGGACGTTGTGTGCGGCGTGGTTGTGTTGCCCCGGGTCCACCTGTTCCAGCGTGGTGCGCATCCGGGCCGTTATCTGCCCCTGTAGATCCGCCGGCTTCGCCTCCGAGTCGGCTGAGTTCGTCAGTACCACCGCGGTGGCTGACACCGCCAACAGGATCACCGCCACCCACACGAAGCGGTTTCGGTGCCATCCCGCGAAACTCTCCCGGGAAATCATGATCGCTTCTCACCTCGTTTTGGTGGGACTCTCCGGCCCAGGACGTCAGTCAATGTCCTGGGCCGGAGAGCTGCCTCGGCTACCGGTGTTCGCTCAGCAGAAGTCCACGCCCCCGCACCACATGTAGGCCTGGTCGAGGTGCGAGGCCTGCCATATGACGAAGAGAATGTGGTGTCCGGTGTATCCGGAGGTCGAGACGTTGAACGTGATGTTCTGCGATGGCGCGTAGCGGCCGGTCTGGGTGATGAAGTCGAGGTTTCCCCAACCGAGGCGCTGAGTGGTCGGGTTGAACCCGTTCTTGCTCACGTACACCCGGAAGTAGTCAGCGCCGTGGCTGGCTTGGTCGTACAGGTGGACCGTGAAGTTCCGGCTGATGTTGGTCGTCTTCCACGCACCGGGCTGGTTCAGGGTGTCGTTCCTGGACAGCGCGTTGCTGCACAGTTGTCCGTCGGGAGTCCGAGCCTGGAAGGCTCCACCGAGGCCGTCGCGCAGCGCGCTCATCCAGTTCCACATGGTGTCTGGGTTCGCCTGGAACGCCCGCCAGCACATGGGGTCTTGTTGCTCCATGACAGGGTTCATGTGCTGGTTTCCCCAGGTCTTCCAGCACTGGTAGGCGCGGGACGCCGGGTTGATGATGGTGCCGTGGGCCTGTGCCGCGCTGGCCCAGGGCAGCGTGCCGACCATCAGGGCGAGCAGCAGGACGAGCGCTCGAACGGGCCGGCGGATGGCTGACCGGGATCGCCCGCCGGGTAGATCGGGCTTGTGTGAACGCACTGAACATCCTCCGTTCTGCGGTGGTAAAGATCAGTCTGGGAGCGCTTCCAACGAGTGTTACATCTATGGCCTTAAATATCAAGAACGTCTATTAATGCCGGTTGCACCGAGTTGGCTGGGGTCGAAGTCACTCACCACTGTGGACAGTTGCTGTCGTCCGGCCGTGCGAGCTGTGAAGAAAGTCTACTGAAGACGCGCTAGTGCCGGCAGATTTTGACATCCAAGCGACGGGCGGGCACCATCGTCAGCCGTATCTATGCCAACGGCGCCTTGGTGCGCTGCGAGGACAGGAGTCTGGGTGGGCAAGGGGAGCGGATACGTGAAACAAGCACTGCGGGCGGCATCCCGGATCGGGGTCGCCGCCCTCGCGGGCCTGGTACTGGGCGGACTCGCCGCCACGCCGGCGCAGGCCGCCGAACCCGACGGTCCGATCGGACCGCAGGTCGTCGGCGGCGCACTGGCGCAGCAAGGCGAGTTCCCGTGGATGGTGCGCCTGTCCATGGGCTGCGGGGGTGCGATGTACACCCAGACGCTCATCCTGACCGCCGCGCACTGCGTGGAGGACCTGGGTACCGGACCCGACACGTCGGTCACGGTGACCTGGGGCGTCGTGGACCTGGAGGACCCCAACCGCACCACCCGCACCTCCGACTACATCCACGTGGCGGACGGCTATTACGGCAACGGCAAAGACTGGGCGCTGGTCCGGATCTCCCAGCCGATCAACAGCCCACTGCTCAAACTCGCCACCGATGCCTCGCTGCACAACGGGAGTTTCACCGTGGCCGGCTGGGGCGCGACCTACGAGGACGGGCCGCAGCATCAGTACCAGCTCAAGGCCGACGTGCCCTTCATCAGCGACACGCAATGCGCCAGCGCCGGCACCGGCGGCTACGCCGGCCTGATCTTCGATGAGGAGATCTGCGCCGGTAACTGGACCAGCGGCGGGGTGGACACGTGCCAGGGCGACTCCGGCGGCCCGATGTTCAAGCGGGACGCCAACAACGAGTGGGTCCAGGTCGGGATCACGAGCTGGGGCGTGGGCTGCGCCCGTCCCCAGAAGCCCGGCGTCTACACCGAGGTGCGCTCCTTCGCCGACGACATCTGCTCGGCGGCGGCCTCGCTGGGCGGATGCCAAGCGAGTGGCGGCGTGGCCGTCAGTTACCCCGGCGGCCAGAACAGCACGGTCGGCACCGCGATCTCGCCGGTGAGCCACACCGCCACCGGTGGGACGGCCCCGTACTCGTGGTCGGCGACCGGCCTGCCCCCGGGCCTGTCAATCAGCTCGTCGACCGGTTCCATCACCGGTACTCCCACGGCGGCCGGGATGCACCGCGTGACGGTGATGGCGACAGACAGCTCGTCGCCAGCCAAGACGGGGATCACCTTCTACTCGTGGTCGGTCGCCTTGGCCGTCAGCAACCCTGGCAATCAGACCAGCGCGGTCGGTACCCCGATCTCGCCGGTGAGCCACACCGCGTCCGGTGGGACGGCGCCGTACTCGTGGTCGGCGTCCGGGTTGCCCGCAGGCCTGTCGATCCATTCTTCGACCGGTGCCATCTCGGGTACGCCGACGGCCGCCGGGACGTACAGCGTGACCGTGACGGCGACAAGCAGCTCGCCAGCCAGGACGGGGCGCACCTCATACTCGTGGACGGTCATGCCCGGCCTGGCCGTCAGCAACCCTGGCAACCAGACCAGCGCGGTCGGTACCCCGATCTCGCCGGTGAGCCACACCGCGTCCGGTGGGACGGCGCCGTACTCGTGGTCGGCGTCCGGGTTGCCCGCAGGCCTGTCGATCCATTCTTCGACCGGTGCCATCTCGGGTACGCCGACGGCCGCCGGGACGTACAGCGTGACCGTGACGGTGACAGACAGCTCGTCGCCGACCAGGACAGGGCGTGCCTTGTACTCATGGACGGTAAGCCCGGCACCCGTACCAGGCTGTTCCGGCGCCGTCGGTGGCGACGTGGCGATTCCGGACGCGTCCACGGTGGACTCCGCCCTCGCGATCTCCGGCTGCGCGGGCATGGCCGCCGCGGCGGCGACCGTGGAGGTGCACATCCTCCACGAGTTCGTCACCGACCTCATCGTGACGCTGGTGGCGCCGGACGGCAGCACCTACGTGCTACACAACCGGGAACTCGGCTCCACGGGCGGCATTCACCAGACGTACATTGTGAATCTGTCCTCGGAGGTCGCCGAAGGCACGTGGAAGCTGCGGGTGCAGGATCTTTACGAGGCCTACACCGGCACCATCGACAACTGGGCGTTGAACGTGAGCGGCGGCACGCCGGACTGCACGGGCACCAACAACGCCGACGTTCCGATCACGGACGTGTCCACGGTCACCTCGAGCGTCCAGGTCTCGGGGGCTTGCGCGGGCTACGCCTCGAAAACCTCGCAGGTGAAGGTGGACATCGTCCATACCTACAGCGGTGATCTGGTGGTGACACTGGTGGCACCGGACGGCAGCACCTACATGCTGCGTAACAAGACCGGCGGCGCCACGGACGACATTCACGAGACGTACACGCTGGACCTGTCCGCCGAGACGCGCACCGGCATCTGGAAGCTGCGCGTGCAGGACATTGGCTTTGGGTTCACCGGTTACATCGACACCTGGAAGCTGAACCTGGGCAACGGCCACGGCACCGGCGCCCGCGGCCAGTAATGGGAAAATGGTCCTGCCCCGAAACGGGTGGGACCATTCCCTTCCCATCGATGGGTGTGGCCGACGTGGCTAGGCGCTCACCAGCGCTTGAGCCATGACCAGCGCTCGTCCAGCCAGGTGTGTACGCGGTCGACCTCGTTGGTGTCGCTGTTGGGCCAGGTGAACTCGCCGGTCAGCGCGATGGCACCGATCACGATCGCAGCCACGGCGCTGATCAGGCCGATCACTACCAGGCTGTGCCCGGTCACGTTTGGCCTGCTGACGGGCACAAGGGCGAACATACCGACGATCAGACTGAGCACGCCCAAGGCGAGGCCCTGCGGTGCCAGCAGACCGGTGAGCGTCACCGCCAACGCGACGACACCTGTGACCAGAGCAACCGTCGCCCAGGCACTGACGTGCACGCGGGACCGCTCGGGAGGGCCCAAGTCCAACGTCGCCTCCGCGACCTGATCGAACCAACCCTGGCCGGCGACGTCCGGCGACCCCTCCGGTCGACCGCGGTGTGCGGTTCGATGTCGAGCCATACGCACCCCCTTTGCCGGTGCGACCTATTCGAATGCCCAGCCGTCGCGGCCTTTAAACAGGCTCGGCGGTTATGCGTCGGCTCCACCTTCAACGTCCACGCCCTTGCTGCCAGGACACCGGCGTCGCTCCCGTCATGTGGGTTCTCCCGTTACGCGCGGCGTTCGTGTCGATGGGGAGGCGGCATGCGGTTGCAGGTGCTTGGCCCGGTCAGGGCCTGGCGCGGCGATGATCTTATTGACCTCGGGCAGCGAGCAGTACTGGGTCTGCTGGCGCTCGCTGCCGGCCAACCAATGTCGCGGGCCGACCTTGTTGCCGCACTCTGGGGCGAACGACGATGATCCAGAGCCGGGTGAAACACCTGCGGCGGGCGCTGGAACCAGAGCGCTGGTCGTCCGAGCGCAGCACCGTGTTGCCCACCGTGGGGGACGGTGCGTGCCGAAGCCGACGGCAGCCGACCTCGAATGAACTGTTTCGACCCGCGCTCAACAACGGTGCCCAGAGCCGTATCAGACACACCCTCGCACTCCAGGGCTCAAAGACGGCCGGAAAGGTTAGAAACAAGTGGTCTGCGATGCGGTGCGGCTGAAGAGCGTTTACCGGCGTTCGAGGGGCGCGATGCGGCGTCGTCAAGGTGGCGAGCCAAAGCCGTCACTCATATCCCATGGCCGGGATGACCTTGCCGAGTGCTTCTTCGATGAACTCGCGGGTTTCGTCGTCGAATTGGTCGTTGCGGTTCGTCAGCTTGTGCGACTGAAACGTTGAAGCGGTGGCGAAATCGTCGACGTCGAGCCGTTCGAACAGGGCGCGGCGCTGCGCGGGCCAGTCGGCTGCGAGATCTTCTGCTTTCACCTCGATGTATCGCCTGTCCGTCAGGTCGACCGTGTTCTTCCAGGTGAGCCATCGGTGGTAGACCGGCTTGAGGTAGGCGAGCGCACCGTCGACGGTGGGCGGTGCCCATGGCTGGGCCAAGTGGGATGCGAGCACTGAGACCGGGTGACGCTTGATGTGCACGATGGTCGCTTCGGGGACCAGTTCCCAGAGGAACTCCATGCACAGCAGGTTGAACGGTGTCTTCTCGCACCAGGTCGGCTTGCCCGCGTCGGCGGCTGCTCCGCCGAACATGGTGTCGATCAGGCGCCGCAGGATTCCGAGCAGTTCGCCCCGGTCGCTGAAGTACCTGGGAAGTACCCGCCGGCGGCTCAGCGGCTCGAACGGCCCTGCGGGCCGGTCGGCGTTCCCAAAGCCTTCCGCGGACGCAGGTTCGTCGTATGTGCACGCGATCAACTGCGGCCAGAGTCGTTGCACCGCGTCGCGGTAGCGCTGCTCGCCGACCAGCTCGGGAACGGTTTTGCCGCGATCGTCGCGCCGGCCGGGCACTCGTACGGTGAGGAAGTCGCTCAGCCGGTGCAGGGCGTCCTCACCGACGGTGGGGTCGTATCGATCGGTGAGCGCGTCGGCCAGGTCCCGCAGGCCACCAGGATCGATGAGAAACTTGGTCTCCATGGGAATCCGATGGATCAGCGGATGTTCGCCAATGATGTCGGCGATCCGTGACGTTCCCGAACGACCCGTTCCCGCAACGAAGGTCGGTGAGGGGGAAGGCATGGCGAGCAGTCAAACTCTCAGCCTGGCGCCCGTGCAAGCCTTTATCCCTTCACCCGTTGCTACGGGCGGGATCGGCAGAAACCTTGGCCCGTTGTCTCGAGGGTGACTGCCGGTCGTGGCCGCCACAGGGGTGGGCTTTAGTTCGAGGTGCGGCGTCTGGGCCTGAGAGACATCCGTCCAGCGTGGTCAGTGGCGGGTCCACGCAGGATGGGAGACCGTTGAGCACCGCGGATCGGGATGTTGCCGAGCGGGCGCATCTCTGTGGCGGCACCGGACTACGGCCGGCCGGACTGCGCCGCACCGGCGGATAGGGACTCGGATTTGAGAACTGGGGTGAGCGCGTCACCATCTCGGGATCACTTTTCCGCTAGGGTCGCGGAGGCTTCGGAGGGGCCATGCTTGGGCGGCGGCGACTTTTCACGGATTGGTGACGATGACCGGTTCAGCACAGCATGACGAATGGAACGATGCGCTCAGCCAGGGCTTCGCGATCCTGCTCGGTCGCCGGCTGGAGCAGTTTCCGCAGGCCACGTATGCCGCGTACTACGACTGCGACGACTTGGCCGTCGATCTGTTCAAGAAGGGTTTCGATCTTGCTCCACTGGCCCGCGGTGAGATCGTCCGGGCGCCCTTCGACACTATCCCGGAGCTGGGAAAGCTGCTGGAGGGCTGGGATCTAGACACACCACATTGGAGTATCGACCTCGGCGAGTCTATCTTCGAGGCCTGCGTGGTGGAAGGCGGCGCACAACATGGGGTGCCCGAGCTCGACTCCCCGATCCGGGGCCAGGATCTCGGCAGGATCCTCATCGAGCGTGGCCTGACCCCGCAAGAGGTCTACCGGGCGTCTCCCGACATCCAGTTCCGGGCACACACCGACGGGTCGTTGTTCGACGCGATGCGGTTCGTCACCGGTACCCACCGCGGCCCTGACCACCTCCGGCCATGCGAGCCGGACTGGGGCATCGACCCGTCCTGGGACGAGAAGCTGGCCGCCGTGGCGCATCCTGGACTACAGGCCGCACTCCGGGACATCTGCCGCACGGAGGACAGCGCCCGTAGCGACGGTGCCTTTTACCGAGGCGCCGACGACCCGCACTTCGGTGGGCCTCGCCAGGTGGTCGCCAGCTGGGGGATCGGCGAAGGTCAGGCGTTCAAAACAGTAGTCCAGCTGCCATGACCCGGCATGCGGCTACGGTCCGGACAGTTCGCCGGGCGCCGCAAGGAAGACCCTGCGCCCCATGGAGTCAGCCCAGCGCCACCGGACGCGGGTCGAGGATGCACAGCTTGCAGGCGCACTCGCCGCTGTCCACTCCGGACTGGCCGTCCGGCGTTGTCGCACAGGTAGATCCGCCATAGCTCTTCCAGCCACCCGACCGCCCGCACGTCATCGAGAAAGGCCTCCACGGGTGGGCGTCGCGGAGATCGCCCGGGAGACCGGGTTGAACCGGCGGACGGCGAAGGAGTACCTGTCGGCGCAGGCGTCGCTGGCTCCGCTGCAACCGAGTTCACGGGCGGGTAGCCGGGCGCCTCGCCGCCTACTGCCGCCCATCGACACGCGGTCAACCTGGCTGGAATACACACGCAGGACCTTCAGAGCAACACGGTTCAACCACCGGATAGCTGACGACGAGGCCCAGCGCCTGGCCTACGCCCGTCGGGTTCGTCAAATCTTCGATATCTCGTTCGTAATCATCCAGGGCCGCATTGACCCGGCGGTGAACGCCTGCTCAGGCAGGAGAGTCCCGGCCGCGAGTGCCGCTTGTTGTTCCGCTACGGTCACCTCCGATCGGTCGTCCCCTTCAACGGCTGTTGCCAAGGCCAACGGAATCGTCGTATCGAGAGGACCACCGGCCACGCGTGGCAGTGGTCGAATGCCGGCAGCCATACCTGTGTGCTCGGTTTGGCCGCAATGGAGATCGAAGCCAGTTGGCAGCATCCGGTACGGCCAGAATCACCGGTGTCCAGCAAGATCGTTTACGGCCATGCGGTCGATGCGTGCTCCGCCGGTCGGCGTTGGGAGGTTCAGTGGCCGTCGGCGTTCCCGGGCGCGCCCGTCAGCACTGCCTGGCGCTGGTCGGTGATGTCGTCGAGTTTCTCAGATGCCGGCCGGTTCTCTGCCCCGGGTGGCGAGGATCGGGCCGAGGACGCTTGCCTCGGCAAGGTCATTGTGGGATCCACGCCTGTGTCGATGGGTCCCATGCGCCGGTCGCTGTTGCGTCGAGGATCGGGTCGAAGATCTGGCTGGCGAGGTTTACGGCTGTGTCGTAGTTGGGGATAGGGCCGGGTGCTTCTGCTGCGACGCGTGGGTAGCGTGCCGCCCAGCCGGCCGGGTCGGGCACCGTGAATCGTTCGGGAAGGTCTAGCTTGCGCAGAGCTGCGTTGGTGACGATGGCGATGCGCAGCGTTTTGGCCCTGGTGGTCTGCGTGGTGGCGATGATCGCGATGTCGACGAGGTCTTTGACCCGACTACTGCTGGCTGGTTGTCCGCCCCGGGCGTAGGTGGCGAGGATGGCGCAGAGCTTGTCTGCGAGGTGGTCGGCGACCGGGAAGACCCGGTAGTGCGGCCGGACGAGTCCTTCGATGTCGAGTGGTGTCAGTGGCGCAACGACGTCTGGTGTGCCCGTCATGGCGGTGCCTATGACAACGTCGATGTGGAAGGAGGCGAACGGCGTCGGGCCGAGTCGTGCGTTGAGGTACACCCGGGCTCCCTTGGCCTCCTCTTGGAGTGGCGTGACTCGTGTGATGTCGAGGTCGAAGTGATCGCCGAGGTCGATCCGGAGCGCGGCCCGTAGCGCGTCGAGGGCGTCGTCGACATCGGCGTCCGTGGCGTTGAAGAAGACATCGACGTCCTTGCTGTGCCGGGCCGTGGCGAGTCGAGCCAGGAGCGCTCCTGCGCCCTTGAGTACCCACCGGTTGGCGTCATCGGAGCTGAACAGCCGGGCGAGGGCGCGGTCATAGGCGAACTGGCGCTGGAGTTCGTCGACTGAGTAGCGTCGGTCCGTGCGAGCGATCTGCCCGAAGCGGTCCTTAAGTGCTTTCCTGAACGCCGAGGGCGTCTCATACCGGAACTTGGCCCCGGTCACGACGGATCCGTCGCGCCGACGAGCACCCGAAGAAACTCTGCTGGGTCCGAGCGACCGTAGGCCACCGCGTACGGCTCGATGACGGCCTTAAGCGCATCTCGGCGCAGGAGGCCCCGTTCGAGCGCGTCCCGTGCGATTTGAGCCACCGCCGATTCATCCTCCCGGTCGCTGAGCAGATCGTCTATAAGAGCCGGCACGGTACGCACCGGCAGCCCGCCCCAGACCTCCCAGCTCCCCGGAGCGATCTTCGAACGTACGCGCAGCTTGATGTCACTGCGTCGAGGACGCAGCCGGGTGGTGGCGTAGAACTCGTGCTCGTGTGGAATCAGGTCGCCGAGTCCTCGCAGGTGCGCGGCGCTGCGATGGCTGATGACGACGTCCGGGGCGGCGGTGCGCTCGTGCCATGACTTGGCACCCCCGAGTTGCAGCCAGGCCGCGCGCAGCGGGTCGAGGTCGGGGTCTTCGGGCACGCCCGTGAGCCGGTACACGCGTGCGGCCTGATCAGCGACGGCAAGCGTCCCATCATCGACGAGTCGGCTCAGGTCCTGACGTGACACGCCAACACGCCGGGCCTGTCCAGCGGTGATCATGCCCCATTGATCACTGGCCACCTGGCTGATCGCGGCCAGCGCAGTGCGCCTGGACATGGAGCGATCGTATCAATAGTGCGACGAACGCGCCAACAACAACCCGAAAGCCGTGAGGAATCGACCCAGACGGCCTGGACGGCATCTCGTGCCGGCGGCATGGTGCCGGTCTGGTCGAATACCTGTGTGACCGAGATCCCTGCGGGTGTGGCTGCTGGGTGCGGGCTGCGCTGGCGAGCTGCTGGCTTTGCGTGCGGAGGTGGCGGACCTTCGTGCCGCCGTCGACAGACTCTTGGCCGTGGCGCCCAACCGGCCATCAACGCCGACGGCGGATGCGTTCCCGCCCGCGGTATCGGGTGTGGACCGTGAGCGGGTGGCTCGGGAGCGCCTCGCGTTGTTCCGCTCCTTGTTCATCGGCCGTGATGATGTGTACACGCAGCGGTGGGAGAAGGAGGACGGCCGCAGCGGTTGGGCGCCGCAGATCGATCGGGGGCCGGGTCAGAGCTGGCAGGAGGCCCGGGACGCCCGCCGGTATCGGCCGTTGACCGATGCTGTGCTCCGCGATCACCTGTCCGGGAAGGTCACCGCAGGCCTGTACCCGATGTTGATGGACGACACGTGCCGGCTGCTGGTGTGCGACTTCGACGGCGACCAGTGGCAGTTGGATGCTCAGGCATACGTGCAGGCGGCGCGGGTCGCAGATGTGCCGGTGGCGGGGGAGGTCTCCCGTTCGGGCGAGGGCGGGCACGTTTGGATGTTCTTCTCCGAGCCGGTGCCGGCGTTGGACGCGCGGGCGTTGGGATTCGGGCTGCTGCGCGAGGCGATGGCGGTCCGAGGCGAGTTGGGGCTGGACAGCTACGACCGGTTGTTCCCGTCGCAGGACTACCTGCCGGTCAAGGGGGAGGGCCTGGACAATCTGATCGCGTTGCCGTTGCAGAAGCGCAGCCGCGACGCCGGGACGACGGTGTTCGTCGACCCGGAGACCTTCACGGCGTACGAGGATCAGTGGGCGTTCCTCGCCGGCGTGGGCAGACTCGACCTCGCCCGGGTGCAGCGGCTGGTGGCCGACCTGCGGCCGGTGGCGGTGGGGCCCGACGCCCGGCTGTTCCGGTCGGCGTTGCGGCCGGAACAGGCGCCGCCGAAGGTAGTGCAGGCCGAGTGGGCTGGGATGCTCGCCGTGCGTCGTGCAGGGCTGCCGCCGTCGCTGCTCGCGTCGCTCAAACACGCGGCCTCGCTGGCGAACCCGGAGTTCTACAAGAACGAGAACCTGCGTATCTCCAACTGGAACACGCCGCGGTATATCCGCTGCTATGCCGAGGACCTGGAGTTCCTGTACCTGCCTCGGGCGATGGCCGACAAGGCACGCGAACTCATCACCGAGACAGGTAGCCGGCTGGAGATCACCGACCGGCGTTCCGATCCCGCGTCGATCGACGTGACATTCGCGGCGACGCTCCGCGACCGCCAGCCCGATGCGGTCGCCGAGTTGGCCCGCCATGAGATGGGTGTGCTGGAGGCGCCGCCTGGCTCGGGCAAGACTGTGATGGGTTGTGCGTTGATTGCCCACCACCGGGTGCCGACCTTGGTGCTGGTGGACCGGGCGCCATTGATGGACCAGTGGCGCGAGCGCATCACCACCGTCCTCGACCTCGATGCCAAGCAGGTCGGGCAGATCGGCGGCGGCAAGACCAAACCCACCGGCGTCATCGACCTGGCCATGATGCAGACCGTCGCCCGGATGGAGGACGCCGCCGAGCGACTGTCCGGGTATGGGCTCGTCATCGTCGACGAGGCCCACCACGCCGGCGCACCCACGGTGGAGAAGGCGGTGCGGCGGATCCCGGCCCGCCGCTGGATCGGGCTCACCGCCACCGCGTACCGACGGGACGGCCTGGGCCCGGTGATCTTCATGCACTGCGGGCCGAAACGGTACGAGATTCCGATGGTCGACAAGACCGACCCCGAGGCACTGGAACGCCGGCTGCACGTCCATCCGACCTCGTTCACCCTGCCCGACGACGTGGACACGACCAAGCCCGGCGCGATCACCTCGGTCGTGTTCGGCGGACTCGTGGCCGACGACGACCGCAACGGGCAGGTGTGCCAGGACGTGCACTCCGCACTGAACCGGGGTCGTAACTGTCTGGTACTTACCCGGCAGACCGCGCACGTCGAGGCTCTCGCCGACCGGTTGCGCGGCCTCGGGCACGAGCCTCACCTGTTGTACGCCACCCGCAAGGCCAAGGACCTCAAGGCGGTGCTGGCCATGCTCGCCGACCCACCCACCGATGGGCCGCCGCTGCTGGTCATCGCCACTGACAAGTACGTCGGCGAGGGATACGACTGCCCCGTCGTGGATACCTTGTTCCTGGCCCACCCGGTGTCGTTCAAGGGCAGCATGGTCCAGTACATCGGGCGGATCCTGCGTACCCATCCGGGCAAGAGCACCGTGGAAGTACACGACTACGTGGACCTGGAGGTCCCTGTACTCGCAGCCATGTACCGCAAACGCTCCCGGTCGTACACGCAGCTCGGGTTCGCCACCACGCCGGCTTGACCGACCATTCAGCTACGGCCGGTGGCTGCGGGAAGTCCGGCGTGGTTGATGCGTTGGAGCAGGCCAGGGCGGTTGGCGTACCGCTGGCGGAGGTCGCGTAGGCGCTTGTCGAAAGTGTCGGGTTCGCCTTCGCGCCAGGCGAGTTCGTGTAGATCGCGGAGCAGGCCGACGGCGACGTCGTACTCGCTGGTCTTCTTGGTTTCGATCAGCTGGGTCACCTGTACCCAGGCGTGTTCGCCTTCGGCTGCGAGGGCGTCGAGACGGCGGTCGTGTTCGGCGGCGGCGTCGCGTTCGGCGCGGGCGCGGGCCAGCTCTCGTTCTTGTGCCTGCTCGCGTTCGCGGCGTTCGCGCCGGGTCTGCGCGGCGTCAAGCAGGTCGGCCACCGTACGGCCGCTGCCCGCCTGAGCGTTGGGTGCGGGTTGGCCGTGGAAGCGGCGCAGCAACTCGGTACGAAGGTGCACGTCCTCGCCACGGATGACCCGCAGGATCATACCGTCCTTCTCCTTGGCGGGCAGGTCCTGTACCCAGGAGGCGAGCTGTGCTCGAGGCGCCTCGGCAGCCTTGTGGCGTGTGCTGGCCCGGGCGGCGACCGCTAGCAGGTCCTGGTCCAGGCGGATGAAGTCGGCCAGGCTGCGCAGCGGCGCGTTGAGGGTCGCCAAATTCGCCGGGACGGGCGGCTCGACTTGGTCGTCGTCGAGTTCGCCGGTGCTGGCCGCGTGCAGCCAGGCCAGGTAGAGCAGGCGCAGGTCGCCGGCGGCGAGGTCGGCGCGGGCGCTGATGATTGTGGCCAGTATTCCGTGGCCGTCCTCGTCGTCCCAGTCGCCGCCGTCGTCGCTGTCGTAGGTGAGTTCGATGATGACGTGGCTGTTCCTGGCCCACGCGGTCGCGGCGATGTCGGTGGGGCAGTACTGCTGGGCGGTGGGAAGGTCGAGTAGTCGCTTGGGGAGGCGGAGCATGAGCCGGCGGGTGCCCCAGTTCGCGAGGTAGAGGAACGCGTCGAAGTACCGCTCCATCAGCCTGCGCGGGTCGCCGCGGAGGTCGCCCCACTGGTAGGTGTTAACGAAGCTGGTCGGCGTGATGTGAGCCCTCGTCGACAACCCTCGCAACTCATCCATCTGGGCGGCGTCAAGCGCCTTGTCGACGGCCAGGAACTCGTAGTACTGATACTCACTCACTAGCGTTCCTCAGTAGACGGTGGCCCGGTGCCGGTACGCGGAACGATACTGCCTACTGCTCGCGGGGCAGGGCGTAACCCAACCCGCGGAGGGCCTTGCGAAAGTCCGCCTCGCGCTCCACGGCTACGGCGAGGTACCGGTCGCCGACCGGCGTACACAGGCCGTGCAGCTTGCGCCCCGACGCCCTTTCCTCACGCAACGACTCCTGGAGCGAACCCAGGCGGCCCCGCCGGTCCGGCCGTCAGAGCCGAAGGAGGACGGGGCGGGGCCATGTATCAGCGAAGACACCAGCCGGCTGCCGCTCACATCGAGGAGCACTGGTTTCATGTGTGCTCAATGTGGCCGCAATGGTGATCGGCGCCGGTCGGCGGCCGTCGGTGACGATCGGCACCGTCCGGTGCAGGCGCAAGATCGCGGACGCGGTGCGGTCGGTGCGTGCTCCGCCGGTCGGCGTTGGGACGGTCGGCGGCCGTCGGTGCTCCCCGGCGCTCGCCGCCAACGCCTGGCAGGTACCCTAGGAGGCCGCGCCCTCGTAGCTCAGGGGATAGAGCATCGGTTTCCTAAACCGTGTGTCGCAAGTTCGAATCTTGCCGGGGGCACCAGCACAACCATCATCCCAGCGACTCGTCATGTTAATGCCGCGTAGGGTCATATTGAATTTCGTTAATCACTTCTTCGTGCCGACGTGGCGCTTAAAGACAAGCTAAGGGAAGTTTGGCAGCGGCTGGCCAGTGAGGGATAGATTTCCTCCGTTGTTGGCAGTAGGTTGGTCGCGCACGCATCCGCTGGCTGCGGACACCCAAGCTGTGCTGCTACAACTCTGCCCACTCCGCCTGGAGAGAGACGATGACGTCGAGCCGTTTAGGCGCCACTGTAACGCTAGCGGCCGCGATTGCCGTCGCGGTGTTGAGCCTCCCTTCGGCTATAGGTAATGAGCGACGCGAAGGCTACGTTCATTGGGAAACAAATAGTCGTGTCGAAGCTCCGGTATCCATTTCCGAATTGCAACTTGCATAGCTGGCGGGGTGTGGTTCTCGCCAGGTTCTGACCTGTGGAGAACCACACCGGTAGCCTCGCGACCATGTGGCGGGGCTGGGCGAGGACGGGGCTGGGGGTGGCACTCGGCGCGGCTACGGCCGTACCCGAGTTGGCCTACGTCGCGCTCACGAGCCCTCTAGCGGCGGTGCCGGAAGCGCGTCAGGCGGTCTACCGGGGCGCGCGGCGGGTCGCCGAGATGGAGCGCCGGCGCCTAGCCGCCTTCTACGGCGCCGAGAACGCCGCCGACTTCACCGGCCAGCGTGCTTTCCGGTACCTGGCGGTCCGCTGGGCGGTTGGGCTGCTCGGTGGGCTGCTCATTCTGCTGTTCCTGTACGGGCTGGCGGTAGGGGGCGTATGGGTTTGGCATTTTGTCATCGGGCGCAGCGGCCTGATCACCTTCGGGTCGCAGGTGTTGGTCGGCGCGGTGATGCTTTTCATCAGCCTTCAGGGGTTCGCCGGGCTCGTCGCGGTCGAGCGGAGGGTGGCCCATCGGTTCCTCGGGCCGAGTGAGCGGGAGCGGCTGGAGCGGCGGATCGCCGAGCTCGCCACGAGCCGCGCTGGCGTAGTGGAGGCGGTCGACGCCGAGCGCCGCCGGATCGAGCGTGACCTGCACGACGGGGTACAGCAGCGGCTGGTCGCGCTCGGAATGCTGCTCGGGCGGGCGCGGCGCACTCATGGTGATACCGATTTGCTGCGGCAGGCGCACGAGGAGGCCCGCCAGATCCTCGATGAGCTGCGGGATGTCGCCTGGCGGGCATACCCGGCCGCGCTGGATCACCTTGGCCTCGACGAGGCGCTGCTGCGGGTCGCCGAGCGGGCCGGACTGCCGGTGCGCGTGCGCTATGAACTGACTGAGCGACCGGCCAGGCCGGTGGAGACCGCGGCGTACTTCGTGGTGTCGGAAGCGGTCACCAACGCGGCCAAGCATTCGCGCGCGAGCCTGGTGGTGGTGCGCGTGTCCACTGAGGAGGGCATGGTGACGGTACAGGTGCGGGATGATGGTGTGGGCGGCGCTGACCCTGCGGGCGGCGGCCTGTCCGGGCTGGCGCGGCGCGTCGCCGCGCTCGATGGCCGGTTCGATGTGGACAGTCCGGTTGGCGGGCCGACGACCGTCGTGGCGGAGCTGCCATGCGCGTGATGCTGGCCGAAGATTCGACACTCTTGCGGGAGGGTCTGGTCAGGCTGCTCGCCGACGAGGGTCATGAGGTCGTGGCCGCCGTCGGTGACGGCGACGCGCTGCTCGCGGCTGTCGCCGCTGACCAGCCAGACGTCGTGGTCGTCGACGTGCGGATGCCGCCGACCCACACCGACGAAGGGCTGCGCGCCGCCATGGAGCTGCGCGGCCGGTGGCCGCGCGTCGGGGTCCTGGTGCTTTCCCAGTACGTCGAGAGGCGTTACGCCGTCGAATTGCTCACCACCCATGCGGACGGTGTCGGGTACCTCTTGAAGGATCGTGTGGCGCAGGTGGGTGAGTTTCTCGATGCGCTCGACCGGGTCGGAGCCGGTGGCACCGCGTTCGACCCGGAGGTGGTGCGGCAGCTGCTCGCCCGGACGACTCACGCCGACCCGCTGAGCCGGCTGACACCCCGAGAGCGTGACGTGCTCGATCACATGGCGCAAGGGCACACCAACGCGAGGATCGCCGAGCAGCTCCACGTTTCGCAGAGCGCGGTCGAGAAACACGTCAACAATATCTTCGACAAGCTCGACCTGTCGCACGCCACGGGGTACAGCCGGCGGGTGCTCGCGGTGCTCAGATATCTGGGCTCCTAGGTCAGCGCCAGCGGAAGTGTACGAACAGGCGGCCGAAGTTCTTCGAGTCCTTCTCGACCCGGTGATACAGCGCCTTGATCTCCTTCTGGTCGAGGAACCGCAGCACCCGCTTCTTGAGCTGGCCGGACCCCTTTCCAGGAATGATCTCGACGACCGCGGCCTTCTTGGCGACCGCCTCGTCGATGATCCCCCGGAGCGCACGGTCGATGTCGTGCCCCCGGTTGAAGACGTCATGCAGGTCCAGCTTGAGCTTCATCAAGTCGGATGTTAGCCGGCCAGCCGCGACAGCAGATCGATCCATTGACATGTTGGTAACTCGTTGAGAACATTCCAGAGCTGGGAGCGCTCCCACAACTGGAAGGAACGACGTGACAAAACGGACACGACGGCTCGCTATCACGGTCGCGGCGGCGCTGGCCGCGACCGGGCTGACCGCCTCCACGGCGTATGCGGACGGGCCTGAGCAGATCGTCAATGGGACCTTCGACAACGGTCATGCCCCCTGGTGGGGCACCGCCAACATCACTCTCGACTCCAGCAGCGGGCAGCTGTGCGCTGACATCCCCGGCGGCACCGTCAACGCCTGGGACGCCATCGTCGGCATCAACGACATCCCGCTCGTCAGCGGCGAAACATATGCGTACAAGTTCTTCGCCACCGGCACGCCCGCACGGGTGGCCAAGGCGCTCATTCAGCTCGGCGCCGACCCGTGGACGCAGTACTTCGGCGCGACCCCGGAGTTCAGCCCATCCGGCAACGACTATTCGTACACGTTCACCTCGCCGGTCGACCTCACCAACGGGCAGGTCGTGTTCCAGCTTGGCGGTAGTGCCGAGCCGTGGCGTTTCTGCCTCGACAACGTCTCCCTGACCGGCGGAGCGGTGGCTGAGCCGTACGTGCCGGACACCGGGCCGCGCGTGCGCGTCAACCAGGTCGGCTACGTGCCCGACGGGCCGAAGAACGCCACGCTCGTCACCGAGGCTACGGCGGCCCTGCCGTGGCAGCTCAGGAATGCTGCCGGCGCTGTCGTGGCGAACGGAAAGACGACGCCGCGCGGCGTCGACGCCTCGTCCGGGCAGAACGTGCACACGATCACGTTCAGCCGGTACACGAGGGTGGGTGCCGGCTACACGCTGATCGCGGACGGCGAGGTCAGTCGGCCGTTCGACATCGGTTCCGGGTACTGGGAGCAGATGCGCCTCGACGCGCTCAAGTTCTACTACACCCAGCGCAGCGGCGTGGAGATCCTCGACAGCCTACGGCCCGGGTACGGGCGGCCGGCAGGTCACGTCGGGGTCGCGCCCAACCAGGGTGACACCAGCGTGCCGTGCCAGCCGGGCGTCTGCGACTACACACTGGACGTCTCGGGCGGCTGGTACGACGCTGGAGACCACGGCAAGTACGTGGTAAACGGTGGCATCTCCGTGGCCCAGGTGATGAGCGAATACGAGCGGTCGCGGAAGCCGTGGAAGCTCAAGGACGGCACGCTCGCGATCCCGGAGAGCGGCAACAAGGTGCCGGACATCCTCGACGAGGCGCGGTGGGAGCAGGAGTTCCTGCTGAGCATGCAGGTGCCGGCGGGTGAACCGCTGGCGGGCATGGCCCACCACAAGATCCACGATGAGACGTGGACGGGGCTGCCGCTGCTGCCGCACCTCGACGATCGCAAGCGTGAGCTGCACCCGCCGTCGACCGCGGCGACGCTGAACCTGGCGGCCACCGCGGCGCAGGCGGCGCGCGTGTTCTCCAAGTACGACCAGCAGTTCGCGGCACGCAATCTGGCCGCCGCGAAGAGCGCGTGGGCCGCGGCCAAGGCAAACCCGGACCGGCTCGCCGACCCGGCCGACGCCACCGGTGGCGGTGCCTACTCCGACGCCGACGTCAGCGACGAGTTCTACTGGGCAGCCGCGGAGTTGTACATCACCACGGGCGCCAAGGAGTACAAGGACTTCATCCTGGCCTCGCCGCACCACACCTCGGACGTGTGGCGGGAGCGCGGCTTCGACTGGGGCTCGACGGCCGCTCTGGGCCGGCTCGACCTCGCCACGCTGCCCAACAAGCTGCCGGACCGGGCGCGGGTGCGTGCGTCGGTGCTCGAAGGCGCCGACAAGTATCTGGCGACGATCAAGGCGCACCCGTACGGCATGCCCTACGCGCCGAGTGACAACCAGTTCGACTGGGGCTCGAACCAGCTCGTCATCAACAACCTGGTGGTCATCGCGACCGCGTACGACCTGAGCGGGCGGGCCAAGTACCGCGACGGCGTGCTGGAGGGTATCGACTACATCTTCGGCCGGAACGCGCTCAACATGTCGTATGTGACCGGGTACGGGGAGGTTGCGGCGAAGAACCAGCACAGCCGCTGGTACGCGCGGCAGCTCAACCCCGACCTGCCGAACCCGCCCAACGGGACGCTCGCCGGCGGGCCGAACTCGTGGATCCAGGACCCGTTGGCGCAGCAGAAGCTGCGCGGCTGCGTCGGCCAGTTCTGCTACATCGACGACATCGAGTCCTGGTCGACGAACGAGCTGACCATCAACTGGAATGCCCCATTGGCCTGGATCGCGGCGTTCATCGCGGACCTGTAGCGGCCCGACGGGCCTGTAACGGCTCGCCGATCAAGGTAAACCGCATCGATCAAGGGCGAATGCACGCGGAAAAGAGATCAAACCACGTGCATTCGCCCTTGATCGGCGGGAAGAGGGGGGGCGCGCGCCCGCGGGGGAGGGGCGCGCCCGCGGGGGAGGGGCGGGTGGCCGCGCGGGGGGGGGCGC
>NZ_JAIBNX010000007.1:0-46831 GCF_026130045.1 Micromonospora sp. CPCC 205371
GCCGCCGGCCTCGCCGGCTGTGCTGGCCGGTCGGCCCCGGTCTGGGCGGACGGCCAGGCGTCGCCCGGGCCGGAGGGCTCCGGTACCGGCGCCGCCGGGACCAAGCCGGCGCCCACCGCGACGCCGTCGCCGCTGGCGTCGAAGCCGCGCGCGACCGCCTCCTCCGAGGCCAAACTCGCGGCGGAACTACGCCGCTTCCTCAAGCCCACGGCGGAGAACCCGAACCATCCCACGTACGCCGGCGCGGTGGCGCTGGTGATGATCAACGGTCGTGTGGACAGCCACGTGGCGGTCGGGCACGCGCTGCGCTACGGCGCCGGACCGGTCGAGCTACCCGAGGCCAAACGGGTGCCCATGTACCGAGAGTCGATCTTCGATCTGGCCTCCCTCACCAAGGTGTACGCGTCGATCCTCGTCCTCCAGCAGGTCGAGAAGGGCAGGCTGGACCTGGCCGCACCGGTCGCCCGCTACCTGCCGGAGTTCGCCGGCACCGGCAAAGACAAGGTCACCGTCCGGATGCTGCTCACCCACACCAGCGGCCTGCCCGTCGGCGCCAAGGTCGCCGGCCTGCCCGACCTGGCGGCCAAGCGCAAAGCCGTGCTGGCCACCCCGCTGGTCAGCGGTGTTACGCCCGGTGACACGTTCCGGTACTCCAGCGTCGGCCTGATGGTCGCCGCCATGCTGGTCGAGAAGGTCACCGGCAGGTCCCTGGACCAGGCGCTCAAGGACGGTATCACCGGCCCGCTCGGCCTGCGCGACACCGGATTCAAACCACTGTCCTGGCTCAGCGCGCACGACCAGGCCGAGCGCCTGGTCGCCACCGACGCCCGCTCGTCCCGGGGGCTGCTGCGCGGCGTCGTACACGACGACGTCGCCAACCAGATGGGTGGCGTCGCCGGCAGCGCGGGCGTCTTCGGTACCGCCAAAGACGTCGCCGCCATCGGCCAGGCCCTGCTCGCGGGCGGCGTCTACAACGGCAAGCGAATCCTGGCCGCCGCCACCGTGGAGCGGATGGTCACCAACTACAACCAGGGCCTGCCCGCCATCGACCCCGACCGGCCGGGCCGCCCGTCCGACCACGGCCTCGGCGTCACGCTGCGCCAACCCTGGTTCATGGGCCGGCTCTCCGCCGCGGGCACCTTCGGCCACACCGGCTTCACCGGCACCTCACTGCTGGTCGAACCCCGCCGCAAGCTGGTCCTCGTGCTGCTGACCAACCGCGCCCACCCGAACTGGAGTTGGGCGAACCCCGACCCCATGCGCGCCGCGATCGCCAACGTCATCGCCGGGTGAGGACGACGACCGGGATCTCCCGCTCCACCATCGCCTGGTACCGCTTGTAGGTGGGGAAGATGCCCGCCATCAGGTCCCAGAGCTCGGCTCGCTCCCCGGCCTCCGCTGTGTGCGCGACCGCGCCGAAGGCGTCGTCCTTGACCTGGACCGTCACCCGCGGGTCGGCGACCAGGTTGCGATACCACAGTGGATGCCCGACCGAGCCGCCGTTGGAGGCGACGAGGACGAAGTCGGCACCCCGAGTCCCGTAGTAGAGCGCGATGCGGCGCGGCTAGGGGGGCTTAGCACCGGGCACGGTTGGGTATGGCGGTAAGAGCCGAAGCTTTGGAGGGTGTGGAGATGTCTGCCTTGCTACAACGGATCAAGAATTTCATGCGCAGCCCGCGCGGGCAGCAGCTGGTGGAGCGTGGCCGGCAAGAGATCGCCAAGCCGTCGAACCAGCGCAGGTTGCGAGAGTTCAAGGCCCGGTTGGGCAAACGCCGGTAAAAGGCGCATTACCGGCGTGGCCGCGTGCGCTACGGATGCGGGCCATTCCCGCGCGGCATGATGGTGGCGTTAGGGAGGGCGGGCGCGTGGAGCCGGTCCCCCGCGTATCCCTCGACCACCCCGAAGCGGTCGGTGGCGGCCTCCCAGTCCGCTCGGGCCCGCACGATGTCCTCGTGGGTACGGCCGATGAAGTTCCACCACATGACTATCTGCTCCTCGAACGGCGTGCCGCCAAGCAGGACCAGCCGAGCCGGCTCGTCGGATGCGTTCACCAGCGCCAGCGAGTGCGGGCCGGGACCGAGGTAGCCGAGTTCCGACGGCCGCAGCCGGGTGCCGGCCATGTCGACGTGCCCGCGGTCGACGAGTACGCCGTGCTCGAAGGTGCTGTCGACGGCGAGCGTGACAGCCGCACCGGGTTGGAGGATGATTTCGGCGCCGAGCAGCGGGCTGAACGTCCGCACCGGCGATACGACTCCGGCCAGCGCGCCTAGAAACACCCTGATCTCGGCCCCGTCGATCCGCACGGGTTCCGGTACATGGTGTTGGAAGGCGCGGCCGGCGTCTCGGTGCTCTTCGGGCAGCGCGACCCACAGCTGCACGCCGTGCAGGACCGTGGTGCGCGGCGTGGAGACCTCCGAGTGGGCGATGCCGTAACCGCCGGTCATCAGGTTCAGCTCGCCGGGCCGGATCAGAGCGTGGCTGCCCAAGCTGTCGCGGTGTTCGACCTCGCCGCTGAACAGCCAGCTGACCGTCTGCAGGCCGGTGTGCGGATGAGGCGGGACGTCCATGCCACCGGTGCCGGCGACGTCGTTCGGGCCGTAGTGATCGGCGAAGCACCAGGCCCCGATCAGCGTCCGGGCCCGCTGCGGCAGCGTCCGCCGCACCGACATCGCCCGCGGCCCACCCAGCGGTACCTCGCGCGGGGTCAGCACCTCGACCCGTGGCGCCTCGGGTGGCCGCTGGTCGCTGACCCGCTCGCCACACCTCATCTCGACCGGCTCGGTCTCCACGTTACTCACGAACCCACCTCCACCCCCGGCCGACGACCGGGATGTCCATGACACGTCAAGCGTACTGCTAGCCAAGGCGTCTCCGGTCGCATCCCGCGCCGACCCGAGGGCGTGGCACCCTGATGTCGTGGTGGAACGGGCGGAGATCTCGACGGCGAAGGACGCCGCCGACCATGAGCTGATTCTGGCGTTCGGCCGGCTACAGGGGGCGGCCAACCGGCTGGAGTACCTGCTCGGGCGGGCTCTCGAGCAGGAGTGCGGCATCACCCACCTGATGTTCGAGGTGCTGCTGATTCTGGGCCGTGCGGGCGGCGACGGCCTGTCGATGGGGGCCATCAGCCAGGAGCAGGTGTTGACCACCGGTGGCGCGACCCGACTGGTCGATCGCATGGAAGCGGCCGGGCTGGTCGAGCGCACTGGAGCACCAGGCGACCGGCGGAGCCGTCTCGTGCGACTCACACCGTTGGGCGAGCAGACGGTCGTGCGGGCCGCGCGGGTGCACGCGGAGAACATCGAGCGGTACTTCCTCGAACCACTGCCCGCTGGTGACAGGAAGCGGTTCATGGAAGATCTGCGGATTCTCAGCCACACGGCCCGCGACCAGCTGCCACGGCTGCGCTGACCAAGGGCTTAGCTGCGACCCGGGTCACATTTCTGGCATACCGCTACCGGGATTACCTGACTCGTCAGATTCTGTTACATCAGGAGAATCCAACGAGGAGGACTTATGAGCACGCTCGACTTCACTGTCCTGGATCTTGACTTCCCGGCCGGCAGCAAGAACAAGACCGCGACCCTTGTCACCGGCGAGAGCGACGCCCTCCTGGTCGACGCCGGGTTCACCCGCGCCGACGGCCACCGGCTGGTTGCCGAGATCCTGGACTCCGGCAAGCGGCTGACCACCCTGTTCATCAGCCACGGCGACCCCGACTTCTACTTCGGCGCCGAGGTCGTGGCCGACGCGTTCCCCGACGCCACGGTCGTCGCCACCCCGCAGACCATCGAGCACATCCACCACTCGTACGAGGGCAAGCTCCGGGCCTGGGCCACCCTCGGCGCGAACCTGCCCACCCGGCTGGTCGAGCTCACCCCGCTGACCGGCGACCTGACCCTCGAACGGCACCGGTTCGAGCTGCGCGGCGGCCCGGCCACCCTGCCCAGCCGGCACTACCTGTGGCAGGCCGAGCACCGCGCCATCCTCGGCGGCGTCCTGCTGTTCCAGCGCGAGCACGTGTGGGTCGCCGACACCGCGAAGCCGCAGCAGCGCACCGCCTGGATCGCCCTGCTCGACGAGATGGCCGCCCTCGACCCCACGCTGGTCGTACCCGGACACCGGCTGCCCGGCACGCCGGCCGACGCCACCGCGATCAGCGGCACCCGCGACTACCTCGTCGCCTTCGAGGACGAACTGGCGAAGGCCGCCGACGGCGCGGCGCTCACCGCCGCGCTCGCCGGCCGGTATCCCGACCATGGCATGCTCATCGCGGCACAGATCGGCGCCAAGGTCGCCAAGGGCGAGATGACCTGGGGCTGAGCGATGACCGACTTCGCCACCTCCGCGGCCCCCGCCGACGTGGTACGCCGCCAGTACCTCGCCTCCGCCGCCGGTGACCTGGAGGCGCTGCGTGCCACCCTCGCGCCCGACGTGGAGTGGACCGAGATGGCCGGCTTCCCGCTGGCCGGCACCTACCGCACGCCGGAGGGCGTCACCGCCAACGTGATGGAGAAGCTCGCCGCCGACTGGGACGGCTGGACCGCCCACGACGACACCTACGTCGTCGACGGCGAGAACGTCGTGGTCCTGGCCCGGTACACCGCCATCAACAAGGGCACCGGCAAATCCATCGACGTCCGCGTCGCCCACCACTTCGTGGTCCGCGGCGGGCTGATCGTGCGCTTCGAACAGTTCGTCGACACGGCGCGGGTCCGCGAAGCCATGTGATCACGGCAGGGCGGTACACGCGGTGACTCAGTTGTCGCGCAGCGCCCGTTGCAGGTCGGCCTTGGACATCGCGGAGCGGCCCTTGATCCCGCGACGGCGCGCCTCGGCGTACAGCTCGTCGCGGGACCGGTCGCCCCGCCGCGCGGCCGCGCGTTCGGCCTTGGTCGGCGTGCGGCGTTTGTGCGACGACTTCATCGTGGCGGTCGGCTTGCCCAGCTCCTGCCAGCGCGTCGCGGACATCTCCACACCGAACTTGTCCGCCGCCCGCTGGATTCGCTGGAACGCCTCGCGCCGCTCCTCGTCCGTGACGTCCTGGACCTGGTCGAAGCGGGCGATCGCGTTGCGCACGTGGGACGCGTCGTTGAGCGGTTCCTTGCGTGCCCGCGGAAACGCGTAGGCGCTGTCGGGCATCGCGTCGCGCTCGGCCGCGTCCAGCTCGTTCGAGTCTCGTCTAGCAGCCATGCTGGGGAACTACCCGTGCCAGAGACGGGCTATGCCTCGTCGTCGCCTGTGCCGGGAACCGCGTCCGAGAGTGCCGTGGTCAGATCCTCGCCGGGCACCGCGATCCGTTCGGCCTCCCCCGCGTCGCGGTCCTCGGGCGTGGCCTCGGGCATCGTGGCAGCGCCGGCGAAGCCCTCCTCGTTCGGCTCGTTGACGAGTTCCTCGTCGTCCCGCTGATGCGAATCGGACATCTCGGTCGCCTCCTCGCATTTCATCGACGTCGGCCCGCGCTCATCGGTACGCCTACCCCGGCCCACGCGACCGAAACTCGGGTACCATCCATTCGCACTCATGAATGTCTTGCCCGGCATTTCGACCCGCCGCTGGCCGCGCGGCCAGCCACCACAAGACAGGACGGACAATGCGACGTACCCGGAAGCTGGCCATCCCCGTCGTCGCCGCGGCGATATCGGTCACCGCCTGGATGGGCGCGGTCACCGGCGCCGCGGCCAGGACCGACGACGTCGGGGTCCTCGCCGCGGGTGACGCGGCGGCAGCGGCGATCGCGGCCAACGCGGCGGACCACGACGAACCCGCCGATCACTCGTGGAACTCCGCCGACGTCGCGGCCATCACCCTCAACGGTTCGAGCGCCGCCAGCGCCAGCCCTGACGTCTCCGTCAGCGGCGGCGTCGTGACGATCACCGGTGCGGGCACGTACCAGCTGACCGGCTCGCTCACCAATGGCCAGATCGTGGTCGACACCACCGAGGCGGGGATCGTCCGGCTGCTGTTGAACGGCGTCACCATCGCCAACTCGACCAGCTCCGCCATCAACGTCGTCGACGCCGGCGAGGTCATGGTCGTGCTGAACGCGGGCACCACCAACCGGCTGTCCGACGCGTCCCAGTACGTCTATCCGGACCCGAGCACCGATGAGCCCAACGCCGCGCTGTTCAGCGCCGCCGACCTCACCATCGCCGGCACCGGCTCGCTCATCGTGACCGGCAACGCGTACGACGGCATCACCAGCAAAGACGGCCTGGTCATCGCCGCCGGCACCATCACCGTCAACGCGGTCGACGAGGGCGTCCGGGGCAAGGACTACCTGATCGTCGACGGCGGCACCCTGAACGTCACCACCACCGCCGGCGACGGGCTCAAGTCCGATGAGGACGGTGACGCCACCCTCGGGTACGTGCTCGTCACAGGCGGCACCGCCACCGTCACCGCAGCCGGCGACGGCGTGCACGGCGAGACCGACGTGATCACCACCGGCGGCACGCTCTCCGTGCGGGCCGGCGGCGGGCGCACCGTCCCCCTGCCCGCCGACGCGTCCGCCAAGGGCCTCAAGGCCGGCGTCCTCATCGTCACCGGCGGTGGACAGATCACAGTGGACGCGTCTGACGACGCCGTCAACTCAGACCTCGCGGTCACCATCGACGGTGGCACGCTCAACCTCGCCACCGCCGACGACGCGGTACACGGCGAGACCACTGTGGACGTGACCGCCGGCACCGTCAACGTGACCCACGCGTACGAAGGGTTGGAAGCGCTCAAGCTCACCATCTCCGGCGGCGTCGTCGACGTCACCTCCACCGACGACGGGCTCAACTCGGCCGAGGAGGGCATCGACGAGTTCGCCGTGGCGCCCAACGCGTTCATCCGCATCACCGGCGGCTCGGTCAGCACCAGCGGCGGCACCGACGCCATCGACACCAACGGGACGCTCACCATCTCCGGCGGAACCGTCGTCGCGCACGGCTCGGACACCCGCGCCGCCGGCGAGGGCGGCCTGGACTCCAACGGCCCGATCACCTTCACCGGCGGCACCACCTTCTCCACCGGCCTGACGGCGGTCACCGGGCCTATCGCCAACAGCTCGCCGCAGCGGTGGATCACCTACCGGTTCGCCGCCCGCCAGGCGGCCGGCACCATCGTGCAGGTCGCGTCCGGCGGCACGGTGATCGCCGCGTACCGCGCCACGAAGGCGTTCCAGCAGATCGCGCTCTCCTCCAACCAGGTGATCGGGGGGCGTGGCTACGACATCTACACCGGCGGCAGCGTGTCCGGCATCCCCGTCGGCAGCCTGTACCCGAGCGGAAGCCTCACCGGCGCGACCCGCGCCGGCGCCGCGACGGCCAGCGGCACCACCGTCACGACCGCGCCCACCACGGCGAGCCCGACCAGCCCCGGCCCGGCGCCGACAACCGCCGCACCGACGACACCCGGCACCACCCCGGGCATCGCCGCCTGCCGCGTCACGTACACCATCACCAGCCAGTGGTCGGGCGGCTTCCAGGGCGATGTCACGATCGCCAACACCGGCGCGAGCGCCGTCAACGGCTGGACGCTGCGCTGGAGCTTCGCCAACGGGCAGCAGATCACCCAGGCCTGGAACGCCAGCTACGCCCAGTCCGGCACGCAGGTGACGGCCACCAACGCCGGCTGGAACGGAACCATCGCCGCCAACGGCAGCGCCGCCTTCGGCTTCACCGCGAGCTGGAACGGTACCAACGCCAAGCCGACCGCGTTCACCCTCAACAACGCCACCTGCGCCGTGGCCTGAACCTGGCTGCCGCTGGCCGTCCGGCGCGAGCCGGGCGGCCAGCGGTGGACTATCATGCCCGCCAATGGTGATCTGTATCTACGGCGCCGGAAGCGTCGGCTGCTACGTCGGCGGCCGGCTCGCCGCGACCGGCAGCGAGGTGGTCTTCATCGGCCGCGAGCGGCTGGCGCGGCAGATCGCCGGAAATGGTCTCACCCTCACCGACTGGCGCGGCGCCGCGCTGCGTGTGCAGGCGCCGCGGTACGAAACGGTGCCGGACGCGGTCGCGGAGGCGGACCTGGTCCTGGTCACCGTGAAGTCGGCGGCCACCGCCGCGGCGGGTGACGAGCTGGCGAGCCGCCTCAAGCCGGGCGCGCTCGTCATCAGCTTCCAGAACGGACTGCACAACGCCGACCTGCTGCGCGAACGGCTACCGGGCGCCACCGTGCTGGCCGGAATGGTCGCCTTCAACGTGATCAACCAGGGCGACGGCAGGCTCCACGGCGGCACCGAGGGCGGGCTCGAGGCGCAACGGCATCCCGCGCTGACCGGGTACGTGGCGGCGTTCGAGCGGGCCGGCCTGCCGCTGGCGCAACACGACGACATGATCGGCGTACAGGCCGCCAAGCTGCTGCTCAACCTCAACAACGCGATCAACGCCCTCTCGGGCGTGCCGCTGAAGGCCGAACTGTCGCGCCGAGCGTACCGGCGCTGCCTGGCATTGGCGCAGCGCGAGGCGCTGCGGGCGTACGCCGCCGCCGGCCTCACCCCGGTCAAGCTGACACCGTTGCCGCCGGGCTGGATACCGTTTCTGCTCGATACGCCCGACGCGCTGTTCGCCCGGGTGGCCGGCCGGATGCTGGCCATCGACCCGCTGGCGCGCTCCTCGATGTGGGAAGACCTGGAGGCGGGCCGGACCACCGAAGTGGACTATCTTAACGGCGAGGTCGTGGCGCTGGCTCGCCGGCATGGCACCCAGGCGCCGGTCAACGAGCGGCTGGTCGCCCTGATCCGCGACGCCGAGCGCGGCGGCGGGCGCGACTGGTCGGGCGAGGAGCTGCTCGCCGAGCTGAGCGGTGCCGCCGGGCCGAGGTAGCGCCGCTCACAGCGCGGCGCGCAGCGCCGGTCCGAACACGCGCCGCACCTCGGCCGGGGTGAGCGCGGCGATCGGCCGGAGCGGGTTGAGGTACCGGGTGAAGATGAGGCCGCCGATCACGCCGACCGCCGCGGTGGCGCGTGCGGTCGCGTCGGGGCCGCCGAGAAATTCAGCGAGGCGGACGAGTAGCTCACTTTCCAGGTAGTCCCGGAAGGCGCGCATCGTGTCGTCGTCCTGTAGCGCCATGCGGTTTTCGGTGGGAGCGGTCGCGTCCCACAGCGTCGTGACGGCCGTGATCAGCCGGTCGGCGAGGCCCGCCCGGTCGCCTACCAGGGCATGGTCGAGGGCGCCGGGCCGCGCGCACAGCAGGTTCAGCGACTCGCCGAACAGGCCTTGTTTCGAGCCGAAGTGGTAGCTGATCAGCGCCTGGTCGACGCCCGCCGCGGCGGCGACCGCGCGGACCGTCGTGCCCTTGTAACCGTGCCGCAGGAACAGGACGCGGGCGGCTTCGGCGATGGCGGCCTTGGTGTCGGGGTTGCCGCGTGGCCGGCCCCGCGTTTTATTCAGCACGGTTGAATATTGCCCGCCTCGGGCGGCATCGTCAACGCCATCAACCGCACACATGGAGGAGCGACCACATGCGTACCGTCATCTTCGGCGCCACCGGCCCGACCGGCCGCCAGCTCACCGAGCAGTCCCTCGCCGCCGGCCACGAGGTCACCGCGGTCACCCGCCGCCCGGGCGCCATCCAGCCCCGCGCCGGCCTCACCGTGGTCACCGCCGACGTCACCGATCCCGAAGCCGTCGACAGCGCCGTCGCCGGCGGCGACGCCGTCCTGTCCAGCCTGGGAGTGTCGCTATCCCCCAAGACCATCACCGTGTACTCGCGGGGCAACGCGAACATCGTGGCGGCGATGCATCGTCATGGGGTCAAGCGCCTGGTGACGGTCAGCTCCAGCGTCATGGACCCGCGCTGGCGGCCAACCGGAGAGTTCTTCTTCAACAACGTCATGGACCCGCTGGTCAACCGCAGGCTGGGCCGTACCGCACACGAGGACATGCGCCGCATGGAGGCGCTGGTCCGCGACAGCGACCTGGACTGGACGATCGCCCGACCGTCCGGCCTGTTCGACCACGCGACGGTCACGCGGTACCAGGTCGAGCAGGACGTCGCGGACGGGCTGTTCACGGCGCGGGCACACCTGGCGGCGGCCATGGTGGCTCAGCTGACCGACGACCGGTTCGTCCGGCGCGCCATGGCTGTGATCACCACCGAGGTCAGGCCCAGCATCCTGGGCCTGATCTGGCGCGAGGCGGTCGCTAAGCGTTCACCGGGCCCGAGGACGGCGGGCTAGCAGCGTCGAATCCTGAATGTCGACCGTTACGCCGTCTCGGGTCACTGTCCGCGGCCGCTGCTCGACCACGAGCGTCTCGAAGCCGTCCGGCAAGCCGGGCAGCAGTTCCTCGGCGACGAACATCGCCCTACGGTGGCTCGCGCTCATTTGTGTGAACACCTCGGACGGTGCGTGACCAACCACGAGCAGATGGCCGCCGGACGCGACGGCCTCGGCCAGCCGGCGGACCACCTCGATCATCCCGCCGTCCGGCGGGTGCAGATAGTGGCTGGTGACCAGGTCATAGGATCGGCCGTCCGCCGCGAAGGTTCGTGCGTCGACGTGCCACCAGTCGACGCGGTCGGCGACCCCGGCCTGCTCGGCGTGCCGGGCGGCGCGTGCCAGGCCGTTGGTGGAGAAGTCGGCGCCGGTGACCGTCCAGCCCTGGCGGGCCAGCCAGATCACGTCGCCGCCCTCACCGCAGCCGACGTCCAGCGCGGTACCCGGCGCCAGCCCGGCCACCTCGGCGACCAGCTGGGGATTGGGGTTTCCGCTCCAGACCTTCTCCTGTCCGCGATACCGCTCGTCCCAGGCCGTCGGCTCGAACATCGCGGCCGCCTCGTCCTCGGTGACCTGGTGCCCATGTCCACTCATGCCAACAGCGTCCTGGTTCCTGCCGATGTCGACAAACTATGTTGCTACTTCGGCAACAAACCCTGTTTGAGTGGTAGCCCGGCCAGGACCCGGCGTTTGAGGGCGCCAAAGTCACGGAAGCCGTCGACGTCGACCAGCGGCGTGCCGTCGTCGTCGACGTCCTCATGCAGGCACAGCAGATCACGGTCGAAGTGTTCCAGCAGTCGGACGTCGTCCATTTCCACACCGGTGGGACACTCGCCGGACATGCGAGGGCTGTCGACAACGACGCTCGCGTCGACCCGGCCGCCGACGGTGAACCAGTGTTCCTCACCGTAGAACAGCTCCGCGTGTACGTCACCGCCGATCAGGGCCGAGCAGTCGTTGTAGTCGCCGATGAGCCGGCCGGTATACAGGTCGCCGTGCACCTCCAGCCAGCCGGCGGTGACCACGTCACGAGCCCGCATCTCGCCGGTCACGAGCAGGAACGACTCGGGGTCGTCGCTGTCGCGGTAGTAGCCGCCGACCGTGAGGTCACCGCGAACGACAAGCAGGTAGACCTGTTCGGCGGCGAGGTCGAGGTCGCCGGGCACATGCAGGTCACCATCGGCCAACAGCACGTCGGTGGCGTAGCCCTCGAACTCCGCCAGAGCGGCGATCACGTGCTTCGCCTTGTACGACTCGCGGAACATCTCAACGGCCCCGCGCACCTCCGTATCGGTGACCTGTCCCCGTCGCAAGCTACGAACACCATCGATCATCCGCACACCGTAGCGAGCGCCACCAAGCTGCCAGAAAGGTAGGCCTCGCATGTGAGCGAGGCCCCCCGTGGAATGCTTACTGTCACTAGCGCATCAGTAGGTGTAGAAGTACCAACCGATGTCGTAGAAGCAGCCATGCACGCGTTGTCCGGTCGCGGCCACCGCGTACTTCCAGTAGTTGCAGGTTCCCTCATCCGGGTACGGGCCGTAGTAGCGGGTAGCCGACGCCGCGGCCGGTGCGGCGGAGGAGGAGGTAGCCGATTCCGCGCCCTGTGCGGGGCCGGCGGAGAGCAGCATCGTGGCGAACGCGGCGCTCGCCGTGATGGCGGCCCCCCTGATGATGTGTCGTTTCACGCGGCTGTGTCCCTTCCGTTGATTCGTCGGTGCGGCTGGCCGCATCACGTGGCGGACCAGAACCGCCGCTGCACGCGTGAACGCTACATGCGCACGGTTTCATATCGGCTTCACCCATTGGGAGAAGCCAATGGGAAACAGCCACCATCTACAAAGGATGGTCGTTTGGCGTGCGACGGTGGTTCAGCGATACGGTTGGCGGTGTGGCTGACGGGAATCCGGTAATCGAGCTCAGCATGGCTGACCTGCGCGAGATCGCGGGCTACGCCGTGGCCTGCGCGGAGCCCGCGTTGGCGATCTTCGAACGTGCACGCCCCGACGATCGGCGCCCGCGAGCCGCCATCGAGGCCGCAAAGGCGTTCGCGGAGGGAGCCAAGCGGACAAAGGCGATCCGCGACGGCGCGTGGGCGGCGCAACGGGCGTACCAAGAGACACGCGACGCGGGGCAGCTGGCGGCGAGCGATGCCGCCCGCGCGGCCGTTGCCGCGGCCAGCGCGGCGTTTCTCCATCCGCTGGCGAAAGCGACTCAGGTTCTGCACATTCTCGGACCGGCCGCCCACGCCGCGCGAGCCTTCGAACTCGATGCCGGTGACGACCAGGACGTCGGCGCCGACTACATCCAGAACGCGGCTGGCCTGGCCGGGCCCACCGTGGTGAGCGTCCTGATGCGTTACCCGAACGCCCCGAGGGGTCGCGGCCGCGCGGGAGAGCTACTGCGGAGCCTCGACATGGCGTTGCGACATTCGGCGGCCAACCGCTGACGGTCGGCGCGTGATGGCGGGAGGATGCCGGCCGTCTCGGGTTCAGGCCAGGTCGGACGCCGCGGGAGTGGCCGGCGGGTGAGCGTCGGCCGGCTTGCGCGCGAGGATGAGCCCGCATCGTGGGCTGCCGTCGCTGCGCCGGCCCAGGGCGGTCAAGGCGGCGACCGTCACCGTGAAGCCAGCCGCCGTCAGGTCGTCGCGGACGGCGGACAGCGGGCTGCTGCGGTAGTACATGACGAATGGGGGGCGCCACACGGCGTTGCGGACACGCATGGCCAGGTCGAATCCGAGCGCGGCCCAGTGCGCGACAGAGGTGAGCGGCGGCGGCGCGCCGATCGGAAAGGCGAAGAGGCCGCTGGGCCGCAGCGCCCGGTACACCCCTTCGAAGACAGCGGGCCGCTCGGTGGGTAGGAAGTGCCCGAGCGCTCCGAACGTGACGGCGAGGTCGAAGTCTTCAGCGAACGGCAGGGCCCGGGCGTCGGCCCGCATCCACGAGGCGTCGGGGTGCGCGCTCCGCGCCTGCGCGAGCATGCCGGCGCTGAAGTCGACGCCCGTGATCAGTCCTTGGCACAGCGGCCTGAGCACCAGCATGCCCGCACCGGTGCCGCAGCACACGTCCAGTCCATCGCGGAACGGCCCGAGTTCGGACAGCGCGTGGGCGGTCCCGTCGAGAATGCTCTCCGGGGTCCGAAAAGGCGTGTGGTCGAATTTGGGCGCCAGGAGGTCGTAGCCACGCTCGACGGAGGACAGCGCCTGGACGCACAGCTCACCCAGGGACGGGCCTTGAGGCGAAAACACTGGCCGAGGGTACCCGCCGGGCGGCGGCCTTGTCGGCACTACTGGCGCTGGAAGACGAGCAGTTGGCTGGTCTCGTATTGAGGCCCGTCCCCGAGCGAGGGCAGCGCCGCCTCGATTCTCGCGAAGCCCGCTTCGACGGCTTCCTGGCTCATGTGCTCGAAGACAGAGACGGCACGCAGCTTCAGCTTCTCGTAGTCTTCGGCCAGGCTTGCCGAGCGGAGCCAGGTGACCTCATCACGAGAGACGAGCCTCCACCCGGCGGCGGTGAAGTCACCGGTAACGTCTTCCTCGGACCGGAACTGCGCCTGGTCTACCCTCCTCCATTCGGGCACGACGCGGAACCACCAGACATCAGGCATCCTGTCGGAGAAGTTCAGCTGCACGAAGAGCTTGCCGCCTGGCTTGACGACGCGGCGCAACTCCTGAACGGCGACCGCCCGATCGGCGACATGGTGCCAGACGAAGAACAGCAAGGCCGCGTCGCACGAGGCGTCTGGCAATGGAATCCGCTCAGCGGACCCGGCCGCATACGTGACGGCGGGATGGCCGGCGTGGGCAAGGGCTTTCGCGCGCATCTTGTCTGACGGCTCGACCCCGTGGGCCGGGCCGCCGAAGGCATCCGCCAAGTATGGGGTCATGCGGCCGGTACCCGAGCCCAGGTCGAGCCAGACCAAAGGCCGTGACTCCGGCAGGTGGCGAGCGAACGCCTCCATCCACGTTTTGAGCGCGTCGGGCGACATCTGCCGCCCGACGGTGTAGACGGCATGCAGGCGTGCGTCGTAGTCGACCTTCTCCATGCCCCCTCCAGCTCTCGCTGGCCGAGGGTACCCGCCGGACGGCGGGCCCGGCGACTACGGTGGTAGCGGCCATGGCTGTTGGTTCGGTGGTGTTGGCAATCCTGGTGAAGGGACGATGTGGTGCGCGTATTGCTGGTGGGCGATTCGACGGTGACCGACGACGCCGGGTGGGGCCTGGGCTTCCGGGCGCGCATGTCGGCCGGCGCGGAACGCCTCAACCACGCGATGAGCGGGCGCAGCTCGAAAAGGTACCGCGACGAGGGTCTGTGGGAGACGGCTATGGCGACCGAGGCCGACTACGTGCTCATCCAGTTCGGCCACAACGACCAACCAGGCAAGGGGCCGGAGCGGGAAACCGACCCGGATAGCGGTTTCGCCGCGAACCTGGCCCGATACGTGACCGAGGCCCGCGCGGCGACGACGCTTCCGATACTCGTCACCTCGCTGACCCGACGCCAGTTCGACGCCACCGGGGGCCTGCGTGACACGCTCGGCCCGTACGTGGCAGCGACCCGGCGGGTGGCAACCGACCTGGAAGTCCCGCTGGTCGACCTGCACGCGGCCAGCACCCGTCTCTGCGAGACGTTGGGTCGGACCGGCTGCGAGCAGCTCTCGCCGCGCGAGCCCGACGGCAGCGTGGACACCACACACCTCAACGCCGAAGGCGGCCTGCGGTTCGGCGGCCTCGTCGCCGACCTCACCCGCGATGTGGTACCCGAGCTGAAGCCCTTCCTGACCGAGTTCTCCCCCGCTGTGCGCGGCTAACATCGTCGCGTGACAGCACGGATGGGTACGGACCCGCACGCGACCGGTCCGGAGCCGCAGCGCTCGGCGCCTGCCCCGGCAGGTACCGTCTACGGCCGCGGTGGCGCCCCGACCAGCGATCGGGACTTTGGGTTGTTGGAGCGGCTGCACCCTGCCGTCACCGCTGGCATCGCGGCAGCCGTCATCGGCGTGTTCACGCTCGGCTACCTGGCCTGGCGAGCCGTCAGCGGCACCGAGTCACCGGCCGGCGAGCCCCCGGCCGCCGCCGCGCCGCGGACGGTCGAGGAGCCGGCGCGCTCGCCGAGTCCGTCGCCGTCGCCGACCGGCGCCAGGCTGAGCGCCGGGGCGTGGTCCCTGGAGTCTGCCGACCGATCCGGCTCGTACGTGCGCCGCGACGATGCACTAGCCGTGATCGGCACACTGAACGCGGAAGACGACGAAGCGGATCGGCGGGAAGCGTCTTTCGTCGTGCTGGCCGGTTTGGCGGACCCGTCGTGTTTCAGCTTCCGGGCGGCCGACGGCCGGTTCCTGCGTCACTACGATTTTCGTCTGAAGTTCGATGAGACGGAGGACAAGGCCCTCTTTCGCGAGGACGCCACGTTCTGCGCCGCGGCCGGAGCCACCGCCGATTCGGTGACGCTACGGTCGCACAACTACCCGGACCGTGTCATCCACCATCGCCAGTCCGAGCTCTGGCTCGACCGACCCGACGGTTCCGAAGGCTTCGCCGCCGCCAGCTCCTTCGTCGTCCGGTCTCCGCTGACACCGTCAGGCTGAGGCGCGCCACACAATCGGGGTGGGTAGGAAGATGCCTCCCGGCTCCGGCGTCTTGCCGCTCAGCTGTCGCAGCACCAGGTCTGCCGCTTGAGCGCCGATCTCCTTGGCCGGCTGGTGCACTGTGGACAGAGCCGGATCGGTGCGCTGGGCCCACGGGCTGTCGTCGAAGCCGACGATCCCGACGTCGCCGGGCACGGCCCGTCCGAGTTCGCGCAATACCTGCATGGCACCGGCGGCGACCGCGTCGGAAGCGGCGAAGACGCCGTCCAGGCGGGGCTCGCGCTGGAGCAGCTGGCGCATGCCTTCCATGCCGGAGGCGTAGTCGTAGAACGGGACGTGCGCCACGAGTTCGGGCTTGAACCTGCGCCCGAGCGCCTGCTGGAAGCCGCTGAGCCGGTCGGCGCCGGAATCGCGGTCGACGGCCGCCGCGATCATGCCGATCCGTTTACGCCCGGTCGCGGCGAGCCGCTCGGTGATCGCTCGCGCGGAGCCGACGTTGTCGATGCCGATGAACGGGATGCCCTGCTCGAGGTCGGGCGGGTGGCCGACGAACGTGGCCGGCAGCGCGAGGTCGGTCACGACGCGGGTGATCGGGTCGTGCGCCCGGGCCGAGACGATGACGGCGCCGTCGACGAACCCGCCGCTGAGGTACTTGGTGATGCGTTCGGTGTCGCGCGCTGAGTCGACGACCAGGTTGACCAGCTGGTAGTCGGCCGTCGACAGCACCGCGTTGGCGCCGAGCATGATGGCGCCGATGTTCGGGTCTTCCAGGATCAGGCTGGGCGGCTCGAGGACGAGAAAGGCCACGGCCTGGGAGCGCTGCATGACGAGGTTGCGCGCGGCGGTGTTGGGCACGTAGCCGACCTCGGCGATGGCGGCCTCGATCGCCGCACGGGCCGCCGCGGAGACGTATCCGCCGTTGATGACGCGGCTGACGGTGCCGCGCGAGACGCCGGCGGCGGCCGCGACGTCGTGCACGGTCGCGCGCCGCGCCGCCCCTTTCCGCCGTTTCACGCCGTCACTGTAGCCCCAGCTATTGACCGGGGCGAGGACCTGTACATAGTGTGTGCACGTTCACACATTCTTGATCCCTACGAAACATGCCGAGGTGTGTGCACGTGCACACATCCCGAGTCTGGAGGAAGCCCATGCCCGTCGCCGGCATCGGCCTGGGCTGCGACTACAACCCGGAGCAGTGGTCACCCGACGTCTGGCGGGAGGACGTCCGCCTGATGCGGCAGGCGGGCGTCGACCTGGTCGCCATCAACATCTTCGGCTGGTCCTACCTCGAACCCCGCCCGAACGAGTACGACTTCGACGGGCTCGACCGCATCGTCGAACTTCTCCACGAGCACAACATCAAGATCAATCTTGGTACCGGTACCTCATCGCCGCCGCCGTGGCTGACGACCATGCACCCGGAGATCCTCCCGACCGCGCCCGACGGCACCAAGCGGTACCCCGGTGGGCGTCAGGCGTGGTGCCCGAGCTCGCCGGTCTTCCGGCGGCGGGCCCTCGCACTCGTCGAGCGGGTCGCGCGGCGGTACGGCAAGCACCCCGCCGTGGTGCTCTGGCACGTCTCCAACGAGCTCGGCTGCCACAACGCACACTGCTACGACGAGGAGACCGCCGAGGCGTTCCGCCGCTGGCTACGCAAGCGCTACGGCAGCATCGACGGGCTGAACGACGGGTGGGGCACGTCGTTCTGGAGCCAGCGGTACGGGGACTGGTCGGAGGTGCAGCCGCCCCGGCAGGCGCTGTCGGCCCGCAACCCGGGCCAGATCCTCGACTTCCACCGGTTCAGCTCGGACGAGCTGCTCGACTACTACCGCGACGAGGTCGAGGTGCTGCGCCGGCACAGCACCGTACCCATCACCACGAACTTCATGGTCACCGCGCACATCCGCAACCTGGACTACTGGACGTGGGCGCCAGAGGTGGACGTCGTCGCCAACGACCACTACCTGGACCACCGGCTCGACGAGCCCACAGCCGAGCTGGCCTTCGCCGCCGACCTCACCCGGGGCCTCGCCGGCGGGCGTCCGTGGATGCTGATGGAGCAGTCGGTCAGCGCGGTGAGCTGGCAGCCGCACAACCTGGCCAAGGCGCCCGGCGAGATGATCCGCAACTCGCTCACGCACGTCGCGCGCGGCGCCGACTCGGTGTGCTTCTTCCAGTGGCGGGCCTCCGCGCAAGGCGCGGAGAAGTTCCATTCCGCTCTGGTACCGCACGCCGGTACCGACACCGAGGCGTGGCGGGCGGTGCTGCGGCTCTCCGAGACCCTCGACCGGTTGGACGAGGTCGCCGGGACCACTGTGGACACCGACGTGGCGCTGCTGTTCAGCTGGCAGTCGTGGTGGTCGTGCGACGGGGAGAGCCGTCCCTCGCACGCCGTCCGGTACCTGGACCAGGTGCACCTGGCGTACAACGCCTTGCGCGAGATCGGCGTGACGACCGACGTGGTCGCGCCGGCCGCCGACCTGAGCCGGTACCGGCTTGTCATCGTGCCGTGCCTGCATCTGGTCTCGGACCAGGAGGCGGCGGCCATCGACGCGTACGTGGCGGCCGGCGGGCACGTGCTCGTCACGTTCTACAGCGGCATCGTCGACCAGGACGACCGGGTACGCCTCGGCGGGTATCCCGGAGCGTTCCGTGACCTGCTGGGTGTGAGGGTCGAGGAGTTCGCGCCGCTGCCGCCGGACGCCGAGGTGACGCTCGACAACGGCGCCAAGGGTCGACTGTGGACCGAGCGGCTGTGTACGACGACCGCGGAGCCCGTGGCCCGGTACGTCGACGGCCCACTTCCCGGGGTGCCCGCCGTCACCCGCAACGCGTACGGCGCGGGCGCCGCGTGGTACGTGGCCACCGAACTGCGGGCCGGCGCCCTGCGTGACGTGGTCCGCGAGGCGAGCCGGATGGCCGGTGTACGGCCGCTCGGGCCGGAGGGCGACGGCTCGGTCGAGGTGGTACGCCGCGGCGACGCGAGCCGCAGCTACGTGTTCGTCGTCAACCACGGCAACCGCGACGTCGAGTACGCGGTGACCGGACTGGAACTGGTGACCGGCGCCGCGGTGGACGGCCTTCTGCGGGTCCCGTCCGGCGAGGTCCGGGTGGTTCGCGAGGAGTCGATATGACCGTGACAGAGATCGCCGCGACTAGCACCGCGGCGGAGGTCCGGCGGGCGCCCCGGCGCCGGACCGCACACCGGGGCGCCATCGCTTTCTTCGTTGTGCCCTTCGGGGTGCTGTTCGCGCTGTTCTTCGTGCTTCCGGTCGGCTACGCCGTCGTTCAGTCGCTGTACGTGATGGAGCGCGCGGACATGTTCAGCCCGGCGCGGGAGGTCTTCGGCGGCCTCACGCAGTACGGGTACGTCTTCTCCGATGGGCCCTTCTGGCGCTCGGTCGGGCGGGTGCTGCTGTTCGGCGTCGTTCAGGTGCCGGTGATGCTGGGACTGGCCCTGCTGACCGCTCTGCTGCTCGATTCGGGGCTGGTGAAGGCCGGACGCTTCTTCCGGCTGGCCTTCTTCATGCCGTACGCGGTCCCCGGCGTGGTCGCGGCCATCATGTGGGGTTTTCTCTACTCGCCGAACCTCTCACCCTTCACGGCACTGACCAAGAGCGTCGACCTGCTCTCGGCCGACGTCGTGCTGTGGGCGATGGCCAACGTCGTGACGTGGGTCTACGTCGGATACAACATGATCATCATCTACTCGTACCTGCTGTCGATCCCGACGGAGATCTACGAGGCCGCGCGGCTCGACGGCGCGGGACCGGTGCGGATCGCCTGGTCGATCAAGATTCCCCTGGTGATGCCCGCGCTGGTGCTGACCACCGTGTTCTCCATCATCGGCACGCTTCAACTGCTGGCCGAACCGCAGGTGTTCCGCAGCTTCAGCTCCGCGGTGTCCAGCACCTACACCCCCAACCTGACCGTCTACTCCACCTCGTCCATCCCGAACTTCAACCTGGCCGCCGCGTTCTCGGTCGTGCTCGCGCTCGCGACGTTCGCGCTGTCGTTCGGCTTCCTCAAGCTCACCCAACGGAAGGGGCTCCGGTGAGATCTCGCGAAAGCCTCTTCGGCCGCACCGCGGCCATGCTCGTGATGGGCGTGTTCGCGTTCTACATCCTGCTGCCGGTCTGGTGGCTGGTCGTCGCGGCGACCAAGGACCGCGCCCAGTTCACCGGCACCAACCCGTTGTGGTTCGCCGACTTCGCGTTCGTCGACAACATCCGCGAGCTGTTGACGTACCGCGACGGCGTGTTCCTGCGGTGGATGGGCAACAGCATCGCGTACACCGGTGGGGCGGCGCTGTGCGGCACGCTGCTCGCGGCCATGTGCGGGTACGCCCTGTCGAAGTACCGGTTTCCCGGCCGGGAGACCCTCTTCAACATCGTGCTCGGTGGCGTCCTGGTGCCGGCCACGGCACTGGCCCTGCCGCTGTTTCTCATCTTCAGCTACATCGGCGCGACGAACACGTTCTGGGCGGTGTTCCTGCCCAGCATCGTCAACCCGTTCGGTGTCTACCTCGCGCAGATCTACGCCGGTGCCAGCGTGCCGGATGAGCTTCTGGAGGCCGCCCGCATCGACGGTGCCGGCGAGGTGCGCACGTTCTTCACGGTGTCGAGCCGGTTGATGTTTCCGGGCCTCGTCACCATCTTCCTATTCCACTTCGTCGCGGTGTGGAACAGCTTCCTGCTGCCGCTGATCATGCTGGGCGACGAACGGCTCTTCCCGGTCACGCTCGGCCTCTACACCTGGAACACGCAGGTCAACCAACTACCGGAGCTGCGCGGGCTGGTGCTCGTCGGCTCGCTGCTGTCGATCGCTCCACTGATCGTCGCATTTCTGCTCTTGCAGCGCTTCTGGCGCAACGGCCTCGGCACGGGCGCGATCAAGTAGATCAAACCGGAAGGAACGTCCCCATGAAAAGATCCGTCGGAATTGTCCTGACATCAGTACTGGCTCTCGCGGGCTGCTCCTCGGGCGGTGACGACGCCGCGTCCGGTGACACCGCCACCAGCGCCTGCGCGCCGTCCACCGGACAGGTCGAGCTCACCTTCACCTCCTGGATTCCCGGGATCGAAGAGGTCGTCAAGGTGTGGAACGACAAGAACCCCAACATCCAGGTCAAGGTGCAGACCGGCCCGAACGGCAACGGCGGCACGTACCAGAACTTCTTCAACCAGCTCAAGGCGGGCAACGCGCCGGACCTCGGCCAGATCGAGTACGACACGCTGCCCAGCTTCCGGGTACAGGACGGCCTGGCGAACCTCGCGGCCTGCGACATCGTCACCGGCGCCAAGGACAAGTTCGTCGACTGGACGTGGAACCAGGTCACCTTCGGCCGCCAGGACTCCGTGTACGGCATCCCGCAGGACGCCGGCCCGATGGCCCTGTTCTACCGGGCGGACCTGTTCAAGCAGAACAACATCGCGGTGCCGACCACGTGGGCCGAGTACGCCACGGCCGCGGAGAAGGTGAAGGCCGCGGGCGGCTACATCACGAACTTCTCGCAGAGCGACGTGAACCAGTTCGCCGGACTGGCGTGGCAGGCCGGCGGCCGCTGGTTCGGCAACGATGGTTCACAGTGGACCGTCGACTTCTCGGACGCGAAGACCACCCAGGTCGCCGACTACTGGCAGGACCTGATCGGCCGCAAGCTCGTCTCCACCGTGCCGCCGTGGACCACCGAGTGGGACAACGCCTACAACACCGGCCAGGCGTGGACATGGGTCTCGGCCGTGTGGGGCGCCAACTCCATCGCCACCGGCGCCCCCACCACGAAGGGCAAGTGGGCGGTGGCGCCGATGCCACAGTGGAACGCCGGCGACAAGTCCGCCGGCAACTGGGGTGGATCGTCGACCGCAATCTTCAAAAGCTCGAAGCACCCGTACGAGGCCGCGCAGTTCGCGCTGTGGCTCAACACCTCGGACGAGGCGCTGACGCTGCTCAACCAGAAGGCCAACCTGTACCCCGCCACCAAGGCCGGCGCCACGCTGCCCGCGCTGACCACGGGCGTGGACTTCTACGGCGGCCAGAAGATCTACGAGGTCTTCGCCGAGGCGTCGGCGCAGGTGTCACCCGACTTCGTGTGGGGCCCGCTGATGACGAAGACCTACGCGGACACGGCCGACGGTTTCAAAGCCGCGGTGTCCGGCCAGGGCACCCTGGCGGAGGCCCTGAAGACCGCACAGAGCTCCACCGTCCAGGCGATGAAGTCGCAGGCGATTCCGGTCAAGGAGTGATCCGGCGGCGCGCCGCGGGAACCCGCCCGCGGCGCGCCTTCGCACCGCGCACGCTATGCCGGCGCCGCGTAGGAATCGACCGGCCGGCCGGAACGGCTCATCGACCCCGTCCCGATCCGCGGCCGGCTCCGCATCCCCCATCGCGTGGCCGGCGAACGGCCGCTCGTCAGGTCGCTGTCCGGGTCCACATTCGACATCCGGACCGAGCCGGACGCGATCGTCATCGACGTCGCGGTGGGCGCCATCGAGGTGATCCGCGTTGACTGACGTGACGACCCGCCGCGTGCGCCTCGAACCATGCGCCGCCGACGAGTCGACCGGCCCTCTCGTGCTCGTCAACTCGCTCGGCACGACATCGTCCATGTGGGACGATCTGGTCCCATTGCTGCGCACCCGATTCGACGTCGTTCGCTACGAACAGCGCGGCTACGGCGCCGAAGACGCCGTCGACGGACCCTTCTGGCTCGACGACCTCGTCGACGATCTCATCGCCGTGCTCGACGAGGCCGGTATCCAGCGTGCGCATCTGGCCGGGATCTCCCTCGGCGGGATGGTCGCCGCGCGGGCCGCCGCACACCACGGCGACCGGGTACACAGCCTGACGATCATCTGCTCCGCGCCGGTGCTGCCGCGAGACACCTGGATCGAACGCGCCCAAGCCGTTCGCAGCGCCGGGCTCGAAGCGATCCGCGACACCGTCGCAAAGCGATGGTTCACGCCGCGGTTCGCGGCAGCGCACCCGGACATCGTCACCCACTACGGCGACATGCTCACCGCGAACGACGCCGAACAGTACGCTCGCGCCTGCGAAATGCTGGCCGCGGCGGACGTGCGCGGCGACCTCGCGGCCGTGGCCGCACCCACCCTCGTCATCGGAGGCTCGGCCGACATCGCCACCCCTCCGGCCAGCCAGGAGCTCTACGCGGCCGGCATCCCCGGGGCTCGCCTGCTGATCCTCGACGACGTCGCGCACATGGCGACCGCGGCCGCCCCCGATACGATCGCGCGCCAGATCATCTGGCACGCCGAACACGTGTAGTCGCATGCGCGTGGTGGTGGCACCGGACAAGTTCAAGGGCAGCCTGACCGCCGTGCAAGCCGCGGAGGCGATCGGCGCCGGCGTCCGCGATGCGGCGCCCCAGGCCCGGGTGCGGCTCTGTCCCGTCGCGGACGGCGGCGAAGGCACTTTGGACGTGTTGCTCGCCGCCGGCGGCCGCAGGGTGGACCTGCGGGTCAGCGGCCCGCTGTCGGAGCCGGTCGCCGCCTGGTACGTGGCGCTCGACGGCACCGCCTACGTCGAATCCGCCCGGGCGTGCGGAATCGAGTACGTCTCGCCGTCACCGCCGGTCGCGCTGGCCGCACACAGCTACGGCGTCGGAGAATTGATCGGACACGCGCTCGACGACGGCGCCCGCACCATCGTGCTGACGGTCGGCGGCACCGCCAGCACCGACGGCGGTGCCGGGATGCTACGAGCGCTCGGTGCGACGGTCCACGACGCGGCTGGTGCGCCGGTGGAGTTCGGCGGTGGGCCGCTGCGCGCGGTCGAGAACGTGGAGCTTTCGCCGGTGTACAAGCGAATCGGCGACGTCGCCGTACGCGTCGCGGCCGACGTGGCCAATCCACTTCTCGGCCGTGAAGGGGCCGCAGCCGTTTTCGGGCCGCAGAAAGGCGCCGGCACCCGAGAGGTCGAAGCTCTGGAGGCGTCGCTGCGGGCGTGGGCGGACGCGCTCGTGCGGGCGGGCGGCATCCCGCTCGGCGACACGCCCGGCGCCGGCGCCGGCGGTGGCTTCGCCGGTGGTGCCATGGCCGCGCTCCTAGCCCACGCCGGATCGGGATTCGGGTTGGTGGCGCGGTTGACCGGACTCGCCGATTCCCTGCGGGACGCCGATCTGGTCATCACCGGCGAAGGGTCGCTGGACCAGCAGAGCCTCGCCGGCAAAGCGCCAGCCGGCGTAGCCGCGATGGCGCGCGATCTCGGCGTCCCGGTGGTCGCCGTGGCCGGCCGCATCACGCTCAGCCGGACGCAGCTAGCCCGCGCCGGTATCGGCGCGGCCCGTGCCCTCGCCGACCACGCCCCCTCGATCGAGTACGCCCAGCGCCACGCCCATGCCCTGCTGCGAAGCCAGAGCGCCGCCCTCATCCGCGCCTTCGCGGCGGCCCGTGGCGGATGATGCGGGCCTGTCCCTCGCCGAGGAGGCGGTGCCTATGCTCGTGGCATGGGCTACGAGATGGCGTACGGGCTCCAAGCGCACCGCGACCAGCTCGAGGCGTACGAAAACCTGTGCCGCGAATTGGGCGCCAGGCCCGAGGCCGTCGCCCTGGCCTGGCTGCTACACAACCCCGCCGTCTCCACCGCGATCATCGGTGCGATGACCATCGAGGAACTGCGGGCGGACCTCGGCGCACTGCCCGTGCGCCTGGACGACGAGGTCTCGAAACGACTCGACCACATCTGGCCAGGGCCCGGCGAAGCCCCGCAGGCGTACGCCTGGTGAGGCGAAGCCGCGAGGTGGGGGGCGTTTTGGCTCCCGCCGCTGGGGGAATACACGCGCGATGGGTGATGATCGCGATCGCGGCGTGCGTCTGGACGACACCGTCGGGCTGATGACGGCCGGATACGCGTGGCTCCCGGGGCTGTGGCGCCGGGGCGGCGGCCGCGCCCTTCACACCCCGGGCGGGGGGCAACCCCCCGGCGCGTTGGGCGGGCCCCACCCGGGGCGCCTCTTCTACGACGAGCGGCATGTGCGGCGGCACACCGCGATCCCCGAGCCGGTACAGGGCACACTGTTCGGCCACGGCGCCATCCACACCCTCGACGGCGCCGAACACCGCGAACGCAAGGCCATGTTCCTGTCGTTGCTCAAGGACCCCTACCGGGTCGCCGACCTGGTCGAGCAGGTCGCCGGAGCATGGGACGAAGCCGTCGGCTCCTGGAGCGGCCAACGCCGCGTCGTGCTTTTCGACGAGGCCAGCCAAGTTCTCACCCGCGGGGTGTGCGACTGGGCCGGGGTGCCTCTGGACCGGGCGGAAACGGCGGCGGTGGCCCGGGATCTGGTAGCGCTTGTCGGCGGCTTCGCCACGCTTGGCCCACGGCACTGGCGAGCCCGTCGCGCCCGAGGGCGCCTGGAAGATCGGTTCGCGACGCTGATCGGCCAGGCCCGCGCCGGCGCGTTCCCGATGCCGCCAGGCTCGGTGCTGGAAGCCGTCTCCCGGCATCCCGGCCCGGACGGTGAACCGCTGAAGCCGCGACTCGCCGCGGTCGAGCTGCTCAACATCATCCGCCCGACCGTCGCGGTGGCCTGGTTCGTGGCGTTCACCGGCCACGCGCTGCACCGCTGGCCTCAGCACCGAGACCGGTTACGCACCGAAGACATCGGGTACGCGGTGGCCTTCGCGCACGAGGTACGCCGTTTCTACCCGTTCGCGCCGTTCCTCGGCGGTCGGGCCGTAACCGACCTGACCTGGCAGGGCCACACCATCCGCACCGGCTCGCTGGTGCTACTGGACATCTTCGGGCAGAACCATGACCCGCTGCTGTGGCCCGATCCCTACCGCTTCGAGCCGCAGCGGCACCTGGGCCACGACCCCGACCCGTACGAGCTGATCCCCCAGGGCGGCGCGGACGCGGCGACCGGCCACCGTTGTCCCGGCGAGGACATCACCATCGCACTCCTGGCGGCATTCGCGACATGGCTCTCCAAACTGGACTATGACGTACCGGCACAGGACCTCACCATCTCGCTGCGCCGCATCCCGGCCCTGCCCCGCAGCCGGTTCCAGATGAGCGATGTCAGCCGCGTGAAAGGGGGCGCCCATATGCTGCGCGCGTGATCACGCTCACCTGGAGGCAGCAGCCGTGAATGATCCCACCATCACCCCGTTTCGCATCGCGATACCGCAGGCAGACCTCGATGACTTGGCCGAGCGGCTGGCCCGCACCCGATGGGCGGACGAGCTGCCCGAGAAAGAGGTCGTCGCCGGCGGCGCCGGCACACCGGCCCCACCCGGGTGGGAGTACGGCGTCCCGCTCTCCTACGTCCGTGACCTGGTCGAGCGCTGGCGCACCTCGTTCGACTGGCGGGCACGGGAGGCCGAGCTGAACGAGTACCCCCAGTACGTCACCGAGATCGACGGGCAGCGAATCCACTTCGTGCACGTGCGCTCCGACCGGCCGGACGCCATCCCGCTCATCCTGACGCACGGGTGGCCCAACAGCTTCGTGGAGTACCTGGGGCTGGTGGGCCCGCTGACCGACCCGGACGCGCACGGCCGCCCGGGCGGCCCGGCCTTCCACGTGGTCATCCCGTCGCTGCCCGGCTTCACCTTCTCCGGGCCCACCCGCGAGCATGGCTGGAGCGCGTGGCGGACCGCCGCGGCGTGGGCGGAGCTGATGCGCCGCCTGGGGTACGAGCGCTACGGCGCGCACGGCAACGACGCCGGAGCGATCGTCTCGCCGCTGCTGGGCGAGCTGGACCGTGAGCACGTCGTCGGCGTCCACGTCACGCAGATCTTCTCCTTCCCGCGCGGCGACGACGGCGAGTTCGACGGGCTGACCGAGGAGGAGTTCGGCGCCCTGCAATTCGGGCAGGCTTTCGTCGAGCACGCCATCCACGACCGGTCCCAGCAGACCCAACCGCAGACGCTGGCACATGCCCTGGCGGACTCGCCGGCCGGGCAGGTGGCCTGGAGCGGGCAGTTGTTCGGCACCGCGCTCAGCCCGGAGGACATCCTGACGAACGTGGCGCTGTACTGGTTCACCAACACCGCCGCGTCGGCCGCCCGCTTCTACTACGAGAACCACCGCGCCGCGCAGACGGCCGGGTCCGGCGAGCCCACCACCATGCCGATCGGTTTGGCCGCCTTCGCATGGGATTTCCGGGCCGTCCGCAAGTTCGCCGAACGCGACCATCACAACATCGTCAGCTGGAACGCGTTCGACCGCGGCGGGCACTGGGCCACGCACGACGCACCCGACCTGCTCGTCGACGACATCCGCCAGTTCTTCGCCACCCTCGCATAACCCCGCTGAAAGGTAACGCCGTGACCTTCACCGTACTCACCACCTCCCTTGACGCGCTGCGCCACGTCACCACCGTGGCTGTCGACACCGACCGGCTCGACGACCCGACTCCGTGCTCGGCCTGGACGGTGGCGCAGGTGCTGTTCCACGCCGCCGGCGACCAGCACGCCTGGGCGTCCACGGTCGGAGCGGGCTCGCTGCCGTCCTACGACCCGTTCGATCCGCCGCGCCAGCTCGACGGCGGTGTCGAGAACACGGTCGCCAAGGCGATTGAGGCGGCCACCGGCGCCTGGGCCGGCGTCGACCCGGCCGCGGCGTCGGGGTCCACTCCCCTGCCGCCCGTACCGGGGGAGGCGCCGGGACTCGCGGCCGCCGGCCCCGCCCTCGACGCCGCTGTCCACGCCTGGGACGTCGCCGTCGCCACCGGGCAGCCGTCACCGCTGACCGCCGCGCTGGCCGAGCAGCTGATGCCGGCCGCCCGCGCGACGGCCGAACCACTGCGCGGCTTCGCCTACGCCGCGGCCCTACCCGTCGAGGCCGGCGACGACCCGGTCGCCACCCTGCTGCGGTACCTGGGCCGGAACCCCCACTGGACCCCCGGCGACAACTGACACGACCACGAGGTAGTTGTGCCTTCCGGCTGGGCACGGCCGCCATCGGGTCAGCTCAGCGGCTCGATCCAGATGTTGCGGTACTGCACGGGGTTTCCATGGTCTTGCAGGCGGATCGAACCGGTCGCCGGTCCTTCTGGGATGTTTCCGCCGGTCGGGCCGGTGATGGCGACGTCGTCGTGCACGCGGATGCCGTTCCAGATCACGGTGACGCGGGCGTTCTCGGTCTTGTTGCCGGCGCTGTCGTAGCGGGCGGCGCGGTACTCGATGTCGTAGCTCTGCCACGTCTCCGGCGGCGTCGCGGCGTTGACGTCGGGTGCTTTTTGCAGGTAGATGGCGCCGGCCTCGTTGGTGTCGCGGGTCGGGTCGCCGTACGAGTCCAAGACCTGGATCTCGTACCGTTCCTGCAGGTAGACGCCGCTGTTGCCGCGGTCCTGGCCGGTGACCTCCGGCGGCAGCAGCGGCACCTTGAACTCGGCGTGCAGCCGGAAGTCACCGAAGGCCTGCTTGGTGCGCAGGTCGCCGTTGCGGACCTCCATCGCGCCGCCGTCCACACGCGACCAGCTCGCCATCCGCCCGTCGGTGTGCTGCCACTCCGAAAGGTCGCCGCCGTCGAACAGCACCACCCGCTCCCCCGGCTTGCGCACCGAGATCAGGTCCAGGTTGACGTGGCCCGTGTCGGTGGCGTCCACCCGGTACTGGATCGCGTTGACGCCGCGGCGCAGGGTGAGGCGCTCGGTCATGGTCGCCCACTCGTCCCAGGTGACGGTCGTCGGCAGCACGCTCTGCCGCGCCTTGCGGCCGTTGACGTACGCGCTGACCGTGTTGTCGCCCTGGAACGGGTTGGGTCCGTTGCTGTAGCGGAGCCCGACCTCGTACTCGCCGGCTTGGGAGACGTCGACGTGGACGGTGGTGGAGGCGTTCAACGCGCCGTACCCGGCGACGAAGCCGACGCCGGAGTAGCCGCGGTGGTCGGTGTCGATCCGGGCGCCGCCCTCCCGGTTGCCCTCCTCGGCCTCGTAGAAGACCTGATCCGGCTGCGGCCCGGGAATGTTGTTGAGGGTGTACCAGGCCTCCGTGTTCCACAGCTCCTCGCCGTTCGCGGCGGTGAACGGGCGCGGCGAGCGCAGGTACACGACGCGGTCGCGCTGCAGTCCGTCGACGGTCAGCGTGACGGTCTTGCGGTCCGCGGAGACCTTGACCGCGGTGACCTTCAGGGCCTCCTCGTCCACCTTCGGCCCGCCGTACGCGGGGGTCGGCGCGTACCGCCACTGCGAGATCCGGTAGCTCTGCGCGATGTTCTGGATCGTCGAGGTGGACAGCGGCCGGGTGTACTCGATCTTGAAGCCGTCGCGGGTGGCGCTCATCGACTTCATGTCGAACGCGTTGGTGCCGTTCGGTGTCAGCTTCTGCAGGCCGTGGCCCAGCTTTCCGGGCTGTCCCCAGTTTCCGCCCGCGCCCAGGCCACCGACGTAGACGGCGCCGTCCGGCCCGATGCTGACCCGGTTGACGCCGGCCTCCAGCCCTTGCGTGTGCCGGAAGACCGCGCCCTGGTACTCGCCGTGCACCTTCTCCAGGTACGCGCGCTGCAGCCCGCCGTACGTCACGTCGCCCAACAGCATCTGCCCGCGGAACGGTCCCTTCTTGAGCAGCACCGGCGTGCTGGGGGAGTTGGCGATGTCGTTCTGCGGCAGCCACAGCACCGGCTTGGTGACCGGATTGGCGTCGAACGGGCCGTCCGGGTTGGTGTAGTGATTGAAGAAGCGGTCCTGCTGGATGTGGACCAGCTTCGACGAGGGCAGCCAGCCGCCCTGGTTGTCGGTGACGAACAGGTCGCCGTCCGGACCCCAGCCGATGCCGTTCGGCGTACGCAGGCCGCCGGCGACATAGCTGACCTTGCCGGTGCGGCGGTTGACCATGATGCTGGTGCCCCGGTTGCCAGCCGGTTGCGGGTCGGTCGTCGCACCGCCGAGGTTGATCGCGACCGACAGGTTCAGGTAGAAGTTGCCGCCCTTGTAGAGCAGGCCGAACGCGAATTCGTGGAAGTTGCCGCCGAACGGCCAGGTCGCCACGGTCCGGTGCTCGTCGACGACCTCGTCCCCGTCGACGTCACGCAGCTCGGTGAGCTCATGTTTCTGCGACACGTAGATGATGCCGTCGACCACCGCCAGGCCCATCGGTTCCTTCAGGCCGCTGGCGACCTTCTTGTAGGTGACCTGCGCGGGACTCGTCTGCCCGGTCGCGTTGTCCACTATGTACACTTCGCCGCGCGTCTGGTCGCTACCGCCCCAAGCGGCGATGACCAGCCGGCCGTCGGCGGTCCAGTCCATTGCGGACACCTGCGGCTCGAAGCCGTCCGGGCGCAGGTCGGTCAGCGTGTAGTTCGGGTGCACCGAATCCAGCGGGAGGCCGTCTCCCGGCGCGTCGGAAACTCCCTGGCAGGCCTTGTATCCGGGCGCCGTCACGCGCACGACACCGGCGTCCGTGCTCAGCACGGAGGTCGGCACGACCGCGAAGCCCGTGGCGCCCGGCGGCTGCCACGAGAGGGTGAGCTGCTGGCCGCCGCCCGCCTCGAAGTGCTCGATCCGCAGGGCATGATGGCCCTGGGTCAGGGTGACGGTGCCGTCCTTCGACGTGGCGCCGTGCAGCCCGTCGTGGTCGATCACGGGCGCGCCGTCGATGTAGAGCCGGGAGCCGTCGTCGCTGGTCAGCCGGAACGTGTACGCGCCAGCGGCCGGTATGTCGATGTTGCCGATGACGTGGGTGAGGAAGTTGTCTTCGAAGCCGAAGTCGGCCGAGCTGGTCCAGTCGACGACCGGCATCAGCTTGTCGACATTGGGGGTCTGTCCGGGCTTGAGCGTGCAGATCGTGGAGAGCGGCACCCGCACGTCGTACGTGCGCAGGGTGACGCCAGGCTCCTGCGGTGGCAGGTCCGCGGCCTGGGCGGCGGCTGGCGTGGCGATGGATGGCGTGGCGAAGGCGGTCAGTGGGCCGAGGAGCGCGAAGCCGAGGAGCGCGGCCAGGCGTCTCGCTCGTGGGCGGCGAGTGGGCATTCCCTTCCTCCTTGGACGGTGCTCATAGGAACCGCCGTCGAGACCCGCGCCGAGGGTGCCTGCCCGGGACGGAGGGATGATCCTCGATCATGGCGACAGGAGACATCATCGATCACATTCGTCGACATCACCAGATCTTTTGATCGCCGTATCTAAACTTTTATCCTTGTGAGCAAAACGCCTGCCGACATTTGGGGTGAAGACGAAGATTCGAGCTACTGCGACCTCCGGCGAGGTCTAGAAACTTTGAGGTCAGGGTTGCCGACCCCGGCACTCCCCGGACCGGGCCGGGCCGCGCCGATCAAGGGCGAACGTACGTGGTTCGATCTCATTTCCGCGTGCATTCGGCCTTGATCCACGCGCATGGCCTTGATCGACGACGGTTCGGGGCAACGTCAAAAGCAGGACCGAAGCTGAGCTACCGCGACGCCCGCCGGGCGCAAGACCGTTGCTCCCCGCGGCCTCACCCTCCGCGATCCACCACCAACCCCACGCGTGCCGTGAGAACTTGCCGAGTTAGAGCGCCATAGCAACACCAACTCGGCAAGTTTCCGCCACTATCAATATGCTGCCGGCGCGAGGAGGGTGAGGACGGCGCGGAGGGTGCGGAGGGTGCGGCTGCGGGAGCTCCTAGGAGCGGGTCGGTTTCGTGAAGCTCCAACTGTCGATCTCGAAGAGGTCCGCGCCGTCCGGCCCCGCGTACGTGAAGTAGACGTCGTGCACGCCCGTGACGCCGTCGAGAGCGGCGCTCACCTGCGTCCACTGGCCCAGTGGCGCGTCGACCGGGATGGTCGCGACCACGGGCGCCGCGCGGTCGTCGAGGCGCACCTGGATCTCTGCGCCTTCGACGAGCGGAAGCACCGTGGCGGTGACGCCACCGGCACCCCTCCGGAAGTCGACCGACGCGAGCGACGTCCAGTCGCCGCTGTCGACGTCGTGGACCACGGGGCGGCGCGGGCCCGCGGCGCGCTCCCCCCCCGCGCCGGGGATCCCCCTCCTCCCGTCCCCCCGCTGCCCCCCGGCGGTTTCGGCCTCGATGACGCGGTACGGGTTGAGGTTCCGGACGTTGTCGACGCCGTCGTAGGTGCCGATCACTTCCTGGATGGTGCCGTCCTCGTTGAACGCCAGCTTGGCGATGTGCGGGCTGCGGAAGCCCTGCCCCGTGCCGCCCGTGGCGCGGGCGTTGAGCGACTGGGCGTGGTAGGTGAGGTAGTACTCTCCCTGGAACTTGAAGACCGACTGATGGTTGTTTCCGCCGACTCCGAAGTAGACGCCCGGATTGCGGAAGATCACGCCGGCGTACGTGTCGGGCGTCCACGGCCCCATCGGGTCGTCGGCCATGAGGTACGCGATTGCTCCGGTCGGCGGGCCGTTCGGGTCGACCGGGCCCGAGAACCCGAAGTTCGTCGAGTACGAGTAGTAGTACCTGCCGCCACGCTTGAACACGTGGCTGGCCTCGAACACGAGCGGCGCGTCGATGACCTCCGCCGAGCCGACCGTGCTGATCATGTCGTCCCCGAGCCTGATCACGCGCGTGGACTTCGGGTGGTTCGTGTTCTCGTAGCTGCCCGAACGGTCGTCGCCACCACCACCGAAGTACAGGTAACTCTGCCCGTCGTTGTCGATCAACACGCCCGGGTCGAACAGCCAGTTCCGGCCGTTCGACGCACCCGGCGTCGCGCTCGTGATCAAGAGGCTGCCGCGCTCGTCGCGCCACGGGCCGAGCGGCGAGTCGCCGACGATGACGCCCGTGGAGCCGCCGTTGTTGGCGAAGTAGAGGAAGAACCGCTCCCTGCCGTCGATGACCTTGCGTGCGATCGCCGGAGCCCAGGACTGGTTCGCGTAGCGGGCGATCCCGTCCGGGCCAGCGACGGGGATCTCACCGTGATCGACCCAGTTGACGAGGTCGCTGGAGGAGATGACCGTGATCGTGTTGATGCCGCCGTAGGTGTTCGTCGGGGAGATCCCGTCAGCGTCCGGGTAGTACACCTGGGTGTCGTTCGTCATGTAGAGGTACACCCGGCCGCCGTGTACGAAAGCATTGGCGTCGGCTCCGAACTTGTGCGAGATGAGCGGGTTCCCCTCGCCGGGGATCTTGCCGAGCACCTCGAACGTCCTCGACCTCGTGTACTCCTCGAGCGTCACGTCATCGACGTTGAAGTCCATCAGATGCGCCTCGGGAGGGGTCGGCGTCGCCGTCCACTGTGTCTCGACGAAGATCCTCGCGGTCGTGACGTCTTGCGCCATGGGAACCGCGAACGTGCCCCGGATGAGCCCCCACTGCCCGCGCGGCACCGTCACCGAGCCGAGATTCGTGTAGGACGAGCCTCCGTAGTGCATCGTGACGACGAACGCCTTGGTCGCCGGGCTGGTCGGGTCCTCGTACTTCACCCGCGCCGTAACCGAGTAGATCCTGCCGGCCCGCACCTTGCCGGACAGGTCCTGCATGGGACCGGAGCTGGTGTTCGTGCGATCCGTGACGAGCACGGCGCCGGCGCCCGTGTAGGCGTCGGTCGTGGGTGACAGCGTGGCGCTGCCGGCCGGGTTGGAGAACCAGCCGGCGAGGCCGTCCTCGAACCCGCCGTTCACGACCAGGTTCGCGTCGGCCACCTGGGCCGGGGCCGGCGTGGCGACCAGCCCCGCGGCCAGCATGACGCCGGTCGCCACGATCGCGACCCGTCGCCGGATCGCTCCTTGCGAGCGCTGCTCCACGAGATTGCCCTCCCCTGCCGCTGGTGATGCCCAACGACGCAGATTACATTGACATCGATCGTCGTCTTGCACGGTAGGGTACCCGCCGCGGCGGCCTTGACGGGTGCATCGATGTCCGTTAGACCGGGAAGCAACGCCTACCGGTCACAGGAGGACAACGTGGTCCGACGCCGCATCGCCGTCACGGTGCTCACCGCTGGCCTGCTCCTCGGCGCCGCCGCAGCACCGGCCCGCGCCGAGACGCCGCCGGACGTGACGAAAGGCCCGTGCGGATACACGGAGACTCCGGACGAACCGGCGGCGCGCCCCCGATCCCCGGCACACGCCCGACCGTGGCACGGTCACCACCACGCTGATCACCAACGTCGGCCTGATCCCGCTCACCCTCGACCGCGCGAAGGCGCCATGCACGGTGCAGAGCTTCCTGCACCTGGTGCGGCACAGGTTCTACAACCGGACCGTCTGCCACCGGCTCACCACCTACCCGACGCTGAAGGTGCTCCAGTGCGGCGACCCGACGGGCACCGGTTCGGGCGGCCCCGGATACCGGTACAAGGACGAGCTGCCCACGGATCTGCCGCCGGCGCCCACCGATCCGACCGGCGCGCGCAAGGTGTACGCCCGCGGGGTGCTCGCCATGGCCAACGCCGGGCCGGACACGAACGGCAGCCAGTTCTTCCTGGTCTTCGCCGACTCCGCGCTACGCCCCAACTACACGATCTTCGGCGGCGTGCGGCCGCTCGGCCTGCGTACCCTCGACCGGATCGCCGCGGGCGGCGTGGCGCCGACAGCCGAAGATCCGGCCCCGGTCGATGGAGCCCCAGCCGTGCGCACGGAGATCTGCCTGGCGCTCTAGTCGGATGTGGATGCGGCGTGCTCCGATATGTGCTTGGCGAGGCAGACGGTTCCGTCGGGGCTCGTGAGTGACACGGGCTGGTAGCCCTCGCTCTGGTAGAGGTCGATGTTTCGCAGGCTTTTGGCGCCGGTGAACAACACGATGCGGCGGGAGTCTGCTCCGGCGGCGGCCTCGGCGATGCGCAACAGCCAGCGGCCCAGCCCGCGGCCGCGCAGGTCGGGCACGACAGCGAGCCGCCCCAGGTGCCAGTCGGTGCCGACCGAACGGGTTCGCACCATCCCCAGCAGCCGCCCGTCGAGCCAGAGGCCTGTGGTGTGCCAGTTCCCAAGCCACTCACGCACCTGCTCCAGCGACTCGTGCAACGCCGGTACGGCCATGGTGTCGTTGGCCAGGGCCTCCTCCACCCAACAGCACCGCTGCAACACGGTGACCTGCGCGGCGTCGTCGGGGGTCAACCGCCTCGCGTAGGACCCCGGCAACGGGCCGGACGACGTCCCGTATCGCGCCCGCTCGCGCATCGGCCGCAGGGCGTGAGCGACGCGGGTCAACTCGTCCAACAACGCGACTCCCGCCGCGTCGCGGATGGGGTCGGGCCGCAGCCGGTCCTTCTCCACCGAATCACCGATACGGATGGCGACCGTGGCGCCCAGCGGGACCATGCGCAGCGTGGTCACCACCTGCTTGGCATGCTGGACGGATCGGGTACCGGCCGACGTGTTGCCGTAGCTGACGAAACCGATCGGCTTCCACGCCCACTCGCGGCCGAGGTAGTCCAGCGCGTTCTTCAGCGTCGCCGGCATCCCGTAGTTGTACTCCGGTGTGACGGCGATGAACCCGTCCGCGGCGTCGGCGATCGCGCTCCACCGGCGGGTGTGCTCGTGCTGGTAGACGCCCGATGACGGATGTTCCTCCTCGTCGAGGAACGGCAGGTTCAGCTCACCCAGAGCGAGCGGCACGACCTCGACGCCGAGCTGCGCGGCCCGGGGGGTAATCGCGTCGATCAGCCACCGCGCCACGACGGGGCCGAGCGCGCCGGGGCGGGTGCTGCACGTCAGCGCGAGGATCCGAAGCGATTTCGTTGACATGGAAACGAGGCTACGTGCTAGGTTGTTTACATGTCAACGAAGCCCTCGACTGAAGTCGTGCGCTGGCTCAACCCGAATGAGGAGCGGGCCTGGCGGGCCTTCCTGCGCATCATGGTCGCCGTCCGGGCCGGCACGGCACGCGATCTGGCCACGGTCGGCCTCTCCGAACCCGACTACGAGGTGCTCAGCACGCTGTCCGAACGCCCCGCACACACCAGCACCCTCGGGGAACAAGCCGACAAGATGGGTTGGTCACGCAGCCGCCTGTCCCGTCACGCGACCCGCATGGAAACGCGCGGCCTGCTGCGGCGCGAACCGGACCCGACCGATGGCAGGGGCTGCCTCCTGGTGCTCACCGAGCAGGGCCTGGACGCTCTCGAGAACGCCGCGCCCGCCCACGTCGAGTCGGTGCGACACCACTTCATCGACCGGCTCACGCCGTCAGACCTCGCCGCGCTTGAACGGATCGCCCAGAGGCTGGAACAACCGTGATCGGCTCGTTGGTCACCGTGCCGTCGGGCAGCCGGCGGACGATCGGGACCGGCTGAGCTCCCGGTGGTGTCGGGCCGTACGGGACGACGACCATCCGGTCCGGCGTCACCTGTACGAGCAGGCAGTGCGGCGCGGCGGCCCAGGACAGTGTGCCGGCCTCGGCGAAACGCGTCGGGGTCCGCTCGTCCAGCTTCGCGGCGGCGCCGGAGACCACGTACTGCAGATCGTCGACCTGCCCGTGCTGGAAGTTGTGCTCGTGACCGTGCAGCAGCAGCCGGACGCCGCTGCGCAGGTAGAGCGGCACCAGCCGCTCCACCTGCGCCGGCATGGACGCGTGCGCGGGTCCGGCCGAGTAAGCGGGGTGGTGCGAGAACGGCACCTGCCATACCGCGTCGCTGCTGGCGAGGGTCCGCTCCAGCCACGCACGCTGCCCGGGCTCGTCGAACCAGTGCAGCCCCCGTTCGGCTCCCCAGGTGGTGTCGACGCAGACCAGTTCCAGCAGCGCGCCGACCCGCAGCTGGTAGAACAGCCCGGGATCGATCGACGCCCGCCCGGCTTCCTGACGCGGTGCGAACCGGATACGTAGATAAAGATTGTCTTCGAGCTGTTCCCGGTCGTCGCTGGCCTCGGTGTCCGAGCTGTCGTGGTTGCCGGCGGTCGGGTAGAAGGGAAGGTGGTCGAACAGGTACCGGTACGGTTGGAAGAACGTCAGCCACCAGTCCTCGTCGAAGGCGCCGCTGGCGTCCTGCGGACCGCCGGGCCCGTGATAGATCGAGTCGCCAAGACCGACGACGAACCGGATGTCGACCGCGTCCGCCAACCGCTGCATCGTGCGGGCGACCGCGACCTGCCGATCGCCGTCGGCACCCGAGCCGATCCCGACACCGAAGTCGCCCATGGCGAGGAAGGTCACCGGGTCCGGGTCCGAGCCGCCGGCGTGGGTGCGCAGCCTCTGGTCCAGCGGCCGCCAGGCGGCGCCCAAGCTCCCCGACACCCAATCGAAACGCTCTCCCGCGCCCCACGGCTCGCCGTCGACCAGTACCCGATACCGGTACGTCGTCGCGGGCCGCAACCCCTCCACCCACGCGTGGTTGGCCTCGTCAGTAACAGTCCTGCCGACGATCACCCCGTCGTCGTCGACCACTTCCACCGCCGCCCGGCCACGCGGCTCCGACCGGGCGCCGAACGTCTCCCCACCGCGCTCCGCCCGCCACCGTCCGGCGTGCTCCCCCAGCCGGAAGCCACCCCAGGCGATCAGCGCCGCGTCGTCCGTGACGTCGACCAGCTGGACGTACGGCTCGAAGTGGGCATCCACCACCGCCCGGTACCCACGGGAACAACCGCCGGAAACCTGGCAGGCCCGTTCACAGGGCGGCCCCCGCTGGTCAGCGCGAATGGCGTGCGAAGAACTCCCACATGACGGCGCCGGCGTCGATCGCCGCGGGGTGGTCGCTCGGCGCGGGCCAGGCGTGACTCATCTTGTTGATGACGTAGTCGACGACCTCGCTGCCGTCGGCGCATCTTGCCACCGTGCGGTTGACCGTTTGAGCTTTGTCGACCCATACCGGTTCGCTGGCGGTGCAGCCGACGTTCCGGTGCCAGCGGCTGATCCCGTGGTAGATCTGGTTGGCGATGCGGTCGTCGTTGCCGGTGAACGCGACCACGGAGACCGGCGCGGTCGGCTTGTACCCGATGTCGTTCAGCGCCGGGCCCCGGTCGAACCCGCCGCTGACCGGGGCGATGGCCGAGAACGTCTCCGACGCCTTGACGGCGAGTTCGTAGCTCATCCGCGCACCGTCCGAGAATCCCGTCGCGTATGTCCGGCGCGGGTCGGCGCCCCAGGTCTTCACCAGGTGATCGACCACCGCCCGCAGGAAACCGACGTCGTCGGTTTCGCCGCAGCAGCCCAGCGCGTTCCACCGGCCGTCGATCCCATTCGGGTACGCGATCAGAAAGCCCTCGCGGTCAGCCACCGCGTCGAGTCCCGTCGTTCGGCGTAGCTGCGCCGCCGAGCTTGGCCGCCCGTGCAGCGCGATGACCAGCGGGACGGCGGCCTGGGGTCGGTAGCTTGCCGGAGCGTGTACCTCGTACGTGCGCTCGACGCCCTGCCAGTTCAGGTAGAGCGTGTGGTCACCGGGCGCGGGCGAAACAGCCGGCCGGACCGGGGCGGACTGGCCAACCGAAGGTGTGGGGGCGTCACCGCACGCGGCCACGCCGATCACCACAACGACCGCGCAGGCCAGCATGGCCGCTGCACCTTTCATCGCTCCCCCTCACGTCGCCGCTGTATCGAGAACGCTTCGGCTACGGCAAGCGGTTGGCAGGGCGGTGCCGGCGGTGCGCGGTCACGTCGGCGGATAGAACTTCACCTCGGGGTACTCGGCCGACGGGCGATCGAGCAGGTGGCTTGGCCGGCCGCGGAGCCACTAGTCGAAGAAGGCCTGCAGGTGCGCGCGAATGGCCGCGACCGCGCGGCTGGGGTCGAGTCCGACGCCGACGTGGGGCGCGTCGGGGATGACGCCGCCCGCCACCAGCCCGGTGAGCAGCGGCAGCATGTCGGTGTAGGTGAAGTGGGTCGAGCCGGTGATGGAGAAGAATCGCCGCCATCCGGGCAGGTTGTCCCAGACGGTGCTGACAAGGTCGCCGAAGTAGTCCGGTCCGAAGCCGCCCGAGGCCATGAACATGAATGGCCGGCCGCCGATGCGCTGAGCGAGCGCCATCAGGTCGCGGCCGACCGCCTCCGGCCCGGCCTCGAGAGCAACGTCGGGGATGAAGCTGCCGTCAAGGTTGACGCCAGCGCGGATGCGCGGGTCGTGGGCCATGGCCTGGGCCGCGGTGGCGCCGCCGAGGGAATGCCCGACCATGCCGACCCGACTCAGATCCAGGCTGCCGCGCAGTCCCTGCGGCAGCGTGTGGCGTCGGGCATCGGCCGTGGCTCCCTCGTTCAGCTGGGCGAGGGCGTCCAGGACGAACCGTATGTCGTCCCGGCGAATCCGCATGGCACGGTGCGGAAAAGTGTCCAGGTCGTGCCGGCCAAGCTCGACCCGCCCGCCAGGGAACTCGACCTCGGCGGCGTCATAGGTGTGGCTGACGGTGATCACGACGTATCCGTGGCTGCCAGGTCCTCGGCGACGAACGTGCCATGCTCCCGGTCGAGCGCGAAGCCGGGCGAGTAGAGCACCACCGGCCGGGGACGCGCGGACCACTCAACCGGCGCGGCCTGCCGGGTCTTGCCGGGCGCGGTCGACCAGATGCAGCCAGACCGTGCCGATGGCATGCGGCCCAGTCGGCGCCGGCATCCTCAGGCGTACCCGATCACGCGCATCAGCGGCGAAGGCGGCGCCGGCCGTCGTCGACGCGGCCAGCCCGCCGGCGACGGCGAGCGCCCCGCCGAGCAGCCGGGGACGTGTGACGGGCGCAACGTACCGGGGAAACACCTCGATGTGGTGGTTGTCCATTCCTCACCTTCCCCGAGAGCCGCGTCGCCCAGACGAGCCACGTCGGCACCCGGAAGCCAAGCAGGTGAAAGGTTTCCTGGCCGTCACCACCGGGCACGCAACAGACGCCTGATATGTTCCATTTATGATGAGTAGTGGCCGGGCGGCTCGATTGTGGCAGGCCATCCTGTTCGCCGTCGTCGCGACCGCGTTCGTCGCCCAGCTCATTCTGGTGCTGCGCGGCAGCACCGACGTCAACGCGACCAACGGCCAGTCGCCCGCGCGCACCGGCACGCGCGTCGTCAACCTGTTCAGCTTCTTCACCATCCAGAGCAATCTGCTAGTGCTCGCCGCCGCCGCGACGCTCGCCGCCGACCCGGCCCGGGACGGCCGGTGCTGGCGCGTCCTGCGGCTCGTCGGCCTGCTCGGCATCACGATCACCGGCATCGTGTACACGACGGTGCTCGCCGGCGACCGGCCGCTGCACGGCATCGAGGTGTGGCTCAACACCGCCTTCCACTACTTTCGTCCGGCGTGGACAGTGGTGGGATGGCTGTTGTTCGGCCCGCGCCCGCGCATCACCTGGGTCGTGGTGGCGTGGGCCTTCGCCTGGCCGGCGGCCTGGATCGGATACACGATGGTCCGCGGTGCCGTCACAGGCTGGTACCCGTATCCGTTCCTGGACGCTGCCGCCCTCGGCTACCCGGTCGCGCTGCGTAATGTCGCGGGCGTGCTCGTCATCGCGCTCGCCATCGCCGCGGTGCTGCGCTACCTCGACCAGCGGCTGGCGCCTGCGTATGGACACCACGGTCAACCCCACGCCGATCATCGCGTCGACGACGGCCATCGGCAATCTGGGTAGCCACCTTGGACGCATGCCGGGATCGTGTGGCGCATCGCCGGCCTGTGCGACTGGCAACTATCTTTATAGATATGTCGATCCGAAGCCGCGCCCTGACCGCCGTCCCGATCCTGCTGGCCGGCCTGCTCGTGCACGTACCCGCCGCGCAGGCCGTGCCCGCCAAGACGCCGCCATTGACAACGCCGTGGACCGCCCAGGCGCTCACCGGGACGCCGCTGCCGGAGTACCCGCGACCGCAGATGACTCGGCCCGACTGGCTCAACCTCAACGGCGAGTGGCAGCTACGCCAGTCCGCCTCCGACGATGCCCCGCAGTTCAACACCGACCTGCCCGAGCGGGTCAACGTGCCGTTCCCGGTCGAGTCCGCCCTGTCCGGCGTCATGCGGGCGGCCGGCGACGACCGCAACTACCTCTTCTACCGGCGTACCTTCACCGTGCCGGCGCAGTGGTCCGGGCGGCGCGTACAACTGCATTTCGGCGCGGTCGACTGGCAGACCACCGTCTGGGTCAACGGCGTACGGGTCGGCGGGCACACCGGAGGGTACGACGCGTTCAGCTTCGACATCACGCCGCGGCTGAACGGCGGCACCAACGAGCTCATCGTCAAGGTGTGGGATCCGAGCGACACCCGCCAGAACGGGAGCCTGCCACCGATCGGCAAGCAGACCAAGACGCCGGGCGGCATCTTTTACACGCCGAGCTCCGGCATCTGGCAAACGGTGTGGCTGGAGCCCACCCCCGCCTCGTCGATCACGAGGGTCGACCTCTACCCGAACCTGGCCACCAACACGCTCCGGGTGCGCGTCTTCGGCCGGGGCAACCTCAGCGGTCACACCGTGCGCGCCGAGGCGCTGAGCGGCGGCACAGTCGTGGGGTCCGCCACCGGCGGCTTCAGCGAGTTCTCCGTGCCGGTGCCCAACGCGCGGCGCTGGTCACCCGACGACCCGTTCCTCTACGACCTGCGCGTGACCCTGCGCAACGCACGGGGCTTCACAGTGGACCGGACCACGCACTACTTCGGCATGCGGGAAATCACCACCGGCCTCGTCGACGGCGTGCCGCGGCCGAAGCTCAACGGGCAGTTCGTCTTCCAGATCGGCACCCTCGACCAGGGCTATTGGCCGGACGGCCTCTACACGGCACCCACGGACGCCGCTCTCGCATTCGACCTCCAAAAGCACAAGGACCTGGGCTTCAACATGGTGCGCAAGCACATCAAGGTGGAGCCGCAGCGCTGGTTCTACCACGCTGACCGGCTCGGCCTGCTGGTGTGGCAGGACGTCCCGTCCATGACCGCCCAGGACATCGACGCTGACAACGCGCAACAGGCACAATTCGAGGCCGAGGCACGGGAGATCGTCGACGAGCACCGCAGCGCACCGTCCGTCGTCGCGTACACCGTCTACAACGAAGGGTGGGGCGAGCGGGCGCTCGCCGATACGCAGCGGGTCGGGCAGAACGTCAAGAGCCAGGACCCGACACGGCTGGTGAACGTCCACAGTGGCTACAACTGCTGTCAGTCGCTTGGCAACCCCGGTAACGGCGACATCGACGACTGGCACATGTACCTGGGGCCGGCCTCGCCGCTGCCGTCCGGCGGCCGTGTCGCCGTGCTCGGCGAGTTCGGCGGCCTGGGCCTGCGTACGCCGGGGCACGAGTACAGCCCAAGCGGCGGCTTCTTCGCGTACGAATGGGTGCCCTCCTCGGCCGTACTCACCGACCGGTACGCCGGCCTGGTGCAGGGCGTGCGGAATCTCATGGTGGGCAAGGGACTCAGCGCGGCGATCTACACCGAGATCACCGATCTGGAGGGTGAGCTGAACGGCTTCCTCACCTACGACCGGCGGGTGGTGAAGATGGACGAGGCACGGGTACGGGAGGCCAACCTGGCGCTCATCGCCGCGTCCCGGTCGCTGCCGCCCACGACCCCGGTCGCGCTGCCATTGGACGTACGGCGCTCGTTCCAGGTCACCACACCCGGGTACACCGACCGGTACCTGCGGCACATGAACAGCCTGGCCTACACGGAGGTCGTCACCGCGGGCAGCCCGGAGCTGCTGAGGAACGACGCCACGTACACGATCCGGGCCGGCCTAGCCAACGCCGGCTGCTACTCGTTCGAGTCGGTCAACTATCCCGGCCAGTACCTGCGGCACGCCAACTCCCGGGTGCGGAACTCCGTCGACGACGGCTCCGCCCTGATGCGGGCCGACGCGACGTGGTGTGCGCGCAGCGGTTTGACGGGCGGAGGCGTGTCCCTGGAGTCGTACAACTACCGGGGCTCCTATCTGCGGCACGTCGACGCCGAGGTATGGATCAGCGACGGCGCCGCCGACTCCGCGGTCTGGGCGGCGGACGCCACCTGGAACATCACCGCCCCCTGGAGTCCATGACGCCATTTCGTTCACTCCCGCCCGGTGTACGGTCGAGTCAGGTCTGTGCTGGTCAAGCCGAGTGCCGGATACCGGGGCGCGGCGGAGCGAGTGGAGTCGACGGTGCTGCGCGGTGCCGCCCGAGCGGCGGGCCAACTGATTGTGGTCGGGTGCCTCGGGTGCGCCCTGGGCGGCTGTTCGGGGGGACCCGCCGGTCCGGAAGCCAGCGGACCGGCGCCAACGCCGGCCGCCCCGCCGACGGCGCCGGCGGCGGCAGCCGAGGCCCCGGGCCCCGCGGTCACCCCCCCCGGCGACGCCCCCGCCGCACCCGCGGGGCTGGGGGCGCGGGCCCTCCCCGTGGGGCCCGACGGCGTCGCCGCGGCCCGGGACACCCCACCGGAGCTGCGCAACCGTTCCATCATCACCGTCGACGACCTGCCACCACCGCCCGATGGCCGCTTCCACGCGACCGTCACGGCGGTGCCCGCCAGCGTGCTCGCCCGGTCCAGCTGGACCAGGAACTGCCCGGTGACCGCGGCGGACCTGCGCTACGTCACGGTGAGCTTCCGCGGCTTCGACGGGCGCGCCCACACCGGCGAGCTGCTGACCAACGCGCGGGCCGCCGACCCGCTCGTCACCGTGTTCAGGAGGCTCTTCGCCGCCAACTTCCCGATCGAGCGAATGCGGATCTCCACCGCCGCCGAGCTGAACGCGCCATCGACCGGCGACGGCAACACCACCGAGTCGTTCGCCTGCCGGCCGGTACGAGGCCAAGCGGCCTGGTCCCAGCACGCCTACGGGCTCGCCGTCGACCTCAACCCGTTCCAGAACCCGTACCACAAAGGCCTGGTGGTGCTGCCGGAACTCGCCACCGCCTACCTCGACCGGGCCGAAGCGCGGCCCGGGATGGTGCGGCCCGGCGGCCCGGCCGTGAAGGCATTCGCCGCGATCGGCTGGCGGTGGGGCGGCGACTACCGGTCGCTGAAGGACTACATGCACTTCTCCGCCACCGGCGGCTGAACAGATCAAGCAGGAAGGCGGCTGCCGTCACCTGGGCGGCCACAGGGCATCGATGCGGGCGACCGACCGGTCGATCTGTGCGGCGGTGATCTGGCCGGCCTTGACCATCGCCAGGACCTTGTCGACGGTCTTCTCGACGACCGCGGTGTCGTAGACCGCCTGATTGCAGAAGACCAACTGGTCCACGCCGGCCTGCAGCGCGTACTGGATGGCCTCGTCCCGGTCGTAGCGGCTGGTGATCGCGACCGCCTGCATGTCGTCGGTGACGACGACGCCGTCCCAGCCCAACTCGCCACGCAGCAGGTCGGTGACCACCGCGCGCGACAGCGACACCGGCCGGTTCCGGTCGAGCTTCTTGTTGATGAAGTGGGTGACCATGACCGTGTCCACGGTGCCGGTGTTGATCAGCCGCTGGAACGGCTGGATCTCGGCGCGCGTCCAGGTGCCGGTCACATCGACCGCTTCGAAGTCGGTGTTGCCGGTGGCGCTGCCCAGCCCCGGAAAGTGTTTGATCGACGTCCTGATGCCGGACCCGCGGTAGGCCCCGATGGTCTCGGTCGCGCACCCGACCACCACCTCCGCATCGGCGGAGAACGCCCTGTCCAGCTCCGCGACCGCCGGGTTGGTCGGGTTGACGGCCAGGTCGACGACGGGTGCGAAGTTGAGATTCACCCCGATCCGCGCGAGCGTCTGCGCCATACCCTCCGCCCAGGCACGGGTGACCGCCGGCGAGTCGCGCGCGCCGATCTCGGCCTGCGACCGGGTGGCCGGGAACCCGTTGGACGGCCCGAGCCTGGCGATCGTGCCGCCCTCCTGGTCGATGGAGACGATCAGCTTCGCGGGCGCCGCCTCGTCGAGGGTTTTGATCAAGGCCGTGACCTGCTGTGGGGAGTTGATGTTGCGTCTGCCGCCGGACTGCTGGTCGCGGTCGAACAGGATGACACCGCCCAGGCCCTGCTCACTGATCGCCCGCATGATCCAGTCGTTGGACTTGACCTGATCGCCACGGAAACCCACGATCAGCATCCTGGCGATCTTCTTGCGCAGCGCCACCTCGTCGAGGGTGGGCGGCGCGGCCGGCGTGCTCGCGGGCCCGGCCGGCGTACCCGTAGGAGTGGCCTCCGAGCGTGGGGCCGGAGCGTTTCCGTCGCCACACGCGCTCAACCCGGTCGCGACCACGGCCGAACCGATGCCCGTAAGCAGCCCGCGGCGCGTGACCTCACGCCCCGTCATCGCATCCACGCTACCCGCCCCGCCACCAGCGGACGCCGAATACCGGCGATCGCGCGGGCTGCCGGGGCGCTACCGCAGCCGATCGCGGCGGCGGGTCAGGGAGGCGATCTCGGCGGTGTTGCCCGCCAGCTCGATGGCTTTGTCGTACGCCGCGCGGGCCTGCTGACCGCGGCCCAGCCGGCGCAGCAGGTCGGCGCGGGTCGCGTGGAAGGCGTGATAGCCGGCCAGCTTGTCCTCGAGACGGTCGACGGCCGCCAGCGCCACCTCCGCGCCGTCGAGCTCGGCGACCGCGACCGCCCGGTTGAGGGCGACGATCGGCGAGGGGTCGATGCGGACGAGCTGGTCGTAGAGGGCCACGACCTGTGACCAGTCGGTATCGCGTACGTCGCGGGCCGAGGTGTGCACGGCGTTGATCGCCGCGAGGATCTGGTAGCGCCCCGGTGCCACCCCGGCGGCGGCAGCGGCCAGGCGCTCGCGCACCAGCCGATGGCCCTCGGCGACCAGCGCCGCGTCCCACGCCCCACGGTCTTGCTCGTCGAGGGTGACCAGTTCACCGCTCGCCGAGACCCGGGCGGTGCGGCGTGCCTCGGTGAGGAGCATCAGCGCCAGCAGCCCGGCCACCTCACCGTCCTGCGGCATGAGGTCACGGATCAGGCGGGTGAGCCGGATCGCCTCGGCGGTCAGGTCGTGACGTACCGGATCGGTGTCGGGGCCGGTCGCCAGGTAGCCCTCGTTGAAGACGAGGAAAAGGACGGCGAGTACACCGGAGACGCGTCGCGGGAGATCCTCCGCGGACGGCACCCGGTACGGGATGCGAGCGCCCTTGATCTTGGCCTTCGCGCGGGTGATCCGCTGCCCCATGGCGGTCTCCTGCACCAGGAAGGCACGGGCGATCTCGGACACGGTCAGACCGCCGACCATGCGCAGCGTCAGGGCCACGCGGGTCTCCATCGCGAGCGCCGGGTGGCAGCAGGTGAAGATCAGCCGGAGCCGCTCGTCTTCGATGGCGCCGAGAGGCTCGGGCGGGTCGTCGTCGTACAACATGTGAGCCTCCCTCTGCTTGTCGTCGCGCTTGTTCTCGCGCCGGATGCGGTCGATGGCCTTGCGGCTCGCGGTGGTGGTCAGCCAGGCGCCGGGGTTGGGCGGTACGCCGTCGGCCGGCCACCGCTCGACGGCGGCCGCGGACGCCTCGGCCGCCGGCTCCCCGGCGATGTGGGGGGCACCGGAGCGCGTGGTCAGGGCGGGGGCCCCCCCCGCCCACTCCCCCCCGCGTGCCTGGGTGATCGCCTCGCTGACGTCGACCGCGCTCACAGGAACGGCCGCACCTCGACCTTCCGGTTGCAGGCCTTCGACCCCTCGGCGGCGATCTTGAGCGCCACGTCGAGGTCAGGTGCCTCGAAAACCCAGAAGCCGGCGAGGTACTCCTTCGTCTCCACGAAGGGCCCGTCGGTGAACAGCGCCTCCCCACCACGGTTGTCGATGACGGTGGCCGTGCTGGGCGCGTTGAGGCCGCCGGCGAAGACCCAGTGGCCCTCGGCCTGGATCCGCCGGTTGAACGCCTTGATGGCAGCCATCTCGTCCGGCGTGGCGGAGTTGGTCTTGTCGTCGATCACGGAAACCAGGTACTGCATCTGAGGATCATCTCCTGTGGTCGGGCAGCGACGGTATCCCGGGACTCAGACATGCGGGGTGGGCCGGTAGGTGAGCTCTTGGATGTGGCCGTCGAGCGTCCGGCTCTCGATCAGCTCGAGGTCGAAGTCGGACGCACCCTGGAAGATCGGGTCCAGACCGGTCTGACCGGTGATCACCGGGAAGAGCGTCACCTGGACGCGGTCGACCAGTCCGGCGCCCATCAGCGCCCGGTTCAGCGACAGGCTGCCGTGCGAGCGCAACGGCACGTCGGATTCCCGCTTGAGCCGGGCGACGACGTCGACGGCGTCGCCGCCGGGGGCGGGGGGGGGTGGGCAGGCGGGGGGGGCTTCCCGCGGGGGCGGCGCCCCCGCCCCCGCGCGGGGCCCCCACCCGGGGGGCCCC
>NZ_JAIBNX010000007.1:46841-49572 GCF_026130045.1 Micromonospora sp. CPCC 205371
TCCCCGCTGGCGCCGGGTCCCGCCGTGGCCGGCGTCCCCGCGGGCGCGGGTGGCGTCTGGCCAGTCGAGGGGTTCTTCCAGCGTGAACGACACCACCGCCGCCGGCAGGTTCCGCATCCGGGTGACCCATGGGTCACGGACCTCGGACTCTTCGGTGCTCGCGGCCAGCATCCGCGCGAACGCCCGATAGGTGCTGGCTCCGAAGACCATCCGCTGCTCCTGGCTGTACAGGGCGAGGCGGTGTTCGAGGAGTTCGGGGCCCTGCTTGCCCCAGTAGCCGGTCCAGTTGCCGCTGGCGGCGCCGAAGCCGTCGAGGCTGGTAAAGACGTCGAAGGTGTAGGTAGCGGTCATGAGGATCTCCCAGGGACTCAGTCGGCCGTGGCGGTCGCGTACTGCGGGCGCCCGCTGGGCCGGTAGACCTGCATCGTTATTCCGTTCGCGGTGGCCCGCGAGTCGACCAGCTCGAGCGCGGTGTCCGGGCCGCTGTCGGGGAACAGGCGCGTGCCCTGGCCGACGACCACGGGATACGTGAGCAGGATGATCTCGTCGACAAGCTGGTTGTCGAGCAGCCAGCGGATCAGGGCGCCGCTGCCGTGCACCTGCAGCTCGCCGCCCGGCTTGGCTTTCAGGTCGCGGACGGCCGCCGCCAGGTCACCGGAGAGGACGGTCGTGTCCGCCCATCGCGGGTCGGTGAGCGTGTTCGATGCCACGTACTTGGGCCGTGTGTTCAACGCCGTCCAGATGAGGCTGTCGCCGGGATCTTCCCACGTTCCCCACGAGCCGGCGAAGATCTCGTAGGTCCGCCGGCCGAACAGGAACGCGTCGGCGCGGTGGTAGACCTCGCTGAGGTACGTCTCGGCCTCGTCGACGAACAGCGGCAAGGCCCATCCCCCGCGCTCGAATCCACCCCTGCGGTCCTCGTCCGACCCGCCGAGTCCCTGCATCACGCCATCGACAGAGACGTTGGTGACAGTCGTGAGCTTCATGTTCGGTTCCCTTCTCGTGAGCGTCCTTCACCCCTGCTACGAACGGCTCAACCCCGATCCGACACCGCTGCCCGGATTTTTTTCCGGCATGACCTCCGATGCTGGTGCCTAACCTGGTGTGGTGAGTGTTGATCTGATCCTGCTCGACGGGGTGTCGTATCGAGGGCAGGACGTCGCCGGGCACCGGATGCGAGGGCTGCTCGCGCTGCTGGCCGGTGATCTGCGCACCGGCTGCAGCACGGCCCGGCTGGTGGACGGGCTGTGGCCGGACGAGCAGCCGGGCAACCCGACCAAGGCGCTTCAGGTGCTGGTGTCGCGGGCACGGGCGCAGCTGGGGTCGGGGCTGATCGCCAGTACCGCCACGGGATACCGGCTGACCCTTGACGAGGACCAGATCGACAGCAGCGCGGTGCTGCTGCGCGCCGCCGCGGGTACCCGGCAGTTGCGCGCCGGAGACCACGAGGCGGCGCTGGCGCACGGAGAGGCGGGTCTGGCGTTGTGGGATGGCGCGCCGCCGGACGGTGCCGCGGCGGACGACCCGGTGCAGGCGCTGCGTGCCGAGCGGGTGGCGGCGTACCGGTCGCTTCGCCGCACCCGGGCGCTGGCCCTGGCCCGGCTGGGACGCCACGGCGAGGCGGTCGAGCCCCTCGCCGAGCTCGTCGATGAGCTGCCGCGCGACGAGGAGGTGCTGCTGGAGCTGCTGCGCTGCGAGGCGGCCACCGCCGGGCCCTCGGCGGCGCTGGCCCGCTACGAGACCTACCGCCGGTCGCTGCGCGACGAGTTGGGCACCGATCCGGGCGCGGCGTTGCAGGCCGCGCACCAGCGACTGTTACAAGGAGACGCGCCACTGGTCCGGCGCGGTGTCGCGTCCGAGCCGAACCCGCTGCTGGGCCGCGCCGAGGACCTGGCCGCCGTGGCCGCCATGGTGCGCCGCTCCCGGGTCACCTCGATCGTCGGACCGGGCGGCCTGGGCAAGACCCGGCTGGCGAACGCCGTCAGCCGGGACGCCGAGCAGCGGGTCGTCCACGTCGTACCGCTGGCGGGCGTCGCCGCCGACGAAGACGTCGCCCGGCAGGTGTCGACCGCCGTCGGTGCCGTCGAGCCGCCACTGTCCGCGCCGCCCGTCGAGCCGGACGTGGCCCACGGCATCGCGGCCGCGCTGGGCGCCGGCCCGGCCCTGCTGGTCCTGGACAACTGCGAGCATGTGATCCGCGGCGCCGCGCAGCTGGTACAGACGCTGGTGTCGGCGTTGCCGCAGCTGCGCGTGCTGACCACCAGCCGCACGCCGTTGGGCCTGTCGTCGGAGTCGGTGTACGCGTTGCCGGAGCTGAGCCTGCCGACCATGGCGGAGCTGTTCACCCAGCGGGCCCGGGCGGCGCGCCCCGGTGTCGACCTGCCGGCCGACGCGGTCGCCGAGGTGTGCGGACACTTGGATGGGCTGCCGCTGGCGGTGGAGCTGGCGGCGGCGCGGGTGCGGGTCATGACGGTGGCCGAGATCGCCGGCCACCTGAGCGACCGGTTCGGCCTGCTGCGCGGCGGTCCACGCGACGCGCCCTCGCGGCACCAGACCCTGGACGCCGTCGTCGGCTGGAGCTGGAACCTGCTCGATCCGGCCGGGCAGGCGGCGATGCGCGCGCTGTCGGTCTTTCCCGGCGGGTTCACCGCCGGCGCCGCCCGCCGCCTGGGGGGGGGGCGGGTTCTGCGGGGCGCGGGGGAGCTGGGTCGCCGCTGGGCGCCCCAGGTGG
>NZ_JAIBNX010000007.1:49582-51159 GCF_026130045.1 Micromonospora sp. CPCC 205371
CGGGGGGCCCCGCGCGGCGGGCTTTCGGGGGGGGTCCGCCCCCCGGCGCCGCCCCCCGCCGGGTGGGCGGCGGCGTCCTGCGGACGCTGGAGGACCTGGTCGACCAGTCGCTGCTCAAGGTCGTCGACACCGCTTCCGGCGCGCGGTTTTCGATGCTGGAGACGGTACGCGAGTTCAGCGCGGCGCAGCGGGCGGTGGCCGGCGAGGACGATCGGGTCGCCGACGGGTTCCTGGGCTGGGCGCGAGACTTCGGGCTCGCACATTACGAGGCGGTGTTCGGCCCCGACCCCGCTCCCGCGCTGGAGCGGATCAGGGCCGATCAGGAGAACCTGTCGCACGCCCTGCGCCAAGCCACCGCCCGCGCCGACGGCGCCACGGTGGCGGCGACGACCGCGGTCCTGGCCGGCCTGTGGTCGCTCGAGTCGGACTACGCCCGGATGGTGGCGTTGGCCCGCGAGTCCAGCTGGGTCCTGTCGCACTACCGGCCCGGCCCTGACCTCGTCGAGGTCGCCCGTGCGGCCGCCGCGCTGTGCACGGGGTTCGTGTTCAGCGCCGAGCGGCCGCGGGCGGTACGTTCGCTGGTCACGCTGCGCCGGCTCCCGCCCGCACCGCCCGACACCGTAATCCGGGCCACCGCGGCCGTGCTGAGGGCGACACCGGAGCTGCTTGCCGACGACGCGGCGCGGCTGCAGGAGCTGTGCGACGCCGACGAGCCTCTCCTGGCGGCGAGCGCCAACGCGGCCGCCACCTACTTCTGGGAGTACCAGGGCCAGCCCGGCCGTGCCCTGGCTGCCGCCGAGCGCGCGCTCGCGTGTTACCAGGACCAGCCCACCCCGTGGGCGCGGCTGGTCTCCCATGCCCGGGTCGCCGACCTGCACATGCAGACCGGGCGGGCGGCGGCGGCTCTGCCCCACCTCGAGATCGCGACACGGATGCTGGACGAGGTCGGCATCCGCGGCGAGGCGCTGGGCGTACGGCTCGGCGTGGTGCTGGCCAACCTGCAGATCGGCGACGTCGACAAGGCCGAGCGGCAGCTTGCCCTGCTGGGGCCTGACCGACCCGAAGACGCGGTAGAGGTCCGTTCCTTCAACTACGCCGTGCGCGCGGAGATCCTGCTCGCCCGTGGCCAGGTCGAGGCGGGCCTGCGGATGTGGCGGCGGGTGGCTGGACTGGTACGCGAAGCGGTGGACCGTGGCGACACGCCCGGTATCGAGGGCTGGACCCTGGAGGTCGAAGCGGCGACCGTGATGGCCCATGTCCACCACGACCGGCTCGACCTCGCCGCGCCGCTCGCCGCCGCGCTGCCGGCTCGGCTGTCCGCGCTGCTGACCACGCTCGCCGTCAACCGCACGTACCTGCTGGGGTTGCCGGTCGGCGGCGCGCTGCTGCTCGCATTGGCCACAGTGGACCTGAAACAGGGCGCGGCCACCTCCGGCGCACGGCTGACCGCGCTGGCCGAGCGGTTCTACTTCTTCCGCGGCTACCGGTCCACCATGGCGCACGAAGAGATCCGCCGAGCCGCCGAGGAGGCCGACAAGGCGGGGGAGGGGGGGGGCCGGTGCGCGGTGGCCCCCCTG
>NZ_JAIBNX010000007.1:51169-56080 GCF_026130045.1 Micromonospora sp. CPCC 205371
CCTCCGGAGCCCCCGGCCCCACCGGGGCGCCCAAAGAGTCCCGCCGCGCCCCGGAGGAGGCCGACAGGGCGGCGTACGTGGAAGCCGTGTCCACGTACGCCCCCTTGAGTAACGAGGAGCTGCCCGAGGCCGCACTGGCGGTCCTGCGGGAACGGGCTCAGGCCTGACGGTTGTAGAGCTTCCGCGCCCACAGGTAGCCGATCAGCGCGATACCGGCCGACCAGGCGACGGCGCCGATCCCGTTGGCGCCGATCCCGGTGCCCAGCAGCAGCCCGCGGAGCGTCTCGATGACCGGGGTGAACGGCTGGTAGTCGGCGAACCAGCGCAGGCCGGCCGGCATCGAGTCGGTGGGGACGAACCCGCTGCCCAGCAGCGGCAGGAACACCAGCGGCTGCGGCATGTTGCTGGCGCTGTCGATGGTCTTGGCGGCCAGGCCCATCGCCACGGTCAGCCAGGTCAGGGCGAAGGCGAACATCGCCAGGACACCGGCCGCCGCGAACCACTCCACCACGTTCGCGTCGGACCGGAACCCGATGGCGAACGCGACCGCGACGACCACCACGACCGCGAAGAAGGTCTGCAGCATCGCGGCGACCACGTGTCCGGTCAGTACCGACACCCGGGCGATGGCCATGGTCTTGAACCGGGCCACGATGCCTTCCATCATGTCCATCGAGACCGAAACGGCGGTGCCCATCGCCACCGTGGCCATTGCCATCAGGATGATGCCCGGGGTCACGTAGGCGACGTACTCGCTGCGGCCGCCCGGCCCGGAGCCCAGCCCGTTGCCCAGCGTGCCGCCGAAGACGTAGACGAACAGCAGCAGGAACACCACCGGCAGGCCCACCAGTTGCAGGGTCAGCGACGGGTACCGCCGCATGTGCTTGATCCGGCGGCGGACCATGGTGGTCGAGTCCCGCAGCGCGAGTGACATGGTGCTCATCGAACAGCCTCCATCTTCTTCTCCGTCAGGGCCAGGAACACGTCGTCCAGGTCCGGTGTGTGCAGGGTCAGCTCCTCGACCTCGATCGAGGCGTCGTCCAGCCGGGCGAGCAGCGCGCGCAGCGAGTGGACGCCGCCGTCGTGCGGCACTTGCAGCACGAGCGCCTCGTCGTCGCGGCTGGTCGCGGCGAGCGTCCGGGCCGCCAGGTCGAGCTCGGCCGCGTCGGTGAACCGCAGGTTGACGTGCCCGCCCGGGATCTGCCGCTTGAGCTCCTCCGGAGTGCCCTCGGCCACCAGCCGGCCCTGGTCCAGCAGTGCGATCCGGTCGGCGAGGTGATCCGCCTCGTCCAGGTACTGGGTGGTCAGGAAGATCGTCACTCCGCCGGCCACGAGCTCCCGGATGAGCTGCCAGACGTCGCGGCGGCTGCGCGGGTCCAGGCCGGTGGTCGGCTCGTCCAGGAAGATCACCTGCGGTGAGCCCAGCAGCGTCATCGCCAGGTCCAGCCGGCGCTGCATGCCGCCGGAGTACGTGGAGGCGGGCTTGCCGCCGGCCTCCACCAGGTCGAACCGCTCCAGCAGTTCCGCCGCCCGGCGGCGCCCCACCCGCCGGTCCAGGTGGTGCAGGTCCGCCATCAGCAGCAGGTTCTCCTCGCCGGTCAGCAGCTTGTCCACCGCCGAGAACTGCCCGGTCACCCCGATGGCGGCCCGTACCGCGTCCGGCTCCCGGACCAGGTCGTGCCCGGCCACCCGGATGTCACCGGCATCGGCGCGGATCAGGGTCGACAGAATCCGCACGATCGTGGTCTTGCCGGCGCCGTTCGGGCCGAGCAACGAGAAGATCTTGCCTTGCGCGACGGACAGGTCGATGCCGTCGAGCACGACCTTGTCCCCGTACTGCTTACGCAGCCCGCGAACCGCGATCGCCGGCTGGTTGATGTTGGCTGTCATGCCCGGAACGGTCCCCCGTGCCGGTTTCACGGTGGCAACGCGGCGGCTACACGCCACCCGTCCCATATCTCATGATCACGACATCGACGTCCGGCTCGCTAGCACATTCGCGCAGGTCAACAAGCGTGTAGGCCTTGCGGACACCGATGAAACCGGCCTACAGTTCGAACACCTGTACGCCAGTCTTCTCCTGGCGCGCGCACCACCGCGATCAGAGGAGCCTGATGACCACCGGCCCCGCCGAGCACGCACCACGGCCCGGCGACCCCACCACCACGGCCCGGCCGCGGCTGACCGACCTGCCCGGCGTCACCGCCGCCGGCGACGTCACCGCACGCCCCGGTGCCGACCGCGGCTACCCCGCCCCACCCCCACTGGCAGAGCTGCTGCCTGGCGGCGTGTTCCGACGCGGCTCCAGCATCGAGATCCTCAACTCCGGCTCCCTCATGCTCGCCGTCATCGCCGCCGCCATCGCCAACAGCCGATCATGGACAGCCGCCGTCGGCATGCCCGACCTCAGCTGCCTGGCCGCCGCCGAACACGGCATCGACCTCAAACGCTTCGCCCTCGTGCCCCACCCCGGCGCGCACTGGCCCACCGTCGTCGCCGCCCTCATCGACGGCTTCGACGTCGTCGCCATCCGCCCGCCCTCACCGCTCACCGCGCCGGAACACCGGCGGCTGGCCGCCCGGGTCCGGCAACGCGGGGCCCTGCTGATCGCCACCCAGCCATGGGACACCCCGGACGTCACACTCCGCGTCACCAACCAGCGCTGGTACGGCCTCGGCCAAGGGCGCGGGCGGCTCAAGTACCGCAGCGCCACCCTCACCGTCGAAGGGCGCGGCGCTCTCAACCGCGCCCGCGAGATCACACTCTGGCTCCCCTCCCCCAACGGCGAACCCATCGCCGCCTACGACGGCACCGGGGAGCAAAGCTCCCCAGCATCGCCGGCCATCCGGACGATCGCCTGAGTCACCCCTGCGCCGGGCCGACGGTCGCGTTCGGGTCGGGCGGAAGCCCATCCTGTACGGGCGCACAAATGGCGGACGCACGGCGGTCGGCCTGCTGCTCCGCCTGGGTCAGGTCGCGAGACCAGTCCTCCGGCATGTAGCCGTCGGGCCCCGGGTCCGGATAGTCCGCGGAGCCGTTCGCCCGCCGGCATGCCGAGTAGGCGCGCGCGTTCGCGATCTGCTCGGCCGTGAGCGGCACGCGTTCCACCTCCGGCGGCACCTCGCCGTGGAACTTCGCACACGCCTGCTGCGCCTCGGTCCACTTTGGATCGCGCTTGAGCTGAAGGTTGTCACCGAGGCCGCTGAAGTCGACCTGGCCCCTGGCGTTCGGGTCGGGCAAATCGTAGCCCTGCTCCCGCATGCAGGAGACCCACTTCCGCTGCGCCTCCACGTATTGGGCGATAACGTCGGTGGTCGCGGCTGCGCCAGCCGCGCCGCGCGCACCGGGTGCGCCAGAAGCGTCGGCCGCCGAGGCGATTGTCGGTCCGGCCTCCGAGCCGCACCCGGCGAGGGCAAGCGTGACGGCCAGGGCGGCGAGAACCTTGCGGGCGTAGTTCATACGACTCCTAATGGGCGATGAGTCCTTCACCAATCAGGTGCACGCCACACCCGGCTCAGGTTGCACCCGGCCCAGACCGAACACAAAAAAGCTGGACGTGCCCGATACGGTGGCCTGGTGACGGCGTTCATACAGGTCCACACGCCGCGATGGTTGAGCTATTTCGCCCGCAACGGTCATCCCGAAGCGGCACCGTTGGCAGCCGGCGTGGAAGGCGCGGTCTACCGCCTCGGCGACGGCGTGGTTGCCAAGGTGTGGAGACGCAAACGCGCACCCGAATTACTGGCGGCTCAACGCTTCTACGCCGACGTGGCGGCCGCCGGCCTGCCGTTCGCCACGCCACTCATCCTGCGGGTCGAGGAGGTCGAGCAAACCGCCATCACCTACGAACGCGAACTGCACGGGGCGCCCCTGCAACAGCGGCTGAACGACACACACGCCGCGCTGGATGCCACAACGCTCAGCTGCCTGCTCCAAGTGGTGAAGGCGCTCGCGACGGTGCCCGCGACACCCGCGATGCGGCAGCTGCCGGTGCTGGACGAGGATCGTCCACTGTGGGCCGGCACCGACGACTTCCCCACCGCCCTGATCGCCTTGCTCGAACGCCGAACCGCACGCTACGGCGACCTGCTGGCCCGTCACGTGCCCGGCTTCCGGCTCCGCTACGAGCGGCTGCTAACGAAGCTGGACAGCTTCGATCGGATACCGGCGACGGTCGTGCACGGCGACCTGTTCGGCGAGAACATCCTCGTCGACGACGAGGGCCAGCCGACCGCGGTGCTCGACTTCGGGTTCCTCTCCACCGCCGGCGACCCGCGCCTGGACGCCAGCATCACCGCGCTCATCACGGACATGTACGGCCCCCACGCACCGGCCCGAGCCAGCGCGCTCACCCACACGTTCGCCACCGAACTCGGGTACCCGATCGACGTCATGCTCGCCTACCAGGCGGCGTACGCGATAGCGACCAGCAACGCCTTCACCGACGATGGCTCGGACGGCCACTTCGCATGGTGCGTCGCCCAGCTCAACCGACCCGACGGCCATGTGGCCGCAGGACGATGACGCCGAAAATCGGGCTGGCTACCGCGTGTCCGTTGGGAGCGCAAGCGCGTCCTGCTGCCGGAGGCCGGTAGGGCGGGTGCCGACCGAGGATCGGGTATCCGTCCGATCCAGGAGGTTCTCTCGTGCGCGGGGGGCACCGGTGAGCCGGCGCTTCAACGCCGCGTTGCTGGAAACGGTCGCCTGAGCGGCGCCCCGGAAGGCACCTCCTACGATTGGCCGGTGCGAGGCTGTCGATGACACGCAAGGCGTACAGCTTCGTCCGCGCCTTTTCCGGTGGGGCCCGCGCGCGATCTTCGCGTGGACCGCCACTACCTGCTGTGCGCCTCCGCCGGAGCCGGCGCCCCCCGCCGGGGGGGGGGGGGCGGGGGGGGAGCGCCCCGGCGTGGG
>NZ_JAIBNX010000007.1:56090-98736 GCF_026130045.1 Micromonospora sp. CPCC 205371
CCCCCGCCGGAGCCCTCCGCCTGGAGGCGGGGGGGGAGGCTTGGTTGCTCCCGCCGGCGCGGGCCGCACTGATCGAGGCGGGCCGGCCGATCAGGGTGAGCATCCCGCAGCCGGTCACGACCGCGTCGGTCCTGTTCGACGTCGGGTTCGCCCCGGCCCCGCCGGCGCCGCTGTCGGTCTTCGACCTCAGCGCGCTGGCGCGGGCGCTGGTGCGGGAGTGTGGCGCCTGGGGTGACAGCGGCGAGCCGCTCCCGGCATACGCCGAGACGCTGTTCGCCGCACTGGCCGCGGTGGCCTGGCGGCTCGCCGAACAGCCGAGGTCGGCGTCGCACCGCGGTCGCGCGCCGCTTCGACGACGAGACCGGCATGACGTGGCGTGCGGTGCTGCGCCGGATGCGGGTGCTGCGTGCGATCGAGCATCTGGCGGCGGGCGACACTCCGGTCACCAGCATCGCGTTCATGGTCGGATACACCTCGCTGTCCACCTTCAACGCCGCGTTCCGCGAGTTGACCGGCCGCACCCGCACCGAGTACCGGTCCAGCTTCCGCCCCTAAGTCCGGATTCCGGCTACTCGATCACCAGGTTGACCGGGATGTTGCCGCGGGTGGCGTTGGAGTAGGGACACACCTGATGGGTGGCCTCGACGAGCGTGCGGCCCTCCTCGGGTGAGAGCCTGCCGGGCAGCGCCACTCGCAAGGTCACGTCGAGTTGGAAGCCGCCGGCGCCGTTGGGTCCGAGCCCGACCTCGGCCGTGACCGACGCGCCTTCGGTGTCGAGCCGTTGCCGCTGTGCCACCAGGCGCAGGGCGGTGGCGAAGCAGGCGGCGTAGCCGGCCGCGAAGAGCTGCTCGGGGTTGGTGCCGTCGCCGTCACCGCCGAGCTCCTTCTGCATCGCGAGCTTGACGTCGAGCTTGCCGTCGGACGTGGTGGCCCTGCCGTCGCGCCCAGTCGAGGTGGCGACCGCGGTGTAGATGCCCATGCTCTTTCCTCCCCTACCAGACAGACAGATCTGTCTGTCTCCATTGGAGAGCAGACTAGACAGATCTGTCTGGTACTGTCAACCTGTGAGCACGCACATCCCGCAAGGCCCGGCCCGCACCCGGATACTGGGCACCGCCACCCGGCTTTTCTATTCCGAGGGCGTGCACACGGTAGGCATCGACCGGATCATCGCCGAGGCGGCGGTCGCGAAAGCGACGTTCTACCACCACTTTCCGGCCAAAGACGAGCTCGTCCGCGCCTATCTCGAAGCGGAGTTCGCACGCCAGCGCGACGCCGTCGAAGCGCTCCGGGCCACCTCCACCGACCCCGGCGCCACCCTGGTGAAGATCTTCGAAAACCTAGGCGAGACCGGCGCCGGCGCCGCGTTTCGCGGCTGCCCATTCACCAACGCGGCGGCCGAGTACCCGGACCCGGCCCATCCCGTGCGGCAGACTATCGCCGACTACCGCCGCTGGTCACACACCCTGTTCCGCGACCTCCTGGCCGACATCGGTCACCCAGACACCGACCGCACCGCCACGATCCTCATGATGATCCGCGACGGCATCGTGGTGGGCAGCGACCTCGACGACCCACAGGCGCTCCGCGCCGCGATCGGCGAAGCGGTCTGCCGCGCGCTCCGGCACTGACCGGTTACGTTGAGACGTGTCCCGCGATCGAGATGGACCGGCTCGCGTCCAGGACGTGCACGAACTGGCCATGCGCATGCCGCACGTCACCGTCGACTACGGCACCGGCGACAACCCGATCTACCAGGTGGGCAGGAAGTCGTTCATCTTCTTCCGGAACCCCCGACCGGACGCCGTCGACCCCGACACCGGGGAGCGCTACGCCGACGTGATCGTCTTCTGGGTGGAGTCAGAGGCGGACAAGCAAGCACTGGTCCAGGACGAGACGACACCGTTCTTCACCACCGCCCACTTCGACGGCCACCCGTCGGTACTGCTGCGGGCCAGCCGAATCGGTGAGCTGACCCGCGCGGAGCTGGCCGAGCTGGTCCAGGATGCCTGGCTGTCCCGCGCGTCAGCGCGGCGCCCCGCCGCCGTGCGCGTCGCGCACCCCCCCCCCCGGACCGCTTGCCCCGAGGGGGCGTCCTGCTTTCCCGTGGCCACATTCGCGGAGCTGGGCATGTCCGTGCCCCTGTTTCTGGCTGACGTCGGGTTCGCCGAGGGCTTCGAAGAGGCCCGCAAGTGCGTCCTTTGTGGCCAGACGGGGCCGTGTTTGCCGCTCGACGACGTGCCTGTTCCCTGCCCCGGCTGTGGCGGTCAGACCCTGGTGCGTCCCAAGCGACGGGCATCGGATCGAAAAGACCCTTGCCAACGATGCGGCACACCGGTGAGCCTGTCGGCCGTACTCATCGCCGACATCGCCGACGCGGTGCGGCTCGGACTGCCGACCAACCTGCGCGGCTGCGTGGCGTGCCTGCGGGCCGGCAGGTGGGCGCAGACGCACGTGACTGAGGCTGGCGCGATCGGCTGGGAGGCCACCGTCGAAGCCGATGCCGTCGCAGGGTGGCGCACCGAGCTGATCGGCACTCCCCGCTACGCCACCTTTCAGGGCGAACGCTGGCTGTTCTGCCACGACCTTCCCATGTCGTATCTCGGCGAGTGGGGGCAACTCGACTTCGAGGCCGCGCGGCCCGGCGCCGGAGACGAGCTGTTCGCCGAGATCATCGAAGGTGTGGACCCCGACCACATCGACGACGCGTGGGAGTCGGGCCTCGGGCCGACTGGCGAGGACTCCGACCTGAAGGCGTACGTGTTTCGCTGCCAGCAGTGTGCCCGCCTGAGGACGCACAGCGACTACGACTGATACTCATCGGCTCAGACGAGGTGGTGTTCGTAGGCGAAGGCCGCGGCCGCCGTGCGGGTGGTGACGTCGAGCTTGGTGAAGATGTTGCTGAGGTGCCGGCTGACTGTCTTCTCGCTCAGTACGAGCACCTTGGCGATCTCGGGGTTGGTCTTGCCAGCCGCCACCAGTCGCAGGACCTCGACCTCGCGTTCGGTCAGTCCACTGGGGAATGTCGGGTGGATGAGTGTGGCCACCTCTCGCGCGGCTGGTTCGGCGCCGAGGTCGGCGAAGGCGCGCTGCGCCGCGGTGAGCTCGGTGAGCGCGGTTTCGTCGTCGCCGAGGGCGCGTAAGGCTCGTCCGAGCAGGGTGCGGCAGTACGCGATGTCGTAGCGTGCCTCCAGCCGCTCCCAGACCGCTCGTTCGCGGCGGAGCAGCGGCAGCGCCGCCGCCGCGTTGCCGGTTGCGAGTGCGACGTCGGCGCAGGCGTGGTCGGCGCGAGCCTGTACCGGTGGACAGCCGAATGCCGCGGCGATCGACCGGAGTTCGTCGGCGAGCCGTGCTGCCTCGTCGTGGTATCCGCCGGCGAGGAGGACCCGCACCGCGGCCGGCAGCAACCCGGACCGGTGTACCGGATCGGGTGTCTCGCTGAGCCGTCGCCGCGTCGCGGCGACGGCCGCCGCGGTGCGGCCCTGGGCGAGCCACAGCAACGCCAGTCCGGGTTGGGGTTCATAGCCGAAGGCTGATGCCTGCTCGTACGCCGCCGCGGCGGCGTCGAAGTCTCCTCGCATGCGCAGCACGTCGCCGCGTTCGGTCATCGCGAGCCCGGCGGCGTCCATGCTGTGGGCCTGCTCGTACCGTCGCACCGCGAGGTCCAGCTCGGTGAGGGCCTCGTCGAAGGCGCCCCGGGCGCGCATGATCTGCCCTCGGTGTACCGCGCACTGGCCGGTGAACGCGACGAGGCCCGGCTGTTCGTCGCACCAGGCCGTCAGCACGGACGTCCACCGGGCGGCGCGGTCGAAGTCGGAGATCTCCTGGCAGCCTTCGATCATGGTGCAGTAGACGTTGCCGGCGAAGATCGTCGAGACCTCGCCGGCCGCGACGCCGACCATGGCCTCGTCCAGCAGCGCCAGACCCTCCGGAACGCGTCCGTGGTAGAGCAGGATCCGGCCCTGGCCGGACAATCCCATGGCGACCAGGTCGGGGTCGGTGAAGCGGCGGCCGTACTCGGTCACCTGCTCGGCCAGTTCCAACGCCGTGCCGAGGTCACCGGTGAAGATGTGCCGGAACATGACGTGGATGAGCACGTAGCCGCGCTCGACGAGATCGCCGGGGACGCCCGCCAGCAGGCGCTCCGCGCGACCGACCCACCCGCCGCCGACCGCGGCCTCACCGCTGCTGTGCAGCACCAGGCCCAGCCAGAACGCCACCCGCACGGCGGCCGGCACGTCGCCGGCGTCGATGTGCAGCTGGTAGGCGCGCTGCAACGCCTGGACGCAGTCGTTGCGGCGGCCCACGAGGTACGCGGCCGTGGCCAGCCGGCTGAAGTCATCGGCTTCGAGAGAGTCACCGCTGGCTCGGGAGAGGCTGCCGTAGGCGGCCAGCCACTCCCGGCGGTCGTAGGCCGCCCTCGCCCGCAGGAGATCGTCGACCACGTTCATGGCTGCCCCCGGTTGATCAGCGTACGCCTTCCGCGTCCGCCACGGCGGCGCTTGCCGCCGCGCCACTCGCGCGGGCGACGATACGGCGGGCGACGTAGTCCGCGTCCCGACCGATTCCCGGAAACACCATCGAGGCGAAGGCGTACTGGAACGACAGGCCGCAGAAGAAGAGCCCGGGTGCCAGGTCGACGACGCCGCGGTACTCCACCGGCCAGCCGCGCTCGTCCAGGACCGCCAGTCGAATCCAGTCGAACACCTGTCGGAACCCCGTGCACCAGACGATGTTGTCGACGGCGAGCACGGTGCCGTCGTCCAGCATCGGCTGGCCATCGACCACGCCGGTGACGCGGGCCTGTGTCCGAATCACCCCGCGGCGTTCGAGGTCCGACGGCTTGACCCGCAGGTGTGGCCCGCCGTGGAACCGCACCTCCGGCATCGCCTTGCGTCCCATCGGCGTCCGGCGTGTCAGCACGTGCCTGAAGACGAAGATCACGACCGGTAACATCAGATGCGCACGCCGCGACTCGGGACGGAACGGAATGTTGCCGCGGCTGGGGCCACACAGCGTCGTCTGGTGCGTCTCGGCGAGTTCGAGGGCGATGTCCTGCCCCGAGTGGGAGGCCCCTACGACCAGCACCGGTCCGGGCTGCATCTGGGCGGGCCGCCGGTACTGGCTGGAGTGCAGTTGCGTGATCGTCGGCGCCAGCTCACCGGCGAAATCGGGCACGTTCGGCGTACGCCCGAAGCTGCCGGTCGCTACGACGACGTTGTCACACCGGATCGTCGCGTCGCCGATCGTCGCGTCGTAGCCGCCGTCTTGACGCGGCTGGAGCGCCTCGACGCGGGTGTTGGTACGCACCGGCAGATCGAAGTGCAGCGCGTACCGCTCCAGGTAGTCGCCGACCTCGTCCTTCCCCGGAAAGTGCCAGCTCGCTGCCGGGAACGGCAGGCCGGGCAGTCCGTCGTACTTGGCCGGCGTGTATAACCGCAGCGTGTCCCACTGGTGCCGCCAGTTGTCGCCGATCCTCTGGTTGCCGTCCACGATCAGGAACTGCCGGCCGCGCCGCTTGAGGTGATAGCCGGTGGACAAGCCGGCCTGACCGGCACCGATGATCAAAGTCTCGACATACTGAGAGTTCATGATCGCCTCCTGAATCCTGCGTTGAGGCGACGCTAAGCGCCCGCCGGGCGGCGCCGCGTCGGGCTTCCACCCCATCCGTATCGGCGCCGATGGGGTGATCGCCCCAGCGCAAGCAATAACTGGCGTGTACCGGCCGCGCTGGCATGGCACGATTCGCTGGTGCCCGAACGGCGTTCCACACAGCAGGTGCGCATCGTGCACCTGACCGAGCCAGTGTTCCGGGCACTCGCTGACGGTGACCTCGCAGCGGCAAACGCGGTGAGCCCGGTACCCCTCACGCCGCTCTTCATCGACCCCACGTCGAGAGGGGTGTGGCGAATGCGCAGCGATCAGCTCCAGAAAGACCCAGCCAGCGCGGCATGGGTCAATGGCGTCATCTGGGATGAACGGCAGCAGGTCGCTGTCGGCCACGCCGGCTACCACGGGCCGCCCGATTCGTCGGGGATGGTGGAGATCGGTTACACCGTCGACCCGGCCTACCGGCGACGCGGCTTTGCCCGCGCGGCGCTGGAAGCCCTCCTCGCGCGGGCTATTCGTGACCCGCGGATTCGCACGGCACGGGTGAGTATCCGTCCCGACAACGTCCCCTCTTACCGGCTGGCATCGCAGTACGGCTTCGTCGAGGTCGGCGAGCAGTGGGACGACGAGGACGGCCTAGAGATCATCTATGAGGTCGACGTCCAAGCTTGACCGTGCGCACCAGCACCGCCTTGATGTCCGGACCGGGATCGGCCTCCGCGTAGACGCATCGACTTACAGTGGCTGGGTGCGGATCCGGATCGAGGGTCGTGACCTGCCTGGGCGGCGGCTCGGTGCCGAGGCTGACGCGCTGCGGCTGAACAACGTGCACGTGGGTGTGCAGCGCGGAGCCGAGGTGGTCGACCGCGTGGCGGCCGACTCCCCTGAAGCCACCTGGCAGTTCGATGTCACCAGCCGAGAGGTCGACGGGCTACTCGATGTCGGCGGACCCTGGGTTCATGGCCGGCCGGGTGCCCGGTTCCTCTACTTGAGCTGGGGCGCGGTGCTGGGCGACCGGTTCGAGATGTTCCGGCGGGCGAAGCTGCTGTTCGGTGACGTCCCGACCGATCTGCTGCGTGCCGCGCACGACGGTGCGGGAGTGCTGGTCTGCCAACTCGGGTTGACGGACGCCAAGGGCGGGCCGTTGTGCGCCCGAGTACGGCCACCGGACATCGAATGGACCGTGCAGTGACGGGCGCCGCTCAGGCGGGGGTCAGGGGTTCTGCCGCGCCAGTTCGGCGACCACCGTCACCCGGCGGACCGTCTCGCGCAGCTCGTCGCGAAAGTCCACGCGACGCCGCCGCGGATCTGGCGCGCTCGGATCGAGAAGGTCCCGGTGCCGGGCCAGGCGCAGCGCCGGCTTGAACAGTTCCAGCGATACCGACTCCTCGCTGGCCAGCCGGCCCTGCAGCGCCCACTGCTTGCCGACTCGCAGGCACTCGTCGAGGAACCGGGGCTCGTCGACCTCGTCGTCGTCCCATGCGGCGAGCCGATCGGCTACGAGGTGATAGGCGTCGAGAAACGGCCGCAGCACCAGCGGGGCAACCAGCGGCCTGCCGTGCTCCAGCCAACGGCGCGCATCGGCCGGTGTGAACTTGTGTAGCCCGTCGCCTCCGCCCGGCTCGATGATCGCCAGCTCAAGCGCCATCTGCTCGGCGAAGTCCCGGCGCCGGGCGAAGAAGAAGTCGAACTTGAGCAGGTCACGCAGGCGCAGCGCCTCTGCGGTCGCCGTGGCCAGGCCGTCCTCGCCGCCTTCGGTCGCGGCGACCAGCGCCAGCTCGCCGATGGCCCGGTCGACCAGCATGTGGATCGCCGTGTTGCGGTAGAACGCGGCCACCAGGTGTTGGCCTGGACCGATCGTCCACACCGTGTCGGTGCCGCCGTCGTAACTTGTCAACACGCCGGAGGCGACCAGCTCCTGCAACGTGCGGCGCACGGTGGCCCGGTCGGTGAGGGATGCCGCGCCCGCCACCGGCCAGCGCCGGGACTCGATGTAGCCCGCCATCGGCGCGACGGTGCCCAGTACCCCGTCCAGGGTGAGTGCCCGGTCGGCGGCCAGCATCGCGAGGCAGACGACCGCCGTCACCGTGACCGGGGTCGCCTGGTTGATGCGGTGCGAGGTGTCGAGGGCGATCCGCTCGACGACGTGGCGTCCCTGCTGGTCCGCACCGCGCAGCTCGGCCATCCGCTCGCGGAGCGGCACGGGCTCGCCGAAGTCCAGGTAGGCCCGGCCGAGCCGGTTGGCCTGAAGCCGGGCGAAGTTGATCAGCCAGCGGACGTCTTCGGGCCGTTTCCTGGCCCCGCGCGCCTCGGCGGTCATCGCGCCGACCTCGTGCAGCTGCTCGTACACGATGGACACGGGAACGATCAGGGCTTCGGCGTCGGGGGTGGCTTCGATCGCGTCCACCACGTAACGCACGATGCCGTACGTCGGGGGCCGCAGCTTGCCCGTGCGGGTCCGCCCGCCCTCGATGGACCAGCTGAGGTTCTTCCGGTTGCGGATCAGTTGGCCGATGTAGGCGCGCAAGGCGAGCTTGTACACCGGCTGGTCCTGCGTCGACCGGCGAATGTAGACGATGCCGGAGCGGCGGGCCAGGTGGTTGACGGGAAAGAAGTTCAGGTTCGCCCCACCCAGGGTGTACGCCGGGCTGAGCCCATGCCGGTCCAGCGCCACCGGCACCGCTGCACCGTCCAAATAGGATCGGTGGGAGAACAGGAACAGCAGCGAGTACTTGCGGTCCAGCCGCTGCAACCGGCGCGCCGCTTCCTCGTCCACCAGCAGCTCGTGCGCGCGGAACATCCACGTCGTAAACCTGGACCAGGCGCTCATGGCCCGCGCGCTGTGCATCGCGCCCATCTCGCGCAGATATCCGGCCGCCTCGGCGGTCACTTCGCCCGGGTCGCGGCCGAGCGAGCGGGCCAGCTCGGCCAGCCGCTCCGCGAACCCGTCGTCGGCCAGCAGCTCGACGACCTCAGGGGTGTCGGATGACATCAACCACCTCGCCGGTGCGCGTGATCACAGTGTGCTGTGGCCAGTCTGGAAGCACAGACTACGCTCCGTCCAGGCCCCATGGTCGACATCGAAGCGGAGTCGGTCGTGCTCAGGTGAGTGGCAGAGTGGTGGCGACCGGCCAGGCGACCACTAGGGCGCCGGCCGGCACGGTGAGCCGCCAGGGCATCCCGGCCAGCCGTGCCACCCCGGCCAGCAGGAGGTACATAGCGAGCAGGGCTCCGATCAGCGGCGTGACGAGCGCGAGAAAGCCAGGGGCCAGGCCGACGGCGGCGGCCGCCGGCAACGGCAGGCAGATCCCGCCCAGGACCAGGACGGTCCATGATGGACCCACGAGGGCATGCGCGGCGTAGAGCAGGAGTGCGGTGGCGAGGGCAAGGAACGCGATGTGCCCATGCGACTGCGGGGACCAGCCCCCGCCACGGGAGCCGGCGGCGCCAGGCACGGGCCAGCCTGTCCATATTGGCCACCAGTGCCGCTGCCCCGAGGGTCGCTCCAGCGAACGCGAAGTATCCGGTGAGGTAGCCGCAGAGCGCGGACGGAAGTGCCCGGGCCAGCAGCCAGCCGCCAACAAGCCCCGACAGCGGGGCGGCCATTACCGCGCCGGCGGGCCACGCCAGCGGTACACGATGAAGAAGCCGCACCGGCTGGGAGCCGGCGGTCGCCGGCGCTCCGCGTCGCGACGACCAGGCCAGCGCTGCGACCACGAGCAGCAGCGTCCCGGCGAGGCTCATCCCGCCCGCGGCCACCCGCTGCTTCGCGGCGATCACCTTCCGCTCGGGCGTGTGGTTCAAGGCCTCGTCCAGCCAGCGCGCGGTCTCGTGGTGGGTCATGTCGGCGTAGAGCACGCCGACGTGCTCGGCCAGCGGCACCTGGTCGGCCCGGCGGCCGACGCCGGCGCCGGCCGCCCCCGCGATGGCCTGGGGGACCGCCGGCTCCCGCGCACCGCCGATCGGCAGTAGACGGTGAGGGCCAGGCCGCAGCTCCGCCGCCGCGCCGTCTCCCAACGAGATCGCCACGGTGGCGGCGATGGACCGATCCGCCGCCCCGGCGCGGACCACCGCCGCGGCTCCCATCGAGTGACCCAGCAAGGCCACCCGCTCAGCGTCCACATCGGATAGACAGCGCACGTGCCGCACGATACCGGCCAGCTCGCGGTCGAGCATGTCCTGCTGACCCAAGGGTCGGGCGTTGCCGGCGTGCCCGGCGAGGTCCGGGAGGGCCACGACGTATCCGCGCCGGGCGAGCGTGTCGGCGAACGGTCGCATCAGCCGGCCCGACCCGGCATACCCGTGCGCTACCACGACGGCAGGCCGCCCCACACCGCCACCGACCGGACGGACCACCTCGACCGGCACACCGGCAACATGTGCATGCGTCGAGCGCACGCCGTGCCCGGCGGACACGACACCGAGAATCCCGGCGGCGAGCAGCAACCCGCCGACGAGCACACCACCAATCGCGCGCCGGCCCGGCCCGCGAGCCACGACTGCATCGGCATGCGCTGCACCGTACCCGCGCGAATCCACCACCGACGTCGGCGCCCGTGTGACGATATGACGGCCGCTGCCGGCCCACACCAGGAGAGCAATGATCATCGAAAACGTGTCGTTCCCCGCCGGCGTGCACTGCGAGACCACCGCGCTCGGCGCCCTGTTACGCCACGAGGGCCTCGACCTGTCCGAGCCGATGCTGTTCGGCCTCGGCGAAGGCCTGGGCTTCGTCTACTGGGACGCCAAGTACATGGATTTTCCCTTCCTCGGCGGTCGCACCAAGCCCACCGCGATAACCCGCACCGTCGCCGACCGGCTGGGCCTGAGGCTGCAAATCGAGCAGACCGCTTCGCCGCGCAAGGCCTGGCAGAACGTCGCCGCCGCCCTCGACACCGGACGCCCGGTGGGGCTGCAACTGGACTCCTACCACCTGGACTACTTCACCACGAAGGTCCACTTCGGGGGCCACTTCGTGGCGATGTACGGCTACGACGACAGCCACGCCTACCTGGTCGACACCGCCCAGCAGGGCGGCGCCGTGACAACCACGTTGAAAAGCCTGGAGTTGGCCCGCGGCGAGCGGGGCCCGATGACCGCCCGCAACCTCTCGTACACCATCGCCTGCCCGGCGGGCCGGCCCGACCTGAGCCACGCCATCCGCACGGCCATCCGCAACAACGCCCACGCCTTCCTTAACCCGCCCATCGCCAATCTCGGCCACCGCGGCATCGGCAAGGCGGCCAAGCAGGTGACGATGTGGCTCAGCCGGGCGGCCAAGCCTTCCAACGACCTCCCGCTCGCGGCGACGCTGATGGAACGCGGCGGCACCGGCGGCGCCCTGTTTCGCGCCATGTACCGCGACTTCCTCGCCGAAAGCGTCACGATCGTCGACGACGGCAGCCTCCGCCGCGGTTATCAGATGTACGCCGAGATCGCCCCGTTGTGGACCGAGGTCTCCCACCACATCACGGCCGCCGGGGAAACCCGTGACCCAGACCACCTGACCCGTGCCTCGGCGATCCTCACCGAGCTCGCGGGCCGGGAACGCCACGCCATGGAGACCCTCACCGGCATCCGGGCCGACTGACCCGTGTCACAGGCGACCGGCTGTCTCGTCTCGGTTCGCAGAGGCGGGGTCCTCCGGTGCGGCTAACCGCAAGATTTCCTCAAGGTACGTGGGCAACGCACGGCATTCGTTGACGTGAACTGATATGACGTGCCAGCATCTAATCGCGTCGATCATCCACAAAGGCGTAATGAACGCTAGTCGCATGAAGACGTCAGCACGATTTCCAGAAACCGCACCACGAAAGAGGGATGCTCCGACGCGAACCGTCCGGATGTTCTATTGGAAGGGAAAAGACAGTGGAACGCACCTGGATGAGGCTTCGCGCGATCCTGATGGGGCTGGCGCTGGCCGTGAGCTTCGTGACGGTATCCGCATCACCCGCGGCCGCGGCAACCAACCTGTACTGGAAGACCGGAACGGCCGTTTCCCACGCGACCGTCTTCGACGGGAGCAACAACTCCAACATCAGTTGCTTCGCCCCATCCGGGTACTACACGACAATGTGTATCCGGTTCGACCGGAACACCATGTACGTGAGAAGTGACAAGTCGAACGGCTACTTCAAGCTCGGACGGTGGCAGGGAGGCGGCAATGCCTACGTCTGCCAGAACAATCACAAGAACTCCAGCGGCAACGGCACCTGGAGGAAATGTTCCTGGAGTTGGCCGAAAAGCCAGTGCTATACGATGAAGACCGGGTACGGACAGGCAGATTGGTACGTCCAGAGCCACGAGAGCGGCCTGAAATGCGTCTGATTACCCGACCATAGGAAGACCTCGAAGCACGGCTCCTGGGAATCGATCCAGGAGCCGTCTTCGGCGCGCGAGCGCTGGCAGACTGTAGGTTGTGACACGCCCCTTCCGGCGCGGGGCCACAACAGATGGGGAGACGGGGTTGGCGGTGGGAACGCGGGTAACGACCCGCAACGCACGGTTCCAGCAATGGGAGGCCCTCCTCGGCAACCGCACCAAGCGTCAGCGCAGAGGCGAGTTCCTCGTTCAGGGCGTACGCCCCATCACCGTGGCGGTTCAGCGCGGATGGCAGATCCGCGAAATCCTCTACGACTCGGGCGCACAACTGTCGGCCTGGGCCCGCGAGACCCTGGACACGGTCCACGCCGCGAAGGTCGCCGTATCGAGTGAGTTGATGCACGAGCTGGGCGCGAAAGCGGAAACCGTCCCGGAGTTGCTCGCCGTGGTGGCGATGCCCGACGACGACCTTGGCCGGATACCTACCGGCCCTGAGATGCTCGCGGTCGTGTTCGACCGCCCCACGAGCCCGGGAAACATCGGCACGCTGATCCGATCCGCTGACGCGTTCGGCGCGTGCGGCGTCATCGTCACCGGCCACGCGGCCGACGTTTACGACCCGAAGTCGGTGCGGGCGAGCACCGGCTCACTGTTCGCCCTACCGGTGGTCCGGGCCCCGTCTCATCAAGCCGTTCTCGCCTGGGTCGGGGCCACCCGTGGCGGCGCGATAGATGTCCGCGTGGTGGGCACCGACGAACATGGCGACCTTGAGGTCGCGGAGTTCGACTTCACTCAGCCCACTCTGCTACTGGTCGGAAACGAGTCCACCGGGCTCAGCTCGGCGTGGCGCGAGGCCTGCGATCACCTAGTCCAGATCCCCATGTCGGGCACGGCCAGCTCCCTGAACGCCGCCACGGCCGCGTCCGTCGTGCTGTACGAGTCGGCCCGCCAGCGGACCGCCGCGAAGCGCGAGGCTGGTGGAGGCGTAGCCCCGCGATGAGGAGTCCGACGCGGTGGCGGCGTCGAGCAACCCGGGTGCCACAGCGCTAAGCGCACGGCGTAGTTGAAGTTGAAGCTGCCGTCGCTGGAGGTTATAGCGTCGGCGGTCGACGTCGCACGGCCTTCGTAACAAGGGAAACTGACAAGATCGGGGGATGGATGCGATGGACGCGGCGCGGACGAGCTCCCCGAACATGGCAGGTAGGGCGTCCTGCATCGGCTGCGCGGCCCATGTACCCGATGTCGATGGACCCACCCACCCGTACATGCGCTCCTCGCCGGGCTGCTGGCGGCTGTACGGCGAGATCAGCGTCCACACCAACGGAAAACCAAATTCGACGGCGGCACAGTCGTCGCCCATCGACTGCTACGCGGCCCAGCATCCCGGCGGGGCAGAACACGATCGACGCCAGCGACAGTCGGTCGCCGTTCATCTCACCGCGCTGTGCCTATCGCTCGAGTACGCGCTTCCACCGTCACGGCTCGGCACGATGCGGGGACGCATGAGCCAAACCGTGCTGCCACGCATCGGTCGCTCCGACTGGCCCCACCTCATCCCACCAACCTCACCGGGCACCGTGACCGTCGCCGACGTGCACCACAGCATCGGCCACGGCAGCTACGCCGCGCAGGTCGAACGTTGGGCCGACGCGGTCTGGACCGCATGGTCCGATCACCACGACGCGGTCCGCCGGTGGGCGTCGGCAGCGCTAAGCAGGTCGGCGTGACCTCCGGCGCTCCTAACGGCGTACCGGATCTGGTCAGCTGCCCGGGATGCGGGTTGCGGACGCCTGACACGGGTGGAATGCCGCCAGCCGAGCGAGGGGCCTCGGCCGGGTGTTGGGAGCGTTACGGCGAACTGCTCGCCCGTTCCTACAGCGGCGAGGCGTACCGAGCCGTCCACCAGTTGATCGTCGACGCCTACATCGCGCAGCACCCCGCTGGCCGGACACGCCGCGAAATCCAGACAGTCGCGCTGTGCCTGATGACCCTGTGTCTGTTCATTGAGGACGGCAGCGATCCGCGCCAGGGTCCCGCACTACACAAACGGATGATGGCCAACCGCCCCGACTTCCGTTGGCTGCAGCCACCTTCGCTGACCGGGCTGCTCACGGTTGTCGACGTACTCAACGCGAGCACCCCCGACGAGCACCAACGACTTGCCTGGGCGTGGGGCCGCGAGGCGTGGCAAGCCTGGACACCGCACCACCGCACCATCCGCGAATGGAACAAGGCGGCCCTGTGAAGAGCAAGGCGAGATCATCTGGCAGCACGTCGGCACGATCCTGCGCTCCGCCGGCATGCGCCCGTCAGGACACGCAGATGCAGAACTCGTTGCCCTCCGGGTCCTGCCAGACCTGCCAAAGGTTCTCTTGGATGTCTGCGACTGGAGTGGCGCCGAGATCGGTGGCGCGGGCGACCGCCGCGGCGAAGTCGTCGGCGACCAGGTCGAGATGGATCCGGTTCTTCGCGGTCTTCGGTTCCGGAACCGACTGCAGGGCGAGGTCTGGGCCGAGGCTGATCCAGTTGTCCTCGCGACGTGTGATCTCCAAGCCGAGCAGTCCGCTCCAGAACTGGGCGAGCCGGTCGAGGTCGTTGGCGTCGATGACGATGCCGTTGATCCGGATGCCCAATGTCGTCAGCGGGACGGCCGCATGCTTGCGGCGTGGGGCCACGCCATGCGCAGCTTCCGGGGATTTCCCGCGAGGCGAGTCGGATCGCCTCCGGGAGGCGACGCCGTCGCTATCTCCGCGCAGGTAGCTCCGGACGCTAGGTAGAACCGCTGCGCGGCGGTGTTCTGCTGCAACACCCACAGGTACATGGCGTCGTTCGTCGCATGTTCGATGACGGCTCGAGCGGCTTCGGTCAGCAGTCGACTCCCGATACCGGTGCGACGCTGGTCGTTGACGACGTGCAGGTTGTCGACGAGGCTGCCCCACTGAGGGTCGTCGTCGAATACGACGTGGACGAAGCCCACAAGCCGGTCAGCGAACTCGGCGAGGATGGTCGCCTTACCCGCCGGTACGGCGAGCCGGGCCGACCACACCGACCGTCGCTCGGCTGCGATGTCGCCATCGAGGAAGGCGTCAGCGTAGGCCCCGCGGTAATGCCGGCGCCAGCTGTCGGCGTGCAGGAACGCCACCCGTTCGGCGTCGTCGGCGGTGGCTGAGCGCAACCGTAGTCGGGCCGGATGGCCGATCCGGTCATTACCGTTGCTGAACTCGGCATCATCCACGAATGGCGGGTTCCGCATGTTGCCTCCGTTTCGCGGCTTGCCCGACACACCGCGTGCCGAGCCCGGTCTGCACCCGGAGCACCCCGCCCGCGAACGGAGGGTTGCCGGCCAGCAAGCCGGGGCTTTGCGCTGGCACTCGTGACCTACCGTGAAGCCTAGCAATACATCGCCTGCAGGTTCTCATCGATCTTGGATGCGTCCGCTTACGAGCGCGGCCTCCGCCGAGCAGGTCCGTCCGTTGCTTCCCGGCAGCGGCTCGTGCGCGGTGCTGGTGACCAGCCGCGACAGCCTTGCCGGGCTGGTCGCTCTGCACGGCGCGCATCGGATAGACCTCGACCTGCTGACACTTTCGGACGCCGTTCAGTTGCTGCATGCCTTGATTGGACCCCGTGTCGACAGTGAGCCTGGGGCCGCCGAAACGCTGGCCGCACAATGCTCCCGGCTTCCCTTGGCGCTGCGAGTCGCCGCCGAGCTCGCCGTCTACCGCACGCAAGCGCCGCTCGCCGAGCTGGTGCGCGAACTGTCCGATCAGCAGCGGCGGCTGGAGCTACTGGACGCCGGTGGCGATCCCCGTGCCTCCGTCGCCGCGGTGTTCTCCTGGTCCTTACGTCATCTGCCAGGCGACGCGGCGCGCACCTTCCGGCTGCTGGGCGTGCATTCAGCTCCCGACATCGACGTGTACGCCGCCGCCGCGCTGATCGGTGCCGACGTCGAGACCGCCCGCCGCTTGCTCGACGTACTCACCCGCGCTCACCTTGTGCAGCCGACCGGACCCGGCAGGTACGGCATGCACGACCTGCTGCGCGCCTACGCCGCCCAGCAAGCCACCATCGAAGAACCGGAGCCAGAGCGGCATGCGGCTCTACGACGGCTGTTCGACTTCTACATTGTCGGCGTCAGCGCCGTGTCCGATGCGCTCTACCCGACCCAGGCGCAGCCCGGGCATCAGGTTTCCGAGCCGGCCGACGCGTTCCCCGACCTCGCCGACCCAGACACCGCACGCTCCTGGCTCGACGCCGAACGACATTGCCTGGTGGCGGTCGCTGGCCACGCCTCCGCCCTCGGCTGGCACGACTACACCGTGAAGCTGGCCGACGCGCTGTACCACCCGCTCAAGAGCCGCGGTCACTATCTGGACGCACTGGCCATCTATGAGCATGCCTTCCACTCTGCCGAGCGCGCCGGCGACGAGGCCGTGCAGGCGAGGACGCTGACGGCCGTTGCCGGCGTCCACGAGCGGATCGGCAGCCAACAGGCAGCCGTCGAGCGGCTCACCCGCGCGCTCGCCTTGTTCCGCGACGCAGGTGACCGCTCCGGCCAGGCACACGCCTTGACCAACCTTGGCGTCGTCGCCCTACGGCGAGGCGACTACGCGTCCGCCGCCGGATTCCTCGACCGCGCGCTTGCCCTGTTCCGCGACGCCGATGACCACTCCGGCCAAGCGCACGCCTTGACCAACCTTGGCGTCGTCGCCCTACGGCGAGGCGACCACGCGTCCGCCGCCGGACAACTCAACCACGCACTCACCCTATTCCAACAGGCCCGCGATCCGTTCGGCCAAGCCTGCGCGCTGGACAACCTGGGTGCCGTGCACATCGAGGTGAGCAAGGTGGAGCAGTCCACCGAATACCGCCGGCAGGCACTTGAGATCTTCCGGGACATCGGCGACCGCAACGGAGAGGCATGGGTACTTAATGGCCTCGGCGAAGCGGCCTGCGCCGTTGGAGACTGGGACGAAGCCCGCAGCCTGCACGGCGCGGCGCTCAACATCGCCACCGATGTCGCTGCCCGCGACCAGCAGGCTCGCGCACATACCGGACTCGGTCACTGTCTACGGATCCAAGGCGACCCGACACAGGCCCGCACCCACTACGCACATGCCCTGAGCATCTACAGCGATCTCGGCATGCCGGAAGCCGAGGATGTGCGAACTCATCTCACGCTCCTCGACTGATCCGGCTCCGACGTCGATACATACCTCACCCCGACCGCACCGTCGTCACGAACACTGCGATCCACTGTGGTCATGGGGCTGCGGGTCTTGTTGCGCACCCCGGCGGCCGCGGCGTACTCGTCGAGCCGGTGACTAAAATCGTTCAAGGCAGCCAATCGGCGAGCCGCTCTAGCGCCACAGCTGAAGGCGGGATGATCTATGGTTGTACGGCCATGCCTCATGTGTGGACAGGACGTCGAGGCTGAAGGGGGGTCTAACACCGTCTATAGTCCTCGCTACGGGGCCACTTACGCTTGTCACAGTGGACGATTAATGTGCGACGGCGGGCCAGGAGCGTATGACACGGCCGTCAAATGGGAACGGCTTGCTCAGATGTCGACCGGCGCCCGAGAAAGACACCGCGTACCATCGTCCGAGCCTCGGCCGCCACGACGACTATCCTGGTTTCGTCGACGCCGATAGGTGGGGCCGCAACCGTCCTCAAGGAGGGTTGCCGCATGCCGCAGACCATACAAACGACCACTGCCAACTCCTTGCGCCGACGCCAGGGACCTCGACCCCGCCGAGCGCGAAACCCTCCCTCACCCAGATCGAGGAATGCCTGGCCGCCGCCTGCGCCACCGCCGACGTGACAGCCGCCGGCATCGCCTGCGCCTGGGCTTCCCGATCGCATCAGCGACCAGGCCACCCGCGAGACAATCACCCGCCTCGCCAGAGCACTCGGCACCGATCTGGCATGGCACGACCCCACCAGCCGCTGACCGTTCAATCAGGCACCGGTGCAGCTCAATCTTATCCCGGATGGGTATGCCAGCCTCCTTTCCGCGCGGCGATATTCGCGCGGATGATCGCCGCAGCTCTAGGCCGGCCCGCAGGTCCCCGGTCCACAGTCGCCCCACGCGTCTCATCCGCACACGCCAGCGGCGCCGTCTAGCCCGCCACGAGTGCGCGGGCGCGGCCTAAAGCCGCCGACCGGATCGCGGCCGCCTGCGTGAGGTCGTGGCGCTGCTCCGCCGTCAGCGAGACGGCGACACCGGCGGCCACGCCCGCGACGGTCTCTGGCAGCCGCGCCTCGAGCGCACACTCGCCGTCCGCAACGGCCACCACGACTTCGGTCCGCCGGGCCACGCCGGCCGCGCTCGTGCGGTAGCCCCGCGCCACCGCGCTCCGGGCCGCCTGCATCGACGCGAACGGCTGCCCCCGCCGCCTCATGCACGCCGCCCAGCGACCTTCCGCGGCACGCACCGCCGGATGCGCGGCGAGCGCCGGGTAGAGCGCGTTGTACGCCTCCTGCGGAACGTACGCCGCCCGTGCCGCTCTCATGACGTCGCCGTAGAGACCGCGCCGGCCCTCCGCGATGCACCCTGTCGACGCGAACGTGAATTCCGGACCGCTGGAGAGTCGGAGCGTCACGCGGCGCGAGTCGTCGCCGGAGAGCGCTCGGCGGTACGCCGGTCGCTGCGCGGCGCGCATGCCGGCCGGGGAGGGCGACGCCGGCGACGGCCCGGCAGCGCCGAGGCCGGACCCCTGGGCGCCGCGCAGATCGAGGTCCGGGTGCCATGGGTCGTCGGTGCCGGCCGACCCGGCTGGCGGGGGCGGGTACGCGAACCGCTGCCCGGCCATGCAGCGCCGGGTCAGCTCATGCTCGGCCCGCAGCAGCAGCCGCTGCTCCTCACGGAACTCCCCGGCCCGTACGGCGAGAGCCAACGCGGCCTCGCCGAGCGGCGCCTCAGACGCGGACGTCGCGGACACCCCCGCACCGGACGTGGCGGGCCGTGGCGGGGTTTGGTGGTCCCCCCCGGCCCGGCCCCCCGCCGGGTCCGCGACCGGGACGGGGCGGCCCCCCCCACGGACCCCCCCCCCAGACCGGCCACGGCAACGGCGACGGCCACCGCGGCCGCCGTCCCCAAGGCGACGCGCATGGCTACCCGCACCACCACGAGTTCGAGCTGATCGCATCGTTCCAGGTCGGCTCGCCAGCGTCCCACGGGTTGCCGTGGTTGGCGAGGTTGGCGACCTCGGTGTCCCGGTTGATCACCCAGCTGCCGCCGTGGTAGTGCGGCCAGGACCAGATGACGGCCTCGCAGTGGATACCCTCGTTGCGTATCGAGGACGCGCAGTTGTCCCAGTTCCGGTTGTCGGGCTCGGTGCAGCCGCCGCGGAAAATCTGCCAGTCATGGTTGGTCCCGGAGACCTGGCCCCTGCTGCCGGAGAAGTTCGCGTGCATCCAGAAGCATAGGTAGCCGTCCGGGCAGCCCCTGGCGCCGGCCTCGGCCGGCGCGGCGGCCACGGCCCCGACCCCGAGGGCCATTGACACGGACAAGGCCAGGGCGGCACCGGCCCGGCCGAGGATTCGCAGCATGGTGTGTCCTCCTTGTTTGTGGCCGGCACCGCCCGGACTGTCCAAGCCCATCCCCCGGCGCCGACAGGAGTCACCGATGCTCCTGTACGACGCGCCCGGAAAGCCACACCTTTCAGCCAGACCTAAATCATTGCGGATACTGATAGCCGACCGTGAATGTGGCGTTGCCCATCTGCCCAGGTGCCGCCAGTAGTACCGGTGTGTCCCGGCCTCCGAACATCACCAGGAAGCCTCGGCGCCGCCGGTCTTAGAGCCCGACCGGGAATTGGTTCTTCATCTTCAGGTGACCAAAACCCGCGTTCGTTCGCTCACGGCCACTACCCCTCCGAGAAGCTCCCGACACGGACCAGAAGTACCCGCAGCGCCGGCATGATGCAGGCACCAGCTCCCCCATTTTCGATGCCAGCGACCTCCACCGCTGTGGGGCACGAGCGTCGACCGGCGGACAAGGCAGTTGATGGTCTGCGATGCCTTGGAATGCGGCGCGATGTAGGTGCAGTTTCGTACCGACGAACGTCAGGGTGTCTCTGTCTGAGACACCCTGACGTGGAGGTTCGACGATGCTGTTCCTATGCGATGGGGATGTCGTTGAGCATCCGGGTCGGGATGACCTGGACGGTTCCGGTCGATGTCGAGGGGGAACGGGCACCGCCGTTGATCACCCAGACGGTCGCGTTGCTCGGTGACTTGACGAGGGTTCCGTCGGCGATCCGGGTGGGCAGGGCGGCGACTACGCGCACCGGTGTCGACACGACCTGTTCCCATCGCCGCCCGATTTCGGCGAACTCCTGCTCACTGCCGATCGGTAGGCGTGCCCCGCCGACGATGAGGAACACGGTTCTGGGATCGATGCCTGAGGCGGTGGTGGCGTCGGGCGAGCGCACCACCGTGTTGTTGGCCATCGTTGTCGGCATGGCCACCACCACCCGGGCGGGTGTGAGCACGACCTGGCTCCAGCTATGTCCGATCGCGAAGAACTCCTGCTCGCTGGCGATCGGCACGCGGGCACCGCCCGCCACCAGGAACACCGTGCTCGAATTGATCCCGGACCCGGCCGCAGCGTCCGGCGCCCGCAGGACAGCATGATCGCCGATCTTGGTGGGCAGGGCCAGCACCACCCGAGCGGGCACGAGAGCGACCTCCGCCCAGGTGTATCCGAGAGCGAGGAACTCCTGCTCGCTGGCGATCGGCACGCGGGCACCGCCCGCCACCAGGAACACCGTATTCGGGTTGATCCCGGACCCGGCCGCAGCGTCCGGCGCCCGCAGGACCATCCCGTCTTCTATCCGGGTGCCGATGAGGTTGAACGCGCGCGCGGGGATGGCGCGGACCTTCGAGCCCCAGTCGGTCCCGTGTCCGGTGTCTATGACCTCCTGAGGATTGGCGAAGTTGACCCGGCCGCCGCCGGTCATCGCCGCGACCGGGGTCGGCCCACCGACGCCCGCGCCCTGGATCAGGGTCCCGTTGACGGGAAGGTCGGCCGGGATCAGGTTGAACGCCCGCGCCGGCAAGGCACGAACCTTCTTCGCCCAGTCGGCCCCGTAGCCCACGTCGATCACTTCTTGCGGGTTGGCGAAGTTGATCCGCGAACCGCCCACCATCATCGCGACCGGGGTCGGTCCGCCAGCGCCGGCGCCCTGGATCAGTGAGCCGTCCGGTGGGACGTTGGCCCGCATCTGGCTGAACGCCCGTGCGGGAATGGCCCGAACCTTGGACTGCCAGTTGGTGCCGTACCCGGTGTCGATGACCTCCTGCGGATTGGCGAAGTTGATCCGCGCGCCGGCGACAAACATCGCGACCGGCGTCGGTCCGCCGGCCCCGGCACCCTGCACCAGCGTGCCGTCGATGGGGATCTCCCCCAGTCCGTTGAAGGCGTACCCGGACACGACGGTCACCCTCGATGCCCAGTCGGCCCCCTGTCCGATATCGATGACCTCTTGAGGGTTGGCGAAGTTGATCCGTGCACCGCCGACCGTCACCGCCACCGGGGTGGCGCCGGTGGCGGCCTCCCAGCCCTGGATGAGATTGCCGTCGGCCGGCACCTCGTTCATGTGGTCACGTGCGTCGATCGACCAGTTCGAGATGCGCGGCGGTGTTCCACAATGGACGGCGCCGGAGCAGTGTGACTGGTGCAGCGGTGCTCCGCCGACGAAGATGTAGACCCGGCCGCGCTGGTCGACCGCGGAGGACCCGTTGCGCGGCACGGCCGGACCCGCGTTTATGACCGCCTGCGTGGTGGGCCGGGACTGCGTGTCGCAGATCCCGTCCGTGCAGGTCGCCTGCCAGACGGGTGCGCCGCCGACCATCTTGTAGATCCGGCGGGTGTCGGTCGTGTGCAACAGCGTGCCGTCGGCCAGGCCGTGCACCGAGGTCACCGGCTGCGGGCCCGGCGAGGGTGGGTTCTGCGCTCCGGGTTCCGGAGGCGCCGGCCGGCCCTGCCCGTGCGGGCCGGCGTGGTACGAGGCGTTGTACCCGTGGCTCCTCGGGGCGGTGACCACGAACCTCTTCTTCATATGGAGCAGGTGCTCCAGCCCTCGGTCGCACCCGGCAGGCAGGAAGTCTCGAACATACGTGGCCCGGAAGGCGAAGAATCCATATTGGACGTCCATGGTCTTCCACGCCGGGACGGTGTAGGTGCGTTCCGTCACCTGCTGGAACGAGCTCGATCGCGAATGTGTTACGCCCGTGTCAGCGTTCAAAGAAGCGATGGCGAAGCTCAGACTGATACCGGCGCTAACGCTCGCTTCGAAGGTCTGTGCCTTGCTGAAGGTGTCCTGGACCGTGAAGGTAACGGGATTGTCCAGAGCCACGGTGGTATGTTTTGGCCCCTTACCGATGAACACCGGATAGCTGTGCGGGCTCGGCACCATCTGCCACGGGGTCGGATCACACGTGGGTTGTAGTGGCCACGCCGCGCTCGCCGCGGGCGACTGGGCAAGCACCCCGACCAGCGTCGCTCCCGCCACGACCGCGGCGGCGAGAACCCCCCGTAATAGGCGCATTCAAGCTCTCCCTACTTCTCGTTCGACTCAACTGCGGATCCGTAGCGCACAGCAGACCCGTCATGGCAGGCCGTAGCCCAGTAGTCCTTCCTGGATTTGGCCTTCGCAGGTGTCCAGGGCGGAGATGAAGTGGTCGCCGTTGGCGGCGACCCGGCACCGGTAGATCGGCGGACCGCCGGCGACCGCGACCGTGTACGCGTAGCCGACCGGGCCGAGCGGGTGCTGCCCCTCGCAGCGGGGGTCGCGGCTGAGCATGTTGTGCTGGCCGACCCGGCACTCGAACAGCGGCACCGCGCCACGCACCGGCTCCCGATGCAGCCGCCAACTGCCCTCGACGCTGAACCCGCTGGGCAAACGCCGCGACGACGCCCAGTGCCCGCGGCTCGGGTGGTATCCACGCGTCAACCGGGTGAACGGCACATCCTCGAAACCGCACGACAGCCGCGGTGGGGACAGGTCAGCACGATTGGCCAGCGCCCAGGTCGCCCACGCCGGCTTGGCGGTACCGTCAGCGTTACGCAGACCGAGCGCCAGGTTACCGGCTACCTCGTCGGGGTGGTCGCGCATGCGGTGGTACACGTAGTTGGTGATGCCAGGCGTACCCAGCACGTTGCGGAAGCTGTCGCAGACCGCCGCCGCCTGCCGAGCCGGCGATGACGGCGCCAGCGAGTTGACACCGCTCTCGGTGAGCTGGATGTCCGACCACGCCTGAACCTGGTCGGGGAATCTGGCCCGCAGCCACCCCGCGAGCGAGCCGATGTTGCCATAGGTGAGGTACGGGTAGTCGTCCGGGCTGACCACGTCGCTGCGCAGATCCCGCGCGTACGGGTGCACCGCGACCCGCCACTGCCGGCCACCGACACGATCGGCGAGCCCGCGCAGCACCGTCATGCCGGACAGAGCCGGCTCGCCTGCGGCCGGGCGATCCAACTCGGTGCCGAACTGGTGGTCCAGGGAGACCAGCACCTTCGCGGTCGGCTGTTCCCGCTGGACCGCGTCGTAGGCGGCGGCGTAGTTGGCCGCGATCTCGTCCAGCCACCGGGTCGTGTCGCAGGCGACACCGGCACCACATCCGATGTCGAACCACACATTGCTGTTGACCTCGTTGTGCACCACGACGTCCGCGATCCGGCCGTGGCCGCCCAACCCGTTGTATCGTCGGGCGAGCATGCCCACGAAACGGCCGTAGTCGGCCGCCACCAGCGGCGTGCAGAAGATCTCAAAACCCGCCGCGACCGGTGAGCAGACCTTGCCGGCCCGGGCCCAGGCCGGGGTGCCGTACGCCACCGCCGTCACGACCAGGCCGCGCTCGCTCCACCGCCGGATCTCCGCATCGACCGCCGCGGGGACGGTGAAACACCAACCGTCGTACTCCTGCTCCGCCGGCTGACACGGTGCCGGCCGCCGTTGCGGCTCCCACTGCGCCCAGACCAGGTTGATGGCGACACCACCGGTGTTGTTTCCAGCGATCTCATCCACGTCCGGCCAGAAGTCCGGCTGGATCGACTTGATCCGGTAGGCGTCCCGCGTCGGGTACGGCAAGAATTCCACCTCGACCATTCGCGGCTCCTCCGGCGGGACTGCCGACACCGCCCCACCCGAGCCGCTCGCAGCCACCACCACACCGATCACACCCGCGACAACAAACGCCAATAGGCGCCGCGTCACACTCATCAAGTCCCCGCCCATCCGCAGCCCGAACCACGTCCCGCGCACCCAGGCTGACAGCCGGCGCTTTCAGATCCGCTTCACATCGTCTTCACCACCGACGGCCCAACACGCGGCCACGGCTCCCATCATTCGCCTGATGACGTGGTTGCCTTGTACGCGAGCCGACCAGAGAATGCACCTGGCACTTCAGCGTCAACCTCGCAGGGGACCAGGACATCACGCTGTACTGCAGCGTCGGCGTAGAACGAGCAGAATTCGGGTCCGCCCAAAGTCGTGATGTGCGAATGGTTATCCGGCGTAATGAGGCTCGGAGAGCCGGCGACGGAATTCCGCGTGGGCGGACTGGAAGACGCCGTTGAGGCGCTCAATCTCAGCCTCCGTCGGCTCCCGCCGCAGCTCGACGTCGATCTTAAAGTCGTCGTCCACGATCGCCACCTCGAGTCGGGCAAGCAGGTCTTCGGGCAGCCTGGTGATGACGAACTCCCGGAACGCGTCGGCGATCGTGTCCTGCAGGTCGCCGCACCCGCAGGTACGGCCGTCAATGACCGCGCCGAGGTGGCTGCGGCCGATGATCGCGTCCGGGTGCACAGGGTCCAGGACGGCCAGGGCCTCCTCCAGGACCGTGCGGGCCTGCGCTAGCCGCCCCTCGTGCTGCAAGAACAGACCGAAGGCGACACCGGCCCGACCGACCGTCTCATAGTCAGCGCCGCGGCGCGCCTGGGTCACCGCCTCGACCAGCCGCTGCTCCGCCGGGCCCACCTGGCCGGCCTCCTGCAAGGCCAGACCCCAGTTGCGCAGCACCTGACTCTGCAGCTCAGGACGACCGATACGCTCAGCCCTGGCGTACGCCGACGCGTAGGTACGCAACGCCGCCTGCACATCGTGGCCCTCACTCTGGGCCATCGCCAGACCCAGCGACGCCATCAGCGCTTCCTCAGCCCGGCCTTGGCGGTCGTACGAGGCGAGCACGCGCTCGATCACCTCGATCCGCCCGGACTGATCGCCAAGATCCCGGCCCAGGTTCGCCAAGACGGACAACGCATTGAGCGTCGCCTGGTGGTCGAGGCCAAGCCGCGCCTCCAGCTCGGCGATGAGGGCGGTGAGCAGGCGCTTGGACGCTGGATCGCCGTGGTCGAGCCGTTGGATCACGGCCCCCGCGACCTGCTCGACGACTTCATCCGGCAACTGGTGCAGGTTCAGGAACAGCGGCTCGTCGGCGCCGCTGGCCTGCACGATCGCCGCTCGCAGCGCCAGCGCGGCGGCGACCCGCTCGTGCCCGTTGCGCCACAGGTTGTCCACCGCCTCGTCGACGACCTGCCGGGCCTGCCTCACGTCGCCGCGCTGCAGCAGCAGGTCCGCCAACGGTTCGAGGCCAAACGCGTACCCGGCGTGCTCGCGGCCGTAGAAGGCGAGCCGCTCCTGTGCGCCTCTGCGCAGCTCCGCCTCGGCCTCGTCGAGTCGTCCGGCCATCCGCAGCGCCATGCCCAGGTTGAGCAGGTACGTCAACCGGTCCTTGCGAGACTCGTAATCTTGCCCCGGTGCGGAGGCGGCGTGGCGGTAGCACTCGATCGCGCGGTCGAGTTGGTCGCCGTTGAGTAGCACATTGCCGAGGTCGCATTGGGCTGATGCCCAGGCCGAGCTGCCGCGACCGTGCTTGTCCGTGACCGCCTGCAACTCCTGCGCCATAAGGTTCTCGGCGTCGACCAAACGGCCCTCCCGCAACAGTGCGAAGGCCACCTCAACCGGTGTGGGGGATGTCATCACGAGCCGGGAGTCTACGAGCACACCGGCAACGCCCGCGGCCCTCGCCGGCGCAGATAGCGTAATCGTCCAGGTACGCGGTTCGGCGGTGTCTGATGATTCCGTAGCGTCCTGTCGTCAGCACCCGGCCCTGACCTCGAAGGCCAAGCGCCGAAGCCAGCGGGGCCGACTTCCTGCCGGCTTACACCGGCTCCGGTGAGGAGGACATCCACCTAACCGCGCGATCCGGCCCCGCACTGCCGTGCTCGATGAGGTGGCGAACAGTAGCGGTGGCGCCCACGGCCATCAGCTGCAAGGTGATACCCAGGGCCGCTTCCGCCTTTTCGATGCGCAGGAGGTTCAAGCGAACTCAGGAGGTCGAGGTCGACCGTCACCGAGTTGCCCGGGTTGGTGGTGAACGTGGCCTGCCACGCACCTCCCCCATCTCGAACGGGTTGGAGTCGGTCAGCATCACGATCCACATCAGGTTCCGTTCCTTGCCCAACCGGGCGAAGAAGCCTTCCGAGCCACCCACGCCATAGGCTCGCGTCGTGAACCATCCCGATGTCGACGCGTGGGAGGCATGGCACCCCGGCCAGATGGCCGAGCGCCTCCGCGACCTGCAGATCCCCTGGTACGTCGCGGCCGGCTGGGCGGTGGATCTGTTCCGCGGCGAGCAGACCCGCGCCCACGGGGACCTGGAGGTCGCCGTGCCCACAGCCCATTTTGCGCTCCTACCGCCGCTGTTTCCCGAACTCGACTTCTGGGTCCCGGCGGGCGAGGGCATTCTGGTGCCTTTGACGACCAACGCCTTGGCCGGCGACTCGCATCAGACCTGGGCCTGGGACCCGGCGGCAGGCAGGTGGCGCTTCGACATCTTCCGCGAACCGCACGACGGGGACGTCTGGATCTGCCGCCGCGACGAGCGGATCCGCCGGCCGTACCGCGAGATCATCCGGCGTACCGCCGACGGGATCCCGTACCTGGCTATCGAGGCCGTACTGCTATTCAAGGCAAAGCACAGACGGGACAAAGACGAGGCTGACTTCACCGGCGTGCTGCCGCTGCTGTCCCGCGCGGAACGCGGATGGCTGGAAGCGACACTCGGCCTGATCCACTCTGATCATCCGTGGCGAGCCCGACTGAGGCCGGGTTGAACGAGGCGAGTTCGGCCCGCTGATCCCCTCCCCGCGCGGAAGCGAGACACGTAGTCATGCCACACAAGCAGTAACCATGCCATCGAACGCCAGTGCCCTCCTTGGGGCAGATCGAGGCGCCTGATCTTGCAAGCGTATGGCCGGTAAGAAGGCACACCGCCGCTGGATCGGCTGGGTGGCGTCGCGTTCTGGGTCATCAGCCGATCGGATGACCGAAGAAGATGATCGGCTATTTCCATGTGCGACGGACACGCCGCGACGCCTAGGAAGGAGGCATGACCAACGAGGTGACCGTTCCCCTGCTGCCGTGCGCATCCATCGACGACGTCGAAACTTTCTACGGAGTTCTCGGTTTCCGCACCACGTACAAGCAACGCAAACCCAACCCGTGTGTGGCGGTGCAGCGGGAAGACCTGCATCTGCAATTCTTCGAGATCGCCGGATTTGACCCGGAGCAGTCCTATGGCTCCTGTCTCGTACTCACCGCGGACATCGAGGGACTACATCGGGCGTTCGCAGCCGGCATGCGCGCCGCCTACGGCAAAGTACTGGTGTCCGGAACGCCGCGGATGACCCGGCCTAGGGCGCGGAAGAACGCCGACGGGTTGGGTGGATTCAGCCTCATCGACCCGGGCGGCAACTGGATCCGCGTCTTTCGGGACGCCGCCACCGCGCCCATGCCGGCCGCCACGCCTGCCGGGCGGCTGGCCAAGGCCCTAGCGAATGCTGTCGTGCAGGCCGATTCCAGGGGAAGCGCCGGACAGGCCGTTCGGATCCTCGACAGCGCGTTGGCCCGCCCGCAAGCCGACGACGACCCGGTCGAGCAGGTAGAGGTCCTCGTCTACCGCGCCGAACTCGCGATGGTGCTGCACGATCCAAAGACCGCGGCCGAAATGCTAGCCCGCGCCCAGTCCGTGGCGCTCACCGAAGACGAAGCTGAAAGGGCGGCACCCGCATTCGACAACGCCGCCGAACTCGCAGCAGGGCTGCGGTGACTCACCAGATCGAACCCGGCCCACCGGTGTTGGCCGACCGGTCCGGGGCGAGCTGATCCACCAGCTCAGCCCTTCCTGCGTTTGGCATAGACCAGCTGGTGTTCCCAGCCCCGATTGGATATCAACCTGACTCCGTCTGTGTGCCACCACATGAGGACGCAGAGCAGGAACGCGGCGATCCCGAGACCGGCCGGTATGAAGGACAGCTCGACCCACAGCGGCGTGACGTAGGGCCTGTTGTCCGGAGGCGGACGGTCGAACTGGACAAACACGAAGATGGCGGCGGCCGTGAGGAGGAGGCTGGGCACAGCCGCGGCCAGCCATACCCTGCGCGCCCATCTCGTACCTGCGGCATTGCGGACCCGAACACGCAAACGCGTACCGCATTCGCCGCAGCTCAGCTCCGACACGCTGGCGCCATGAGCCGGCCTGCGGACCGGAACGGGAAAGGTAACGTAGGTGTGAATCGTCTTGTCGCCCAGACGCTCCACGCGTACCTGATGACCCAGCCGCTTGCTCGCGTAATCGCCAACGGCGCCGCGCATCTCACCTTGAGTTCCCCCCGCTTTCGCGGAGTGTTGGTTACCTGGCGCCGGTCGGCGTCGGTATGGTGCCGGTCGAGTCTGACTGATCGATGTGAACTAGTTTCCAGGCGGTCTCGTACTGGTCCGGGCTGAGGTAGCCCAGCTCGCGTTGGATCCGGCGGGTGTTGTACCAGCCGTCGATGTAGGCGAAGATCGCGTTCTCCGCCTCGTCGCGGGTCCGCCAGCTGTTGCGGTAGACGAGTTCGATCTTCAGCGTGGAGAAGAAGTTCTCCATCAGCGCGTTGTCGTAGGAGTCGCCGACCGAGCCCATCGAGGGCAGGATTCCGTTGTCTGCCAACCGATTGGTGAACCGGAACGAGGTGTAGTTCGAACCCCTGTCGGAGTGGTGGATCAGCTGGCCGTCGCGCACGTCGCGGGACCAGATGCCGTACTCCAAGGCACCAAGGATCAGGTCAGTGTCGCAGCGGTCCGAGGTCTTCCAGCCCACGATGCGGCGGGAGAACACGTCCCGGACCGCGGCCAGCCAGAACGCGCCTTCACCACAGGCGATGCGGGTAGCGTCAGCGACCCAGAGCCGGTTCGGCGCCGGCGCGGTGAACTGCCGGTTGACCAGATCCGGGGCCGGGACCGCCTTCGGGTTCTGCCGGGTGGTGCCGCCGCGCCAGCCACGGCGCAGGAACGCGCCCTGCCAGCCCTGGCCGGCCATCAACCGCTCGACGCGTTTACGACCCACCCGGATACCGTCCCGACAGAGCTGGCCGTGCACGCGGTCCGCGCCGTAGGTGCGGCCGGAGGCTTCCCAAATCTCATAGATGTTGGACAGCAAGCCCCGGTCGACCAGATCCCGGTCGCACGGCTGCCGCGCTTTGGCCAGCCAGCCGTAGTACGTCGACGCGGTGATCTGCAGAACCCGTAACAGGAGCGCGACCGCGTACCGGTCACGGTGTTCGTCGACGAACCTCATGACCGCCGCCGGGTCGGGTCGAGCTCCTGGGCGAAATAACTGCTGGCGGCCTTCAAAATCTCGTTGACCCGGCGCAGCTCAGCGACCTCGCGACGCAGCCGCCGGTTCTCCTCCACCATGTCGGTCGTCGGCCGGTCGTCGCGTTCACCACGGTCGGCCTCGTCCTGCCGGATCCAGTTCCGTAACGCCTCCGGATGCACACCCAACTGCTCCGCCAGACGCTTGATCACCGGCTTCGGATCCGACTCCCGATACAGCCGCAACGCACGCTGCCTCAGCTCATCCGGGTACTTCTTCGGTGCTGCCACAGATCGTCCTCCCCATGGCCATCAGACCATGATCAGAAGACTCCGTGAAACCGGGGGGACCTCACCCCAGGCTCACGCCGCCGTGGGTGTCGCCAAATACCGGCACCCGCAACGTAAGGAAATGCCACGGATGAGCCGGCACCGGGGTAAAGCCACCGCCACCCAAGCCGTAACAGACATGCCAGGCGTGCTGGACAGCTGCTCCCCGATTCGGTCAGATCAAATCCATCGACGCCCAACCGGATTGGCCGAGCTCGTTGCCCCGGGAGTAGCCGCCGAAGCCCGTGCTGTACCAGGCGAACAGCGCGTACTTGCCGGCCCCGAACGGTAGCCGCCCCACCAGGTCGCCGTTGCCGTCCTCGTTGAGGTCGGAGAGTCCGGTCAGGTCCTCGAACCCGGCCCAGCCGCACGAGGATGCGGTGCCGGTGCCGAAGCCGCCCCGACCGTCGCCGAACCAGTGGTACAGGCATCCCGTGTCCCGCTTGATGCCCACCAGGTCCGGCTTGCCGTCGCGGTTGACGTCGCCGGCCGCGGTGATGTCGCGGTACAGGTGCCAGCCGCCGCAGTTGATCACCGCGGCCGGGGCGAACCCGCCCTGGCCGTTGCCCGGCCAGCGCCACAGGCACGGATCGGTCTTCGACAAATCGAGGGCGACGAGGTCCGCGTTGCCGTCACCCGTGATGTCGCCCGGACCGGTCAGCTCCGTGTAGAGCTCCCAGCCGCAGCCCACCTGGGCGCCGGCGCCGAAGCCGCCTTGGCCGTCGCCCCACCAGCGCCAGAGGCACGTAGGCCGGCTGCCGGCGGGGGTCAGGGCCGTCAGGGCGCCGTCGCCGCCCGAGTTCATGTGGCGGCCCGCCGCTGGCAGGTAGGCACTCCCGCCGCCGCCGATCCGCTGCGCGGCGCCCAGACCCCCGTCGCCGTTGCCGAACCACCGGTAGAGACAGCCGTCGTCCGGCTGGCCCGGCTGCCTGTTGATCGCCAGCAGGTCGCTGACGCCATCCCGGTTGTAGTCGTCCCGCCGGTCCGCGGCAGCGCCGATCGCGGGCGACGGCAGCAACGCCACCAGCATCGCGACCACAACGAGTACCGATCCTTTGCGCATCGTGTATTCCCCGATCTCTTGATGGGTGAAAGCTAGGAGTCAGCAGCGGCGCGTCCCGTACGTTCAAGGCTGGTACGAAAGGTCCGCAGGGTGCGGCCTTCCGACGTGGATGCTCCAGCCACGCCAGGCGAAATCACCGCAACCGACGATTGCCGCCACGGCCCGGTAATGCTGGTTCGGTAGGGCGGATCAGCGGGCGCTTTGGATCCAGGGACAGCTACAAGCCTTCGGAGGAACTCGCGTGCGTGGGGGTCGTCTATTCGACCAGCCGCTGGTGACTCCAGACCGGTCCGGTCAGGCTGTGGAAGGCGGTGAACCCACCGTTGCCAACGCCGTACCAGGCGTCCAGAATCGTGCCTTGCTGAAGGGCGATGAGATCGCCGTTGCCGTCGCCGTTCATGTCGTGCAGCCCGGCCAAGTTGTACTGATAGAGGTGCCAGCCGCAGCCGATCTGGAGGCCGGTGCCGAAGCTGCCGCGGCCGTCGCCGTACCAGCGCATCATGCAGTGGGTTCGATCATCGATCGTCACGAGGTCCGGACGGCCGTCGCGGTTGAGATCTCCCGGCGCCACCAGATCCCAGTGGAGGTGTTCCCACCCGCAGCCGTGCCAAGGTCCTTTGTTGCGCACGGATCCTCCAATTCTTCGGACATCGGCACCGGCACCGGGCCGGCCCTTATGCCGCGGAAGTTCGCCCGGCTGCGCAGCGCAAGATCGCCGAGGCTGCCCCGTACCGCGAGGGGTTTACAGCGGCGGCATCACCGACGGCGCGTTCGATGTGGACATCACTCAGTTCGACCTTTGCCGATGGCGTGTGTCGCCCAGGCGACGCGCGTAGATCTCGATCGGCATGAATAGAGCGTCCGGGCACCGTCCGATCTCGGACAAGTCCTTTCAGCCGTACCTGAATTGATGACGCTGCGGGTAAAATTGCCTGCCTCGATGCAACAGTTCCGGCAGCGGCGACCCGGGGGGCCGACGTGTTGCGCATCCATTTCACGCCAGATGACATCGCGCGAGTCCGGGTGGCTGCGGAGCCCGACCCGCTGTGGGAGACCGTCATCAGCGTGTTCCGGCTCCGGCGCCCCGGCCCGGACCTGATCTTCGGGCGGTGGCACCGGCACGCGGTGCGGGCCTGCCGCCGCGACGATCTGAGCATGCTGGCGCCACTGGTGCATCAGACCTACTTCCCGGACTTCCTCACGCCCGCCGAAGGCAGCACCGCCGGCCTGCCCAGCGCCCTGGACGCGGTGGTGTCCACCCCGGTGTCCCGGCTCCGCACGGACATGGCCCGGCTGGCCCGCACCGGCACGCCCATGGCGCCCTGGACGCGCCGGCTCGCCGATGGTGATCTCGACACACTGCGCCGGCTCGCCGACGCCCTGCGCTCGCATCATGAGTCGGTGGTGGCGCCGTTCCGCGACGACGCGCGGGCGCAGGTCGACGCCGACCGCGGCCGGCGCGCCCGGGTGCTGCTCGACCGGGGCGCCGAGGGCCTGCTGAACAGCTTTCGGCCGATGATCCGCTGGGAGCCGCCGGTGCTGGAGGTCGAGGTTCCCCAGCAGCGAGCGTTGCACCTCAACGGCCGTGGTCTGCTGCTGGTGCCGTCGTACCTGTCGTACGGCACCCCGGACCTGCTGTTCGATCCGGACCTTCCGCCCGTGCTGGTGTATCCGATCGAGCATTGCCTCACCCGCTCACTGGCCGCGGGCACGACACTGGCCGCGCTACTGGGGCCGACCCGCGCGGCCGTGCTGGAGTCGGTGGCGCACGGGCGCACCACGTCGGAGCTGGCGCGCCGCGTCGGGATCAGCCCCGCCTCGGTCAGCCAGCACACGGCCGTGCTGCGCAACGCCTGGCTCATCCACACCGTCCGGGCTGGCAAGGCGGTCCTGCACACGCTCACGCCGCTGGGGTCCGCGCTGCTCTCCAGACAACCAAAATGACGGCCGGTACGCCGGATCGCGGCTATCTCCGCACGACCGGCGTGTAGTCCCGCACGTTCTTTTCGTCGAGCCGACTCCACTCAGGAGGTTGCTTCTCCGGGCGCAGAGTCATGAGGGTGACCGGCGTGCGCAGCGACACAAGGACCAGGTGTCGCCCGACCTCGTGTGGGATGACCCTCGATCCTGGAGTTCGGCTCTGACAACTCTGTGGCGGTCGCCGCGATCCGCGCACTTGACGCGGCGAATGAGTGCGGCCTGAGGCGGCCTCGATGGATACGCTCGCGGCGTGGCCGGAACTGTCCATGCTCTGCTGCTGAAGCGTTCCGTGCAGAGCCGCGCGCAAGTAGCGTTGCCTGTGGTGCCGTTGGCCCCGGAGACCGGGTTGGTGCTCCTGCCGCTAACGGACGAGATTGTCGCAAGCATTACGAAGACCGCGGTGCATGACCCGGCCGTGGCCGGGTTCTACGACCTGACCAGCGGGGTCGCGCAATGGGCGAGCCGGCACTCGGTGCACGGCCTTGTCGCCTACCTGCACACCGAGTTCTTCGGCGGCAGCGGCTTCCACGCGGCGGTGGCTTGGCGCGACGGGGTGGTCGCGTGGGGGCCGGTGTTCACGGCAACCTCATCTGGCCAGGCGCCGGAACACTACGCGGTCGTGGCCGACCGCCGTGACATGGCAGTCAACGTCCTGCTGCGGTGGTTGGGAGTGCGGCGGGCGAACCAGATCGACGAGTTCGCCGCGGCCGGTCTGAGCCGCTGTCGGTGGACCGAGGAGTGGGCAGCGCTCACCTTCCAATGACCGGCGAACCCCGACACTGCCGCTCCCGGGTCGGAACCCGACCGGCTCGAAATGACTGCGCACCCCGAAGTATGGCCACGGGTGAACCGAGAGCCGAAGCGGGCGCACCGAAACGGGTTCAAGACTTCCAAAACAGCACCTAGTAGCCCGGCGGTGGCTCGGGTTCGGGTCAGCTCAGCCAGCTGTTGTCGGCGGCGTACTTTCGTGCGCTGTCGAGGAAACGCGCGATGGCCGCCGACTCAATGTGCGCCGGCCAGACGATCGACCACTCGGCAAGGATCTCGGGGTCGACGATCTCGCGTGCGACTACGCCTGGCTGTGCGTCGGCGGCGTGGAAGGCGAACGAGGCAGGGGTCAGCCCCACCTCGTGTCCCGTGGCCATGCGCGCGAGCATCGCTAGGGGCCGCGGGTCCCGGAAAGCGTTGACACGGGGCTGGAAGCCGGCGCGCTCGCAGGTGCTGATGATGTGGTCGTAGTACGTAGGGGCGTGCTCACGGGAAAAGAGCAGCAGCGTTTCGTCCTGGAGCTTGGCGAGCGGAATCGCCTCTGTGGCGGCGAGGTGGTGACGTTCGCTCAGCAGTGCCGCGAGCGGCTCGACGCGCAGAATCGCGCTCGCCACGCCCTTCGTCGGCTCGCTGTACAGGACAAGCCCTATGTCGTCCTCACCAGCCAGGAGACGGGCGGGAATCGTGGCGCTGTAGCGTTCTCGCTGGATGACCGTGAGATTCGGGTTGTCCGTCTGGACAGCGGTGAGGATCGCGCCCAGCGTCCCGAAACTGGCTATCGGTGTGTAACACAACCGTATCGTGCCGTCCGTGCCCGTGCCCGTGCCCGCGAGCCGGGTGCGGTCGGCCGCCCGTTCGAGCGCGGCCAGCGCCAGCGTCCCTTCCTCGAGCAGGACCCGGCCGGCGGCGGTGAGTTCCACGTGACGTGTGCTGCGCACGAACAGCGCCGCGCCGAGGCTGTGCTCGAGCTTCTGGATTTGGTTGCTGAGTGACGGTTGAGAGATGTACAGGCGCGCGGCAGCGCGACCGAAGTGACGCTCCTCCGCGACGGCCAGGAAATACCGGATCAGACGTGGCTCAAGATCTATAGCGCCAGCCTATCAATCGCGCGGGCCGGAGGTCTTGGACGCCCCGACCTCCAGCGCCATAGCGTCGATCACGACATGAGCTTGGCGGGGAGCACTGAACCGAGGGAGAGCGCGATGAGCACCACGAAGGCTGGACTGGAAGCGCTGTTGACGCCGGAAGAGAGCGTCCTGCTGCTGATCGACCACCAGCCGTTCCAGTTCGCCAATCTGCATAGCCACGAGCCGACCATGATCATCAACAACGTGGTCTCGATTGCCAAGATTGCCAAGGTGTTCGGGGTCCCGACGATCCTGACCACTGTCGTCGAGGAGCGCGGCGGCAACCTCATCCAGGGTCTCCAGGACGTGTTTCCGGATCAAAAGCCAATCAACCGGACGTTCATCAACACCTGGGAAGACGCCCGCGTCCTCGACGCGGGCCAAGCGACCGGACGCAAGAAGCTCGTCATCGCCGGCCTGTGGACCGAGATCTGCGTGGCCATGCCGGCGATCCACGCCCTCGCCGATGGATACGCCGTCTACGCCGTGACCGACGCCTCCGGCGGTACGACCCGCGAAGCCCATGACATGGGCGTGCAGCGCATGGTCCAGGCGGGCGTGGTACCGATCACCTCGAACGTCGTGATGGCCGAGCTCCAGCGTGACTGGGCCCGCGAGGCCACCGTCCCGGGCGTCGGGGAGGTCCTCGGACAGCACGGAGGTGGCTCCGGAGTCGCGTTCGCCTGGGAGATGCAACTGCTCAACACTCCCGCCGCCGTAGAGTACGACCCCGGGACGTGACCGGCCATCTGAACGCGTGGGCGGTTCGCGGGCGCGATGAGCAGGCCCCCGCTATCGCCAACGTCTAAGTGCCCCGTCCGGAACCGATGGGGTCGATGGGTGGCGGTGCGGCGTGGCTGGCTGACATAGGTCGGCCTTGAGGTAAGAGCGCAGGCAACCACACCATCACGTTCGATCCCTCAAGGCCCTGTATGACGTTCTACCTGGTCGCCGGCTCCGGCGCTATCCGTCGGACCGACGAGGGTCGGGGCCGACATGGAGCTGCCGGTCTTCGTAACGATCACGATCCCGAACGTGGAGATGGCGCCCGGATCAGGGCTCTTTTTCGAAGACCTCGCGGTCGACTACAACGTGCTCGGCCTGCCTCGTCACCAGCGGGTACCGATGGGCTTCCGACTGTTGGTCTACTCCCCAAACGGCCACGTTCCACGCTGACTCCAAGGCCGCGAGCGGACCTTGAGAGTCACAGGTCCCACATTTACGCCCACCCGGTGAAGGTTACGTTCGCCCCTGCCGAGAAACCACGGCCGAGGTGCTCGGCGCTGGGGTGCCCCCGTGGTGGCACCGTCGACGCGAACGCGGATCGCGCCTATGCGCGCAGGTGATCAAGAGACGCGGCGACGCCGGAAGGATCACCGCCTGACCGTCAGGAAGCCCGAATGTCCGCTACTCACGGATCCACGAATCCTTCCACGAACACCTCGACCGGGGCGGCGGTAAGTGGTGGGGATTTCATTCGCGCGGGTGGCTCGTCACTCAAGCCTTGGTGTGAAGGTTTTGGCCAGCGTCGGGTCGCCGAAGAGCGTGATGGCGACGATCCCGTCTTGGGCGACGGTCAGCACCGCCACGCCGTAGGGCTCGCCGCGGAACCACGCCACCGCGGCGGGCTGGCCGTTGGCCTCGGTCGCCACCATTCGCCATGCACCCGCGGGGCCCATTGACGGCGTCGCGAAGGCGAGGCATGCCTCACGACCGGCGTACGAGGTCCCCGAGCCGACCGGTTCGATGGCCGCGTCCACGCGCAGCACCTCGCGAAAGGCGTCGGCGTCGGACGTCTCCCACGCCGCCATGTACCTGGCGAGCAGTTCCCGGGCCCGGGGCGAGGTGGCGTCCAGCACGTCGTCGCGGGCCGGTGCCGCCTCGTCGAGCCGCGCCCTGGCCCGCTGCAGGGCGCTCTTCACGGCCGGCACCGACATGCCCAGCACCTCGCCGGTCTCGGCCGCGGAGAAGACCAGCACCCCCCGCAACAGCAGAACGGCACGCTGCCGCGGGGTGAGGTGTTGCAACCCGGCCACGAAGGCGAGCCTCACGCTCTCCCGCGCGGTCACCAGGTCGGCCGGGTCCGTCGGGAACGGCTCGAGCCACGGACCGAACTGGCCTTCAGCGAGATCGTCCGGAGCGAGGCCGAATGAGCGTACGCGCCGCCCGCGGCCCTCGATCACGTTCAGGCAGACGTTCGTGGCGATCCGGTAGAGCCAGGTGCGCACCGACGAACGCCGCTCGAAGTTCTCCCACCCCCGCAGCGCCCGCACGTAGGTGTCCTGCACGACGTCCTCTGCTTCATGATAGGCGCCGAGCATCCGGTACGCGTGGGCGAACAACCCCCGGCGTTCCCGCTCGAACGCCTCGGTCAGAGCTCCAGCTTCGGACGCACCCATGCGGCCAGCCTCCCGATCGCCTCGTCGGCAACCGGTGCCCGCCCGGCGGCCATCTGGAACGTATGCAGCTGCCCGTCGAAGACGTCCAGCCGGGCGCCGGTCAGCTTCGCGAGGCGCTCGCTGTCCCCCCGCCCGCTCTCGTCGCCGCCGCACTGCACGTACACCGGCGGTAGCGCGGACAGGTCGGTGTGGAAGGCGTTGACCTCCGGCGCCAGGCCGCTGATCCCCTCCGGCAGGTACTGCTGAATGAGACCCTGCACCATCGGCCGGGTGAAGAACAGGTCGGTCGCGGCGTTCTCCTCGTACGAGGTCGCAGTCTGCGCCGGGTCCATGTCGATCCACGGCGACAGCAACAGCAGCGCGGCCGCGTTGGGCTGGCGCAGGGCGACCTGCACGGCCAGGCCGCCGCCGGAGGAATCACCGGCCAGCGCCACCGTCCGGGTGCGCGCCGCCGCCCACCGGTACGCCGTGACCGCGTCCTCAATTTGCGCCGGGTAACGGAACCGCGGGGCGAGCCGGTAGGTCGCCAGCAGCACCCGTACACCGGCCGCCTTCGCGAGGTGCCCGTACATCTTGCGATGGGTGTACAACGACCCTCCCACGAAGCCGCCACCGTGCAGCGCGACGATCACCGCGTCCGGGTCGGCACCGTGCGGGACGAGCCACATCGCCGGCACACCGTCCGCCGACACCTCCGCGTAGTCCAGGCCGCGCGGCTCGGCCGTCACGTCCCCCCACTGGTCATCCTCGCCCATGTCCCCAGCGGCCCAACGGGCGTACATCTCCCTGATCGCATCCATGTCAGTACCGACCGCCGACGTACCCGAAAGGAATCGCGGCGCACTCCGCAGCGTGTGTCGCACGCTCCCTGAGACATCACCGCACCGGCATCGCCGGACAGTTCCCCGGGAGCCCCTTAGTCACACGCACTGGCACTAACCGACGCGACCGCGACGGCACCTGCGACTGGGCGACGTTCACCGAACGCCTGACCCCGGCATAGCTGGCCGTGACGTTCAGTAGCGACCGAATCGCGGCATGAGAGTGAACCAAGAATCGCCGTGCGGTAGCGGTTATCTGGTCGCCGGCGAGCCGCTGCTCGCCGAGCGTATAACGCGGACCCGCGCTAAGGCATCCAGCCTTCGCGGCTCGCGACGACGGGTCACTCCGCGCCGGCTTGGACCAGGCGCGGAGTGGCCAGCTGGACCGGGTCGCGGAACTATCGAACCAACCTCGACGGGGGCAACGACGGGGGTTCCGGCGGCGACCAGCGGCCCTTGAAGCGCAGCTCCTTCTCGCAACCGCTGACGTTCACCCGGATGTCGTACCTCTCATCACCCAGTCCCGCGTAGACCGAGGTCGCCCACGCCCCCGGCTCGAGAAAGACAAAGACCGGCCCGCTCTCATAGGGCCTTAGGAGGAAAATGTCGGCGGTGATCTCCGTCGCGCCGGTGTTGGTGAGGGTGACCGCGACCTGGCCCGGCGTCTCCTCCTTGACCACCGTCCCGGTAACCGGACAGGCCGGCGGGGCGGCAGCGACGGACCCGACCGCGATCAGCTGGACGCCGGTTGCTACTAAGAACGCTAGAACGAGTGTGGTCAGTGCCGTTCTCAGCGCAGGAGTCGAAAACCGTGCGGCTACCGACCACGGTTCGCCGGTGTCGTAGAGATGACAGTGTCCGCGCACCGGCTGTTCCACCCGACGCACCTGCGCCGCTTCCGCTCCAGTGGCCGTCAAGGATCTAACCGCCACCGCGTGGCTTGGAAGGCCCACACCGCAGATGCCATGCGCAACACGCTCGAGGACAACGCGACGTGGCTCCGCAGACTCATGCCCATCCTCCGCGGGCCCATGCTATAGACACCATCCGAAACGCCAGGAATCCCAAGCCGCGCCAACCGAACGCCCGCTGGAAATACAGCTAATCGAAGAACCCCGCTATCGGAATGCGCCGGACTGCACCAACAACACCGCACTGGCGCCGGCACGCACCCGCTCGGGTGAACACCGGGAAGGCTGCGGCACCGGGAAGGCTGCGGCCGCTTGAGGCGGATAGCCGCTTGTCCAGTACTCGGCCCAGCCGGACCCCCCACTTTGCGCAGGTCAACTATGGTCCATAGTCGCATGTCAAGGGGGAATCGTATGAGGCGATCCAATGCCGTACCGCTGGGGCGCGGGTACCTCACGCTGGCCGCACTGGTCACGACGGCGGGGTTCACCGCGGCCTGCCAGACGGAGCCGGAGCAGCGGGTCTACTGCGCTGACGCGGACGGCGTGATCGTCGACGACGACCGGTGCGACGACGATCGGGACGGACGTTACTTCCTGTGGGCTGGGGCGTACGGGCGCGGTCTCAAGCCCGGTCAGCGGCTCCCCGGTGGCACCAAGATCGCGTACGGTGACACGGCCGCCCGCCAGCGCTACGGTCTGCCGGCCACCGGCAAGGTCAGCAACGGTGAGGTGGTGTCGGGTGGCTTCGGCAGCGACTCCGGGCGCGGAAGCGGGGGTGGCTGACGTGCGTCGCATCCCCACCGGCGTGGTGCGGCCGGGCTGGCGGGAGACCATTGCCGCGCAGGGACTGGTCTACAACGACACGACGCTGTCCACCGGTGAGACCGTCTCGTACTGGCGTGAAGGGCCGTTCTACGACTTCACCGCCGCTGAGGTGGAGGCCCTGCATGCCGACGCCGAGACTCTTTTCGAAATGTGCGTCGACGCGGGCGACCACATCCTGGAGAACGGACTGCTCGACCGGCTCGGCGTCCCCGAGTTCGCCTGGGAGCAGGTGGCCCGCACGTGGTACGACGACGACACCGGGCCGGGCGGGCGCAGCCGCGGTGATTTCTCGCCGAGCGTGTACGGCCGTTTCGACTTGCGCTACGACGGCGCGCGGCCACAGCTTCTGGAGTTCAACGCCGACACCCCGACCGCGCTGCCCGAGTCCGCCGTAGTCCAGTGGTACTGGCATCTGGAGACCGCCCAGGGCAAGGACCAGTGGAACGCGTTGCACGAGCGACTCATCGACGCTTGGCGGCGTAACATCGATCGCCTCCGCCAGGCCCGGCCGTTCCTGCCTACCCCGCTGACCATCCACTTCGCGTGCGACGGCGCGGACGAGACCGGCGAGGACCTGTTCAACACCGAATACCTGATGGAGACCGCGCGACAGGCGCTCGAACCCATGGGGCACCGGGTCAAGTTCGTCTGGATGAGCCAGATCGGTGCCGGCAACCCGGCCACCGACGACCACTTCTACGACGCCGACCTGGAACGCATCCATGTCATCTTCAAGCTATATCCGTGGGAGTGGATGACCGCTGATCGGTTTGCGCGCCAGTGCTTCCGCGACATGGGTGATCCGTTGCGGGACAGCACGGTGTGGATCGAGCCGCCGTACAAGATGCTGTGGAGCAACAAGGGCCTGCTGCCGGTGCTGTGGGAGCTGTTCGGCGACGACCCGGCGCGCCGCGCCCTGTTGCTGCCCGCGTACTTCGAGACGCACCGCCCGGCGTGGCTCACGTCGTACGTGCGCAAGCCGCTGCTCGGGCGGGAGGGCGCGAACGTCAGCATCGTCATCGAGAACGAGACGGTGCTGAGCACCCCTGGCCCGTACGACGGTCCGTTCGTCTGTCAGGCGTATGCGCCGCTGCCCGCGTTCCCCGACGAGCGCGGCGTGCCGTATCACCCAGTGCTCGGCCTCTGGCTCATCGACGGCGAACCCGCCGGGCTCGGCATCCGGGAAAGCGCCGGTCCGGTCACCGACAACATGAGCCACTTCGTCCCGCACACCATCGCCCACACCGGCTGACCGGTCAGGAGAACCGACATGGACGATCCAGCGCCTCTCATCGCGGGGCTCCAGGTACTCATCGTGGTCGTGGGCGTCGGGGGCGGTTGGTGGCTGCTCAACCTGCTGACCGCGTTCGACGACCACGCCGAGCTGTGGCTGGCCACCAACTGGGCCTACCTGCTACAGCGAACCGGGTTCGTGTTCGTCCAGGTCGTCGGTGTGTCCGGCCTGGTCGGCCGCGACGTCTCGGCATGGAGTTCACTGGCCTGGGTGGGCGGCGCCCTGGTGTGGGCGACCCTGCTCGCCGTGGCTGGCTTCCTGCTCACCGACTGGATGATCCTGCGCACCCGCGCGACGCGGCTCGCCGCGCTCGACCGGGTGCCGATCTCGGTCGGGCTGGTCCGGCTGGGGTTCTACATCGGCCTAGGTCTGGTCGTACGCGCCACGCTGGTCGGCGAGGCGCCCACCGTACGAACCGGCCTGCTCGCCACCCTGGTCTTCACCGTGGCCGGGATCGCCGCCCTCGTCATCGCGTTCTACCTGCACAGCATTGCGGTCCGGGGCGACCTGCGGGCCGCGGTGGCGTCCGGCGGGCTGACCGAAGGGCTGGAAAGCGCCGCGGTGCTGGGCTCGGTGGGGCTGATCTTGTACGGCGCGATGGCCGGCGACTTCACGACCTGGGCCGGCAGCCTCCGCGGCTTTGGCATAGCCCTCGGCGTCGCATACGTCGGCTTGTACGGCGCGCGCTACCTCATCGACTGGTTCGTTCTGACCGGCGACTGCACTCTGCGGACAATCCACGCCCAGCAGCAGAAGGGCGCCGCGGCGCTGCTGGCATTCCTCCTGGTCATGGTGGCGATCCCCATCAGCGCCGCGGTGAACCTGTCAGTCGCTTAGCTTGCGCTTGACCGATCCATCAAGGGCAAAACGTGGTCCTGGATAGCCTCAGACCCACCGGCAGCCTCCGGCACCTGCGCCGGTTCTCGTCACCGCTGGCGTCCTGCCCCCACGCGACGAATACCTCGCCCGCCTGGAGCAGCACGTCGTCCGGATCGCGGCCCGGGTCTCCGACGCGCAGGAGCGCCGGATCATCCGCAGCTTCGCCAACTGGCACCACCTGCGCCGCGCCGGGCCTAGAAGTCGACCCTGCCGCCGGAGAATGTGACACCGGAAAGGTCGAGGATGGTGCCAGCGGGAACGTGGATGCCGCTGAAGTCGCCGCCGTCGATGATGGCATCGGTGAGGTCGAAGTGGTGGCCTTGCAGGAGGATGCGGCGTCGGGGCGCAGGTGGGCGGCGATGATCCGGATTACGGTGTGCCGGACCTGCTGCTGTTGGCGGGCGGCGTCCGTCGTGGCGAGGGGATGGCTGGTGGGCGCGGTGTAGGGCATGCGCAGGTATCGCACGTTGGCGCGGCGGGCCTGGGCCACGTCCAGCATCACGCCGGTGAACGCGATAAGCTCGGCGGGCCGCGATCGTGTTGGCGCCTGGGATCGGCCACATCGCGATCACATCCCCGTCTGAGAACGCGCGCACATCGGCAGGTAAGTAAGCCTGATCTTGGTTGATGTTCGCTGTCCTTAGCTGCATCGTGGCAGGATCCCAGCGTGCCGGCA
>NZ_JAIBNX010000070.1:0-5771 GCF_026130045.1 Micromonospora sp. CPCC 205371
GGCGGCGCGGGGCGGCCGCGCGGGGCGGCCGCGGGGCTACGGGAGGCGGGGGCCGGCCTCGCGTTGGGCGGCCAGCCAGGTCTCGACCTCCGCGGCCGTCCGCGGGAGGCCCGCCGAGAGGACTACCGCGCCCGCCAGGGTCACCAGGACGTCGTCTTCGATGCGGACTCCGATGCCGCGCAGCTCGGCCGGGACCAGGTCGTCGTCGGGCTGGAAGTACAGGCCGGGCTCGACGGTGAGCACGTAGCCCTCGTCGAGTTCGCCGTCGCGGTACTTCTCCTTGCGCGCCTTCGCGCAGTCGTGTACGTCGATGCCGAGCATGTGGCCGAACCCGTGCAGCGTCCACCTGCGGTACACCGTGGACTCCTTGTCGAGCGCCTCGTCGACGCTCACCGGCAGTACGCCCAGATCGGCGAGGCCTTCGGCGAGCACCCGCATGCACGTCTGGTGCACCTCACGGAACTTCACGCCCGGCTTGATCACGTCGATGCCGGCCTGCTGCGAGGCGTGCACGATGTCGTAGACCTGCTTCTGCAGCGGGCTGAAGGCTCCGGAGACCGGCACGGTGCGGGTCACGTCGGCGGTGTAGAGGTGCCGGTTCTCCACGCCCATGTCCATGAGCAGCAGGTCGCCGGGGCGCGTGGCGCCGGTGTTGCGCACCCAGTGCAACACGGTCGCGTTGGAGCCGGCTCCGACGATCGAGCTGTATCCGACGTCGTTGCCGTCGTGCCGGGCGCGGAGCCCGAAGACACCCTCCAGCAGCCGCTCGGGGACGCTCCGGTCGGCGGGCAGGACGCGGGCCACGTCTTCGAACCCGCGTACCGTCGCGTCGATCGCGTCCTGGAGCTGGGCGAGCTCCCACTCGTCCTTGACGAGCTTCAGCTCGGAGATCACCTCGGCGAGCTCGCGGTCGCGCGCGCCTGCCTCCTCGGCGTCGTACGGCCGGACGGCCGCGTCGACGCTCGGGTCGAGCCCGCGCAGGACGCGGGTGCGGGCGGGGGCGCAGGCGGCGAGGGCGGCGGGCAGTTCGGTCAGCGGCGCGGTGCGCAGGCCCAATTCGGTGGACTTCTCCGCCAGGGTGTGGCGGCGGCCGACCCACAGCTCGCCGTCGCGGCTGCGGAAGAACTCGTCGGAGTCGCGCGACGCGCGGTGCCGGGTGTAGAGCACGGCGTCGCCGTCGGGGTGCAGGAGCAGCACGCTGTCGGACTCGTGGTCGCCGGTGAGGTAAACGAAGTCGCTGCCGGGCCGGAAGTGGTAGCCGGTGTCGTTGGCGCGGACCTTTTCGGGGCCGGTCGGGATGACAAGCGTCTCGCCGGGGAACGCGGCGGAGACGGGCGCCCCGCGGCCGGCGTGCGGGGTGGGCGCGCGCGGGGGCTGGACGTCGAGGGAGTCGTCGCGCCAGCCGGTCTTCATGAAGGCGAGGAGCGCCTCGGGGTAGTCCGGGTCGTGCGACTCGATCCGTGCTTCCGCCTTTACTGCCTCTACGACCTCTTTGTCCATAACTTGACCGCTCCCGTTCGCAGACGTTGCCCGGTTTCGACGGTACCTCGTGGGAGAATCGGGCCATGTGCGGACTTTTGGCTTTTTTCTCCACGAACCATGACGCCGCCGGCCGTGAGGCGGCGATCGCCGGAGCGCTGGAGAGCCTGCACCACCGGGGGCCGGACGAGACCGGTATCCAACTGGTCGATTCCGACGCCGTCTTCGCGCACAAGCGGCTGTCAATCATCGATGTGGAGCACAGTCACGAGCCGCTCTCGTACGCCGATGGCCGCTACCTGCTGACCTTCAACGGCGAGATCTACAACTACCTGGAGCTGCGCGAGGAACTGGCCCGCGAGTTCGGGGCCGAGTTCGCCACCCAGGGCGACGGCGAAGTGATCGTGGCGGGGTACCACCACTGGGGCGAGCGGGTGTTGCCCAAATTGCGGGGGATGTTCGCGTTCGTCATCTGGGACCGCCAGGAGCGGCGCGCTTTCGGTGCCCGCGACTACTTCGGGATCAAGCCGCTGCACTACGCGCTGACCGGCGATGGCCTGTACGTCGCCTCGGAGAAGAAGGCGCTGCTGCCCTTCGCCGCCGGCGCCGGCATCGACACCGGCAGCCTGTCGCACTACTTGACGCTCCAGTACGTACCGGAGCCCGGCACCCTCCATCAAGGAATCCGGCGGGTCGGCTCGGGCGAGCTGTTCACCTGGACCGCCGCGGGCGGGCTCGAGCTGCGCCGCTGGTACCGGCCCACCTTCCGGCCCACCCCGGTGACCGAGCCCGAACGCGTCTACGAGCGGATTCGCGAGACGCTGCGAGAGAGCGTGCGGCTGCACATGCGGGCCGACGTGCCGGTGGGCGCGTTTCTGTCCAGCGGCATCGACTCGACCGCCGTGGTGGCGCTCGCCCGCGAGTTCAACCCGAACATCCTGACGTTCACCGTCGGGTACGACGTCGATGGGTACTCGGAGATCGAGGTGGCCCAGGACTCGGCGCGACACCTTGGCGTCACCACGATCCCGACCCGCATCGGGCCTCAGGAGATGATGGACGCCCTGCCGAAGATCGTCTGGCACCTCGACGACCCGGTGGCCGACCCGTCGCTGGTGCCGCTGTACTTCGTCGCCAAGAAGGCCGCCGAGCACGTTACCGTGGTGCTCTCCGGCGAGGGCGCCGACGAGTTCTTCGGCGGATACACCATCTATCGTGAGCCCCTCTCGCTCAACGCCGTACGCAGCCTGCCCGACCCGATGCAGCGCGGCCTGCGCGCGATGTCCAAAGTGATCCCCGAAGGCGTCAAGGGCAAAAGCTTCCTCGAGCGCGGCACCACGCGGATCGAGGAGCGCTACTACGGCAACGCCCGGATGTTCAACGAGCAGGAGAAGCGCGGGCTGCTGCGCCGCAACGACCAGGGCGTCAGGTACACCGATGTCACCGCGCCGATCTACGCCGAATGCGCCGACCTCGACGACGTGACCAAGATGCAGTACGTCGACCTGTTCACGTGGCTGCGTGGTGACATCCTGGTCAAGGCCGACCGGATCTCCATGGCGCACTCGCTGGAGGTGCGGGTGCCCTATCTGGACCGCGAGGTCTTCGACGTGGCAGCGACCCTACCGGTCGACCTGAAGCTGCCGCCACGCTCCGACGCCACCAAGTACGCGATGCGCCAGGCCCTCCGCGGGGTCGTCCCACCGGCCATCGTGGACCGCCGGAAACTCGGATTCCCGACACCGACCCGCGTGTGGTTGCGAGGGGCGATGTACGAGTGGGCGCGGCACATCCTCGCCAGCTCGGCGGCCGGTGACCTGCTCGACCTCGGGTACGCCGCACGTTTGCTCGACGAACACCGGCGCGGCGAAGCCGACCACTCCCGCAAAGTGTGGACGGTTCTCGTATTCTGTGTGTGGCACGCGATCTTCGTCACCGGCTCGCTTGATCCGGGGATCCAGCGTAACCAATCAGCCCTGCTCACCAAGCCTGTTGTGGGTTCCATGGTGGCGTAGGGGTGAACTGCGGTGACCAGATCCTGATCCGCGCGGTTAGCTTTTACGTAGTAGGCTGACGTGGTTGGCCTGGGACCGGACCCTGAGGGTGTTCATATGGTGGCTGGGGGCGGCACGGCCGTGCACAGTGGTGGGGTCGCGCTCACCCCAGATGTTGACATCCGACGCAACGACCAGGCCGACTGGGACCGGTTCGACTCCGACTGGTACTTCCGGCACAACTACGCGTCGATGCGGGACGACGACCGGCAGATCCTCGAACGGATGGGCGAGTTCTTCTCGGCCAATGTCGTTCCGTCCGACACCCCGCGATTCGGTCTCGACGTCGGCCCGGGCACCAACCTCTACCCGACGTTCGCGATGTTGCCGTTCTGTCGGAGCATCACGCTCTGGGAGCGGTCCGAGGCCAACATCGCCTGGCTCCACCGCGAGAAGTCTTCATTCCGCCCGTCCTGGGACGCGTTCTGGGGCCAGTTGAGCCGGTTCCGCCGGATCCGGGCGATGGGTGGAAACCCGCGGCGGCGGCTCGCGGATAGCGCCATCGTCTGCCGGGGCAGCATCTTCAACCTGCCCGAGCGCCGCTGGGACATGGGCACGATGTTTTTCGTCGCCGAGTCGATCACGTCCGACTATGAAGAGTTTCGCCAGGCCACTACACGATTCGTGCGATCTCTCAAACCGGGCGCGCCGTTCGCTGCGGCGTTCATGGAAGACTCGAAAGGCTACACGGTCGGTGAATACCAATATCCGGCTGTGCCCGTTACTATGGCCCACATAAAGGACTGTCTGTCCGGCGTTACGTCCCGCCCCCCGGAGATCGTGTCGATCACCAGCGAACACCCACTTCGCGAGGGATACAGCGGCAAGATGCTCTTGGCATTGGGATTGGCGGCCGGAAACCCGGTCACATAGCAACTCCTCGCTGGGATGGTGGTCGCGACAGATGAGGATGCAGCCGCGCCAACAATTGCTTGAGGTCTGGCGGGCCACGGCCCGGTCATCCGCGAAAAACGGCAAATGGCTCTGGGGCGGTCGCGACGGCGCCAACTCGATCAGCGATGCCGAGCAACTCCTGTGCCTGATGACTCCGGCGACTGCCGTGGAGTCGTTCAAGCTCGACCAGCCCAACGCCACTGAGGAACATGTCGCGGCGGCGCTGCGCAACCTGGGCGACCCGATGGAGATTCCGCAGCGGCTGGTGCGGGTCCTCACGGAGTACATGGAGCGATACACCGACACCGACGGCACGCCGGTCTTCTCGGGCGACACGTACTTCCGCACGGTGAATCCCGAAGACGAGCCCACCGCCGCGCAGACCGCCCTCGACGTGGTCGACTCCTTCGCCATGTCGGTCACGCTGACCCTCGCTACGATCGGCTTCCTGCGCGTTTTCCGCTCCGAGCTGCGCCGCGAAGACATCCGGCGCGAGGTCGACAAGCTGGAGAAGCTCGCCAGCAGGCGCCTGACCGCCGCGATGATCGGTTTGCTCCGGAGCTTCACGGTGTACGTGTTCGACGCTGACTCCCGCGAGGGCCGCGCGTTGGTGCGCACCGCCAACCAGAGTGGACTGCCGCCACGGCAGGTCGTCGAGCGGCTGCGGCGGGCACTGCGCCAGGTCAGCGCCACTCTCCGCGAGGTCACCATCGGTTCGGGTGCCGCGCAGGTGCCCGACCTCGACAATCCCAACAGGCTCTTCGAGTGCGGCTGGTCCTGGGGCATCGCCAAGGATGCGCCACTGGTCGACGTCACCGACGACGTGGGCGTGCAGCGTGCCGGCGTCGCCCAGGCCGCGCCATATCTGTACTTCACGGTGGTGGCGCTCGACGGCATCGCGGCGCTCTTCTCCGAGCGCACCCGCATCCTCGGCCTGCTCAACGAGGAGCAGCAGCGCCTCGCGCGAGCGCTCCAGATCCGGTGGGACCTCACCCAGCAGTATTGGTCGACGATCGCGAGTTTCGACCCGGTCCGGTGGCCGCTGGAAGATATCCCTTGGCGCACCAACGACGAGTTGGAAAACGACTACTTCAGCCTCCTGGTGACGGCCGTGACCGTGCAAGACCTGGTCAGCCGCCAGGCGTCCGACGTCGAGCTGGAGCGCGTCGGTCGGGTCCTCGAAGAGCTGGCCAACCGGGGCCGCATCACGCGGCGCCCGCTCGGCACCGACTCCGCCATCGCGATGCACGCGCCGGGTGTCCGCTTCGACCTGCTGGGCAGCGACGGCCCTCGGGGGGCCGCCCCCCCCTGGGGCGCCCCCGGCTCCTCCCCCCGGCCGGTTCC